>JAFAYM010000109.1 GCA_019240395.1 Acidisphaera sp. | reverse complement strand
TAGCACTTCGCCGTCACGTCCTTGGACAGCGCGCTGATCGTCTCGCGCGCGATCACCCGGCCGCCGATCGCCGCCTGGATGGCGATCTTGAAGAGCTGGCGTGGGATCAAGTCCTTCAGCCGGACGCAGATGGCGCGGCCACGATTTTCGGCGGCACTGCGATGGGCGATGAAGCTCAGCGCGTCCACCGGATCCTGGTTCACCAGGATGGAAATGCGCACCAGATCGCTCTCGGCGTAGCCGTCCATCTGGTAGTCGAAGCTGGCATAGCCGCGGCTCACCGATTTCAGCCGGTCGTAGAAATCGAACACCACCTCGTTCAGCGGCAACCGATAGACGGCCATCGCCCGATTGCCGACATAGGTCAGATCCACCTGCTGGCCGCGCCGCTCGTTGCAGAGCGTCAGCACGGCGCCGAGATAATCGTCCGGCACCAGGATGGTGGCGCGGATCCACGGCTCCTCGATATGGTCGACGACGCTGCCGTCGGGCATGTCGGCGGGGTTGTGCAGCTCCTCGACGCGGCCGTTGGTGCGATGCACGCGATAGACGACGCTCGGTGCGGTGGCGATCAGGTCGAGGTCGAACTCGCGGGCCAGCCGCTCCTGGATGATCTCGAGATGCAGCAGACCGAGGAAGCCGCAGCGGAAACCGAAGCCCAGAGCCGCCGAGGTTTCGGGATCGTAGTGGAAACTCGAATCGTTGAGCCGCAGCTTGCCCAGGCTGTCGCGCAGCTTCTCGAAATCGTCGGCGTCGACGGGATAGAGGCCGCACCAGACCACCGGCACCGACGGCTTGAAGCCGGGCAGCGGCTCGGCGGCCGGACGGCGGTCCTCGGTGATCGTATCGCCGACGTTGCAGTCCGCGACGGTCTTGATGGCGGCCGTGATGTAGCCGATCTCGCCCGGTCCCAGATCATCCACGGCGATCATCTTCGGCGTGAACACGCCTGTCTGTTCGACGCCATGCACGGCGCCGGTCGACATCATGCGGATCTTCTGGCCGCGCCGCAGCCGTCCGTCCTGCACGCGCACCAGGATGATGACGCCGAGATAGGAATCGTACCAGCTATCCACCAGCAGCGCCTTCAGCGGCGCCGCGGTATCGCCCTTCGGCGCCGGCAGGCGGGTGACCAGCGCCTCCAGCACGCCCTCGATGTTCAGGCCGGTCTTGGCGCTGATCAGCAGCGCGTCGGACGCATCCAGGCCGATCACGTCCTCGATCTGCTGGCGCACCCGCTCGGGCTCGGCGGCGGGCAGATCGACCTTGTTGAGCACGGGGACGATTTCGTGGTTAGCGTCGATCGCCTGATAGACGTTGGCCAGCGTCTGCGCCTCGACGCCCTGGCTGGCATCCACCACCAGCAGCGAGCCCTCGCACGCGGCGAGCGAGCGGCTGACCTCGTAGGCGAAATCGACATGGCCGGGCGTGTCCATCAGGTTCAGCGCGTAGAGCTCGCCGTCCTGCGCCCGATAGGCGAGGCGGACCGTCTGCGCCTTGATGGTGATGCCGCGCTCGCGCTCCAGCTCCATGCTGTCGAGCACCTGGTTGGTCATCTCGCGCTCGGTCAGCCCGCCGGTCGCCTGGATCAGCCGATCGGCAAGCGTGGACTTGCCGTGGTCGATATGGGCGATGATGGCGAAGTTGCGGATGCGGTCGATCGGCGTATCGGTCATGTGCGGGGACGCTCAGGGTCCGGCATGGCTACGACTTGCTGGACTGGCCGAAATAGAACCCGAGCACCAGCGTCACCACGGGCAGGACGACCGACTTGAGCACGTCGAGAGCCTGCACGGTTGCGTCGGCCGGGTCACTGCGTCCTTCGGTCCAGATGATGACAAACGTTGCGATTATAGCAATCGAGAGGATATTGAAGACGGTCCGCGTTATCTTCGACCGGTCCTCGTCGATGCGGGTCTGTCTGGCTCGGTCCAGACGAGACTGCGCAGTCTCGGAGACCAGGATCGTTTCCTGCACTTGCTGCCGCGCCGCTTCGATCTCCTGCTTGATTCCGTTCGTCGTGTCGGGGGGTGGCCTGTCCTCCCCGTCCGAAGTCATGCGAGACGCGCGGATTCGGAGATGGAGGAGTTCAGTGTCGCATTCAGCGTATTGATGACCTCAAGGATGGCTTTGGCCTCGCTGACAATCCTGCTCTGCAGCTGCGCATCGCTCGCCTCCGATGCCAGGTTGAGCAGACGCTCGGCAATCTTGCCGAGCTGGACGGTAGCTCTGGCAGCAGATTGTAGCTCGTTCGTGGGAACCGAGAAACGCACGGCCATGCGAGCCTCCTGATATGACCGCAGCTCGGGCTTGGGTCGGCTCACCGTAGCACGGCCCCGGTCGCCTTGGCGACGGCGGCGACCAGTTTGGCGCCGACGGCCTCGATCTCGGCGTCGGTCAGCGTGCGCTCCAGCGGCTGGTACGTGACCTCGAGAGCGAGCGATTTCTTGCCGGGGGGCAGCTCGCCGCCTTGGTACACGTCGAACAGCACGACACCGGTAATCAGCCGCCGTTCGGCGCCACGGGCAGCGCGCAGCACGGCCTCCGCCGTTACACCCGCATCGACGAGGAAAGCAAAATCGCGCCGCACCGGCTGCAACGGCGAGAGCTCGGGCGGGGCCCGGCGGCGACGCTTCGGTTCGGGGATGGCGTCGAGGAACACCTCGAAGGCCACCGCGCCGGAGAGGTCGAGGGCGGCCAGCACGCGCGGATGCAGTTCCCCGAAATTTGCCAGGATCGTTTTCGGGCCTTGGCGCACCACGCCGGAGCGGCCGGGATGGTAGAACTCCGGCGCATCCGGTGTGACGCTGAGGCTCTCCATTGGCAGGCCGAGGGCGGTGAGTACGGCGAGCGCGTCAGCCTTGGCGTCGAGCGCGTCCCAGGCCCGCGCGGGCTCGATCCAGTTGCGCGGCGTGCTGCCGGCACGCAGCCCGGCGGCGACCTGGCGCTGACCTTCCGGGGTGGTGCCGCTGAAGGCCGGGCCGATCTCGAACAGCGCCGCATCGGCCAGCAGGCGGGCAGCATTGCGCGCCCCCGCCAGCGCCAGCGTGGCGACCGGCGTCGGGCGGAGCTGGTCGAGGTCGGCGGCGATCGGGTTGGCCAGGCGCAGGGCCGGGTCGGTGCCGCCGAACAGCCCGGCGACCGGCGAGGCCATGAAGCTGAAGGTGACGCACTCGATAAGGCCGCGCGCCGCCAGGGTGCGGCGGGCCAGCGCGGCGCGGGACTGGCGCGGCGTGAGCGTCGGCAGCGGCACCGGCGCGGCGCGGTCCAGCGACACCGGCGGCACGGTGTCGAGGCCGCGCAGCCGCAGCACTTCCTCGATGAGGTCGGCTTCCGGCTCGATCGCGGCCGCCCCGGCGCGCGCCGCTTCGGCGTCCTCGGCGGAGAGGGCAGGGGCCATGTCGAGCCCGCCCGGGACGGCGATGTCGTTGCGCCAGGACGGCACATCCACCGTCACCTCGGTCGCGTCGCGTCGGGCGACGCCGAAGCCGAGACGCTGGAGTGCGCCAACCGCCTCGTCTTCCGGCACGGCGAGGCCGCCGAACTCGGCTAACCGGAAAAAACGCAGGCTGGCCTGGCGGCGCCAGGCGGGTTCGGCGCCGGCCGAAACCACCTCGCTCGCCTCGCCGCCGCACAGCTCGAGGATCAGCTGCGTCGCCGCCTCGGTGGCCGAGGGCAGCAGCGCCGGGTCGATGCCCCGCTCGAAACGCTGGCGGGCATCGGAGTTGATCTGATGGCGCCGGCCGGTGAGGGCGACGCGCACGGGATCGAACAGCGCCACCTCCAGGAACACCGCGGTGGTCGCCGCGTCGCAGCCGGTCGCCGCACCGCCCATGACGCCGGCCAGCGACTGCACGCCCGCCGCGTCCGCAATCGCCAGATCGTCGGGGCCGATCGTGTAGTCGCGCCCGTCGAGTGCGGAAAACCGCTCGCCGGCGCCGGGGCGCAGCACCAGCCGATCGCCGGTGATCTTGCCCGCGTCGAAGACGTGCAGCGGCCGGCCAAGATCGATCGTGAAGAAGTTCGTGACATCGACCAGCGCGTTGATCGGCCGCAACCCGACCGAGATCAGCCGATCCGCCAGCCATTTCGGGCTGGGGCCGTTGCGCAGATTTCGGATGGTGCGGCCGAGTATCCAGGGACAGGCCTCGGGCAGGTCGACCTGCCAGCGCAATGGGCTGCGGAAGCTCGGCGCCAGCTTCTCGGCGCGCCACGGACGCAAGGCCCCGAGGCCGGCGGCGGCGAGGTCGCGCGCCACGCCGCGCACCGCCAGCGCATCGCCGCGGTTCGGCGTGACGGCAATCTCGATCAGCGGATCATCCAGCCCCGCCCAGGACGCGTAGGATACGCCGACCGGTGCGTCCTCCGGCAGATCGACGATGCCGTCATGATCCTCGCCGAGACCCATTTCGCGCGCAGACAGCAGCATGCCCGCACTCTGCACGCCGCGGATCTCGCCGGTTTTCAGCGTGATGCCGGTGCCGGGGATGTGGCTGCCGGGCGCCGCGAACACGCCCTTCATGCCGGTGCGCGCATTCGGTGCGCCGCAGACCACGGAGACCACGCCCTCCCCGGTGTCCACCCGGCAGACGCGCAGGCGGTCGGCGTTCGGGTGCTGCACCGCCTCGATGACCCGGGCGATGCGGAACGATGCGAGCTCGGCGGCGCGGTTCTCCACCCTCTCCACTTCGAGGCCGATGGCGCTGAGCGTGTCGGTGATGCGCTCGAGCGGCGCCTCGGTGTCGAGATGCGTGCGCAGCCAGGAGAGGGTGAACTTCACGGCGCCTCGTGCAGCATCACCGGGGCCAGCGGATTGCAGCCGTAGTGGCGGAGCCAGCGCAGGTCGCTTTCGAAGAACAGCCGCAGATCGGGAATGCCGTGCTTCAGCATGGTCAGCCGCTCCACCCCCATGCCGAAGGCGAAGCCCTGCCACTCGCGCGCATCGAGCCCGCAATTCGCCAGCACCCGCGCATGCACCATGCCGCTGCCGAGTATCTCGAGCCAATCGCCGCCGCCGCCAAGCTCACCGGTGCGGCGGTTCCAGCCGATATCGACCTCCATCGAGGGCTCGGTGAAGGGGAAGTAGCTGGCGCGGAATCGTACCGGCAGGTTGGCGATGCCGAAGAAGCTGCGCAGGAAATCGATCAGGCAGCCCTTGAGATGGCCGAGGGTGAGCGCACGATCGATCGCCAGGCCTTCGCACTGATGGAACATCGGGCTGTGCGTGGCATCGTGATCGGCGCGATAGGTGCGGCCCGGCGCGATCACGCGCAGCGGCGGCTTCTGGTTCAGCATGGTGATGATCTGCGCGTCCGAGGTCTGCGTGCGCAGCAGCAGCGGCCGGCCGTCGCGCTCCCCCGGCAGATAGAAGGTGTCGTGGTCGGCGCGCGCGGGGTGGTGGGCGGGGATGTTCAGCGCGCCGAAATTGTACCAGTCGGTCTGGATGTCGAGGCCCTCGCCGACGACGAAATCCATGGCGCCGAAGATGGCGGTGATTTCCTCGATGGTCCGGCTGATCGGGTGGATCAGGCCGATCGGGGACGGGCGGGGCGGCAGGGTCACGTCTAGGCGTTCGGATAACAGCCTAAACTCGATTTCGAGGCGCTCTGCTCTTTGCTGAATTCCCGCAAGTTCGGATTCTACGGTCTGCTTGAACCAGTTGAGGTCTTGACCAAAATTCTTTCGCTCGCTCGAATCAAGCCCCTTCAGTCCTCCAGATAGGTTAGAAAACTGACTCTTCTTTCCCAGCCAATATGAACGAAACTGAGGTATACTAGACAGAAATCTTTTGAGCCCGTCGATAAGTAATATTAAACTCAATTCTGGATCGTCTTTTAAGCCTAGATATTCCCGAGTCTGCAACTCTTTCAGCTGATGCTCAAGGCGCGTCAGATAGGTTTGCTGCTCGCCTACAGCAATCATTATATCATTAGTCAATCTCGCGACTTCGGGTGTCATCGTACATCCATTGAAAAAGGCTGCCCAACAGGCAGCCTCCTCAATCTCAAGTAAGCTCCGGGCGGACGAGATTCAAAGAGCGGCCTGCACCTTCCTTACGATCTCCGCAAAGCTGGCGGGATCATCATAGGCTATCGCCGCGAGCACCTTGCGATCCATCTCGATGCCCGCCTGCTTCAGGCCGGCGATGAACTTCGAATAGGTCAGCCCGTGCTCACGCACCGCTGCGTTGATGCGCTGGATCCACAGCCCACGGAAATCGCGCTTCTTGTTGCGCCGGTCGCGATAGGCGTAGCGGAGCGCCTTCTCCAGCCGCTCCAGCGCAATGCGGTAGTTCGTGGAAGACCGGCCGACATAGCCCTTCGATTGCTCGAGGACCTTCTTGTGACGGGCGTGAGTGGTAACGCCGCGCTTGACGCGTGCCATGGTGCGAACTCCTCAGCGCAGCCCGTAGGGTGCCCACTGCTTGACGGTCTTGCCGTCCGCCTCGGTGAGCACCTGGCTGCCGCGGTTGCTGCGCTTCATCTTCTGCGGGCGGTTGATCAGGCCATGGCGCTTCATGCCGGGCCCGGCCAGCACCTTGCCGGTCGCGGTGACCTTGAATCGCTTCTTCACCGAAGACTTGGTCTTCATCTTGGGCATTTGCTTCTCCATGGCGCGAGCATCGCGGCCGGGCATGCCCATCCAGGCCCGGCGCGCAGACCAGACTACGTGCAGATTTCGGCGGGCTTATAGCACCCCTTCCGGCCGTGGCAAGGTTGAGGGTCGCGCGAAGAGGGCAGATATAGGCGCGGATGCAAGCCCGCTTCATCAAGATGCACGGCCTGGGCAACGATTTCGTCGTGTTCGACGAGCGCGCGGCCCCGCTCGGCCTGACCCCGGCGCGGGCGGCAGCCATCGCCGACCGGCGCAGCGGCGTCGGCTGCGACCAGTTCATCACCATCGAGCCGCCGCCGCCCGGCGCCGATGCCTTCATGCGCATCCGCAATCCCGACGGCGCGGAGGCGGGCGCCTGCGGCAACGCCACCCGCTGTGTCGCCGACCTGCTGTTCCGGGAAACCGGGAGGCCTCGCCAGGTCATCCGGACCGCGGCCGGCGATCTGGCGGCCGAGGTGCGGGCGGACGGCATGGTCCAGGTGGATATGGGGCCGGCCCGGCTGGAGTGGCAGGCGGTGCCGCTGGCCAGTGCCATGGACACCCTGCACCTGGACTTGGCGGCGAACGGAGTGGCTGACCCCGCGGCCTGCTCGATGGGCAACCCGCACGTCACATTCTTCGTGGAGAACCTCGGTGAGGTCGACGTAGCGGGGATCGGGCCGCGCATGGAGTGCCATCCGCTGTTCCCGCAGCGGGCGAATGTCGGCTTCGCCAGCGTGCTCGGCCCGGCCCGGCTGCGGCTGCGGGTCTGGGAGCGAGGCGCCGGGTTGACCCGCGCCTGCGGCTCCGGCGCCTGCGCGGCCCTGGTCAACGCCCATCGGCGCGGACTGACGGGACGCAAGGCGGAGGTCGTGCTCGACGGCGGTCCCCTCGCGATCGAATGGCGCGCGGATGGGCACGTGCTGATGACCGGCCCGACGGCGACGGCGTTCCACGGCTGCATCGACCTGACGGCCTATCCGGCATGAGCGCCGACATCCTGACCTTCGGTTGCCGGTTGAATGCCTGGGAAAGCGAAGTCATCCGCGGCCACGCTGCCCGCCTGGACGACACCGTGATCGTCAACACCTGCGCGGTGACGGCGGAGGCCGAGCGCCAGGCGCGCCAGGCGATCCGGCGGGTGCGGCGCGAGCGTCCGGGGGCACGCATCGTGGTCACCGGCTGCGCCGCGCAGATCGACCCGCAAGGCTGGGCGCGGCTGCCGGGCGTCGATCGCGTGCTCGGAAACCAGGAGAAGCTCGCACCGGAAAGCTGGCGCCCGGACGCGCCCTCGGCGGTCGCGGACATCATGGCGGCGCGCGATACTGCGCCGCACCTGGTGACCCGGTTCGGCGGCCGTGCGCGCGCCTTCGTCCAGGTCCAGCAGGGGTGCGACCATCGCTGCACCTTCTGCATCATCCCCTTCGGCCGCGGACCGAGCCGCAGCGTGCCGGTGGGTGCGGTGGTCGCCCAGGTGCGCGCCCTGGTCGAGGCCGGCTACCGGGAGGTCGTGCTCAGCGGGGTGGACGCCACCAGCTACGGGGCTGACTTGCCGGGGCGGCCGAGCCTCGGCCAGCTCGTCCGGCGATTGCTGGCGCTGGTGCCTGACCTGCCGCGGCTGCGCCTGTCGTCGCTCGATCCGCAGGAGATCGACGCCGAGCTGTGGCGGCTGCTGGCCGAGCAGGAGCGGCTGATGCCGAACCTGCATCTCTCGCTGCAGGCCGGCAGCGACCTGATCCTCAAGCGCATGCGCCGCCGCCACAGCCGGGCCGGGGCGCTCGCGGCGATTGCCCGCGCGCGCGACATGCGGCCCGGGATCGCCGTCGGTGCGGACCTGATCGCCGGTTTCCCCACGGAGAGCGAGGCGCTGTTCGCCGAAACCCTGGCCTTGGTGGAGGAGGCGGAGCTGCCGTTCCTCCACGTCTTTCCCTACAGCGAGCGGCCCGGCACCCCGGCGGCCCGGATGCCGGCCGTGCCGGTGGCCGAGCGCCGGGTGCGGGCGGCGCGTCTGCGCGCCGCGGGCGCGCGCAACGCCGCGCGGTTCTATGCGAGCCAGGTCGGGCGGACGGCGAGCGTGCTGGCGGAGACCGCGCAGGCCGGCCACACCGAGCATTTCGCGCCGGTGCGGCTGGCAGGCCCCGCCAATCCGGGGCGGCTGCTGGCGGCGCGGATCACCGGCGCGGATGGGCGGGGCCTGCTGGCCGAGGCACTCTGATGGCGCTCGGCGGGTTCTTCAGCCGGCTGAAGGAAGGCCTCTCCCGCAGCACGGAGAAGCTGACCAGCGGCCTTGCCGCGGTGGTGACGCGGCGCAAGCTCGACGACGCCGCGCTCGAGGAGCTGGAGGAGCTGCTGATCGGCGCCGATCTCGGCACGGCAGTGGCGGCGCGGGTGATCGCAGCGTTTCGCCGCACCCGCTTCGGCCGCGACGTTTCCGACCAGGAGGTCAAGGAGGCACTGGCTGAGGAGATCGCCGTCATTCTCGCCCCAGTGGCGCGTCCGCTGGTGCTCGACCCGGCGCGTCGGCCGCATGTGGTGCTGGTCGCCGGGGTGAACGGCACCGGCAAGACGACGACGATCGGCAAGCTGGCGCTGGCCTGGCGCGAGCAGGGGCTGCGGCCGGTGCTGGTGGCGGGCGACACGTTCCGGGCCGCGGCGGTGGAGCAACTGCAGATCTGGGGCGAGCGGACCGGCGCGCCGGTGATCGCCGGGCCGCCGAACACCGACGCTGCGGGCCTGGCCTTCGACGCGCTGACGCGGGCCCGCGCCGAGGCCGCCGACGTGCTGCTGATCGACACCGCCGGGCGGCTGCACAACAAGTCGGCGCTGATGCAGGAGCTGCAGAAGATCATCCGCGTGCTGCGCAAGCAGGATGGGGACGCCCCGCATTCGGTGCTGCTGGTGCTGGACGCCACGACGGGCCAGAACGCCATCGAGCAGGTCCGGGTGTTCAAGGAGATGGTGGACGTCAGCGGCCTGATCGTGACGAAGCTGGACGGCAGTGCGCGCGGCGGCATCGTCGTGGCCCTGGCGGAAACCTTCGGCCTGTCGATCCACGCCGTCGGCGTCGGCGAGCGGGCGACCGATCTGCGGCCGTTCGATGCCGGGGACTTTGCGCGCGGCCTAGTCGGCGCGTCCTAGAGCGGCGGGCGCGAACTCGCGTTCACGCCCGCCTCGGCTGCCAAGCCGTGGATCGAGGTGGAAAGGCTCTTGGTCAGCCCTGCCCGTCTCGGGAACCGGTTGTGCGGGGACGCCGGGCCGAACCGGGACGGATTACCTAATAGAGCGGCACCTTCAGCGCCATTCCCGGAGCCGGCGTGAGGGATTTCTCCTCGACGCTCTGCGCAGTCGAGCCGTAGGTGAAGGCATCGCCGCGGAACTGCCGGCTGGGCTGGTAGAGCTTCGGCTCGAGCTGCGC
>JAFAYM010000098.1 GCA_019240395.1 Acidisphaera sp. | reverse complement strand
GTGCCAGGCAGTCGATGCTGGCCTCGAAGGTGTCGCGCCCGACACTGTCATAGACCACCGGCACCATGGCGTTGCCGGTGACGCGCTTGACCTCCGCGGCCAGGGTGGCGTGGCCGACCACGGTGTGGGCGGCGCCGTGCGCGCGGGCGAGCTCGGCCTTGGCGGCGGTGGAGACGACGCCGATCACCGTGGCGCCGAGATGGGAGGCCCACTGGCAGAGGATCAGGCCGACGCCGCCGGCGGCCGCGTGCACCACGATGGTGTCGCCGGGTTTCACGGGGTAGGTGCGGCGGATCAAATACTGGGCGGTCATGCCCTGCAGCATCATCGCCGCCGCGGTCCGGAAATCAATCGCCTCGGGCAGGCGGACCAGGCGGCTGGCGATCATCACGCGGTCGGTGGCGTAGGCGCCGATCGGCCCGCTGGCATAGGCGACGCGGTCGCCGACCTTCACCTCGGTCACCTCGGGGCCGATGGCGGTGACCGTGCCGGCGGCTTCCATGCCGATGGTGGCGGGCAGGTTCGGCGCCTTGTAGAGGCCGGTGCGGAAATAGACGTCGATGTAATTGAGGCCGACCGCCTCATGATGCACCAGCGCCTCGCCGGGCCCCGGCTCTGGTGTCGGCACGTCCTCCCACTGCAACACCTCCGGGCCGCCATTGGCGTGGATGCGTATCGCCTTGCTCATGGTGATCTCCGTGTCGGTGATGAGGGGTTGCCGGACTTCCGGCGGCCGCGGTCGTCGGACGCGGCTACAGCAGCATCGCCGCCGCTCGCGCCGGGCCTTCGAGGTCGAGCAGGAAGCGCTTGGTTGGCAGGCCGCTCCCCCCGGTATAGCCGCCGAGGCCGGCGCCGGCGACGACGCGGTGGCAGGGGATCAGGATGGGGATCGGGTTGGCCTGGTTGGCTTGGCCGACGGATCGCGCGCTGCCGCCGGCGGCCGCCGCGATGTCGCCGTAGGTGCGGGTCTCGCCCCGGGGGATACGGCACAGTTCCGCCCAGACCCGCCGGCGATAGGCGGTTCCGGCGGGCGCCAGCGGCAGGTCGAAGGCGACGGCATCGCCGTCGAAATAGGCCTGCAGCTGCTCGGCGGCGCGGCGCAGCAGCGGGGTTTGCGACTGGTCGCGGCCCCACCCCCAGTCGAGCGCGACGATGCTGCCGTCCTCCTCGGAAACGGTGATGTCGCCGATCGGCGTATGCAGCGACAACTGGGGCACGCCTCGTGGCTTTTTCCTGGCGGACGGGCAATCCAGCCCCGGCCGAGCGCGCTGTCAAGGCGGGGCGGCTTCGGCCGGATCACGCGCCCGCAGAGGCAGCAGCTCCGCCAATGCGACCGGGCTGTCGACGGGCAGCCCGCAGGTCTGCCCGCGGCAGACATAGGCGAGGGCCTCGCGCTCGCCCGCGGTCTTGCCGAAGGCCGGATGGGTCGGCGCGACGGCGTCGGGGCGCGGCGCGCGCAGCACGCAGACCGCCGGATCGGGGGAGGCCAGCGCGGTCCCGAGGAGCGCCTGGGCCGCCGGGCGGGCGGGGTCGCCGGCGATGACGACGCAGGCGGCGCGGTCCAGCAGGTCGGCGGCGGCGAGCAGGGTGGGGCTGGCGGCCAGCATGTCGGCAGCCCCGCTGAAGGCGGTGATCAGCGCCTCGGCCCGCTTGCGCCAGCCGGGCTCGCCGGTGAGGTGGTAAAGCCGGGCCAGCACCTCGGCCATCATGCCGTTGCCCGAGGGGGTGGCGTTGTCGCCGGCGCTGCGCGGGCGGGCCTCAGGCCCGAACGGGATGTCGGTGGCGTCGGCGGCGGTGGTGTAGAACGATCCGTCGGCGTCGGCGAACCAAGCCTGCGCGGCGGTGACCAAGCGTTCGGCCTCTTGCAGGCGGCGGGGCTCGCCGGTCGCCTCGAACAGGGCGAGCGCCGCCCGCGCCATCGCCGCCTGGTCCTCGAGCAGCCCGGCCGCCGTCACCCGGCCAAGCCGCCAAGCGTGCTGCACCCGGCCGTCGGCGGAGGACATCTCCGCCATCACGAACTCGAAGGCGTTCTCCGCCAGGCGGAGCCACTCCGGCCGGCCGAACACCACGGCGGCGCGGCAGAGGCCGGCGACGGCAAGGCCGTTCCAGTCAGCGAGCACCTTGTCATCCCGCCCGGGGCGGACCCGGCCCTCCCGCGCGGCGAACAGGCGCTCGCGGCCGCGCGCCAGCCGCGCCTCGGCCGCGGCATCGCCCGGCGGCGTGACCCGGTGCAGAATAGTGTGACCCTCCCAATTGCCGCCGGCGGTCACGTCGTAGGCCGCCTTGAAGGCGGCAGCGTCCTCGCCGAGGAGCGTGTCGATCTCGGCCTCGCTCCAGACATAGAAGCGCCCCTCCTCGCCCTCGCTGTCGGCGTCCTCGGAAGCGGCGAAGGCGGCCCGGCCGTCGACGGCGGCGGCCCGCATGTCCCGGCGGAGCCAGCCGACCGTCTCCTCCGCCCGCTCCGCATAGAGCGGTGTCGGGCGGTGGGCATGGGCGAGCCCCAGCAGCTCGAGGAGCTGGGCGTTGTCGTAGAGCATCTTTTCGAAATGCGGCACCAGCCAGACGGCGTCGGTGGCGTAGCGGGCGTAGCCGCCGCCGAGATGGTCGTAGATGCCGCCCTGGGACATCCGCGTGAGCAGCAGGTGCAACGCTTCGGCGCCGGCCGGATCGCCGGGGCGGAAGGCCTCC
>JAFAYM010000041.1 GCA_019240395.1 Acidisphaera sp. | reverse complement strand
CGTTGGTTGGTCCGGCTCTCGCTGCGTTCGCCGTGTCCGGCGCCGCATAGGCCGTCAGTCTCAAGCTCCATCAGACGCTGGGCGGCGAAACCGATCATCTCGCGCAGAAACGTCGTGTCGGAGCCCTTCTCCAGCAGCTCGCGAAGGCAATCTTGTCTTCGGTCATCGTGGTGGTCCTCGGGTTCAGGTTGCGTCTCGACAACCCAACCCTACCCAGCACCGTCGCGGTGACCACCGCCGTGGATAAGTCGCCCGCGTACGCCAGACTCTCGGCGGTCGCTCCGCCCGGCGCGACTTACCCACCGCTCCTACACCACCACCCCGGACACGACCGTCCCTGGCGGTGGTGGCGGTTCGCCCAGGTGCCACGCCTGAGGCGCCTTTCCTATCACGAGGTTGGCAGCGGCCCGAATAACCAGCTCAGCGGCCTGCCGAAAAACTGAGCTGCGTTGTACAGCACCTCCGGTGGGGTTCTAACTGCGCCCCTTTCGAACTCGGCGACGTCCTGCTCGTCAAGGCCGAGCTGCTCGGCGAACTGGGCTTGCGCCAGACCACAGGCCAGCCTGGCTTCCATCAACCGTCCACCCACTCGGGTGTCCGCAGCACGGGTAAGAGTTGTTGACATCGACCGTCGCGCTCCAAAACGAGAAGATACTAAGTAAGATACAACCATAGAGGGAGATAGCGCCGCATTAACCTAAGTCAAGATCCCTGATTTATCCCGAGTCATTTCAGGGATGCAACCTAAGTTAGAATCATCGATGCGATAGGCGTGCCACTGTGAGCCACCTTGGGTTGCCGGTGGCCTTTCCGCGATGGACTTCGATTTCAGCGACGATGACCTTGCGACCCTCCTCGAAGCAGCCGACGCCGCAGTGCGCAAGCGCGACAGGCGCCGGGCAGAAGAACTGATCGCGCTGATATTCGAGTACTTGGACGCCAATCCCGAAGGCCCTCCAGGCGGACCGGATGGGGACGGCTTTGCCACGACAAAAGGCCGGCGCCGAAGCTCTTGGCTCCGGCCGATCGTGAACTTTGATGGCTGATCCGACCAGCGGAGTGCTTTCTGCCGATAAGCGATGGGAGGCCCGAGTACGTCGTTCCTGATGTACATTGCCAGACGGAAGGCCACACGCTGCCCACCGGGGAGTTTATCCAGGAGGCGAATGCGGATCACGAGATGCCGGACGCCAAAACCTAGGATGAGCTCAAGGCTACCTACGCGGAAGAACGTTCGCAAAGGGGAGATTGAGGCCGCCCGTGCGGTGTGGCGAAACTACCGGACCATGCTGCGCCGGGTCCCGTCCTCTGATTTGTCCTTGCCCGAAACTGGCGGCTACCTCCGCGCGGACACGACCGGCGCTGCAGAGTTGGAAGGTGAGTCGCCTTAAGCACGCTTGCGTGGGCGTTTCGTGACCGCATGAGCCGCAGGCTTCTCCGGAGCCGTGAGGGGCGGTGGCGGCTCCGCCTCGCCGGCCCGCGCCCTGCTGCCTTTCCGCCGGTAATCGGGAAGTTTTAGCCCGGGCTGGCGACGAGCTTCTTCCGGAGATGCCCCCTTGCGCGACTTTGACGCCCGCCTGGGCTGGCTCGCTTTGGCCGAAGCCTCGCTTGAAACTGCTTGCCCGAGGCTCCTCTTCAGTGCCGCCATGAGATCGATCACATTGCCCGCTCCTCCGGACCGTCGGGCTGTGCATCCATGCCCTCGCCCTTGAGCTTGGCTTCGATCATCGCCCTGAGCCGGGTCTCGTAGCGGTCTTCCAGGTCGGAGGGGTCGTATCGGCCAGACTGGCGCTCAATAAGCTGCGTCGCCAGGGCGACCATCTCTGGATCTGTCTTGATCTGCGCCGCCTCCTCGAAGAGCTGCTGCGGGCTGTTCAGATAGCGCTCCTGTGCAGCGTGTGGGCCATGAGCCCGGCGCCCATCGGACGTAGGGCCAATGGTGCGTTCGCGCTGCGAGATTACTACCCGCGACAGGGCCGTCTTGCCGGTTTTCGCAATGGCCGCCCGGAGGACCGCGTAGACGTCTTCGCCGGCCTTCCCATCAGGGGTTAGGAAGTAGCTTGCATCGTAATACATCGGATCGATCGAATCGGTGTCGACAAACTTCTCAACAGTCATCACGGACGAACTCTCGACCTTCCTTATCGAGATCCTCATCGGTGATGATCAAGTAGTAATCCTTCTTGAATTCGTAGCCTTCACCAGATTATGGCGCTCAAGTTCGTCGCCGGTTTCGCCGTCCACCGTGATCCTCCTGATCCGATTTCCGGTCTCGGGATTGATCATGTCGAATCGAACCGCCGACCGGTCGCGCCTGGCATTGAAAAGGGCTACGGGGCAGGACACAGAGCGCAAGCCGGAGATGGCCGCGCCAGATCGGACGTTGTGCCATCACCCTTCCCCTCTCGCCTTGGTTAATGATCAAGCACGATGCACCGGATGCGTTCGATGCTCGGTTACTGGCCGTTTCGTGTCGGCCGGTCACCCTATGCGTCGGCAGCCTTCTCGCATCGGTACTTGCCCGAAGACGTGTTGCCGAAGTAGCGCTTCCCCTGAAAGTGGTACACGTGCGAGCGGGTGTTCACCCAAACAACTTTGTCGCCAGGACAGGAGATGTTCGGTCCGGCCGCTGCGGCTGCGCCGATGACGTCTTACCTGTTGCGGCGGGCTGGCCAAAGCTGGCCACGCCGCCATGATGTGAGCAAGCTCCCCGGTGACTGGGTAACGCTGAAAGTCGTTCCGTCCTTGCAGGTTGCAGTCACATCCGCTGTTTGCGCGAATGCAGGAGCAGCCAGCCCGAGCGCGAGCAGTGCGGCAGCAATAGTTCGAAACATTTGCGTCCTCCTCAAGTGCTCAGGGCGTTGACACAGAACTCGGGCTGTGAGGCAGCTCCTGTGCCTCGCGGCGGCGCTCATGCATGTCCTTTCTTCTCTGGCGTTAACCGATGGGGTGCGACAGCCGCCAGGCGCTGGCGCAGGTAGCTCGCCCGCGCTGCATGAAACAACTCCGCCTTAAGGTCGTTTCTACCCTCCGCTTCGGTCCTGAAATCGTCGTGGTACTTGATCAACTCCTCCAATTCGAGGGATGCGATTTCGATGGTCAAGCAGGGAGGCGGCAGCATGCTGGGCGGCCATTCCTCGCCAAGCGGCCAAGCCAAGCCATCGAATGCAAGCGTGCTCAATTCGTGGTTACTCCGATCTCGGTTCTGTGCTGTTGGACCCCGGCCGCGCCATTACCACCGCGCCGGCGACAACGACCGCCACGGCCCACGCAATCACGCCTAGAGCTAGCATCGGCAAGGCGACGGCACCTCGCCCCAGCACGCCCAGAACGCGGCCTACAGACGGCATTGCGGGCTCCTAGCCCAGGGTTGCGCTGCGTTCCGACGCAGCGATCGAAAATAGCGCGGGCGCTTTTGGGAAGATGGCCGCTACCCGCCGCAGCAACCTGAGGTTGATACCATCGTAGGCTGGCGGTCAAGGCAGTGCGCTTTCGGGCCTTGGGAGAGGCGGCCGGCAGTTCCCCGTCAGCTTGTCAAAGGCCTTGTAGGCGGCCTCAACCAGTTCGATTGCCGCCTGATCGTCTCCAGATAGGCGAGCAGCATCTGCACGCCTAACGAGAGTGAGCGGCGCATTGCGTCGTTGTTGGCTGTAGACGTAGCGGGAAGCATTGTGAGTCTGTTTGTCCACCATTCCAACCCCTCCGAAGCGCAGCGACGGAGTGGAATGACCAACCACCCAACCTCGCATCAACCTATACGTTCATAAGCCCGTTGCGGATTGCTTCGGATCGGAGGGGGACGGTCCGGGAATCTCGGCTCTTTGGCCCGGCTCCTCCGACTAGCGTGGTTCTTGTTCCGTTCTATCCTTCCCTGTAGCCTTCGGCGATGCTCGACAGCGCCGCTCTTCGCCCCGCTACCTCCGAAGAGATCGCCGACAGCTTGTCCTTCGCGCCGCGCTACGACGGCCGAAAGCGCGCGCCAGGCGAACGACATGCGGGCCACACGCCGAGCAGTAAATTCGAGTGAGGCAGTCCGACCCCAGCCAAGTAAGGTTGGGATTGACCCGTTTTGGTGGACACCCTGAAGCTTTCACCAGAGGTGTTCGTGATGCCCAGACCCCGCCCGCCATATTCGCCTGAGTTCCGCCGCCAGATGGTCGATCTGGTCCGTGCCGGACGATTGCCAGAGGACCTTGCTCGAGAGTTCGAGCCGACGGCGCAATCTATTGGCGCGTGGGTAGCTGCGGCCGACAAGCAAAAGGGTCGCCGGGAGGAGGCGAGCCTGGGCCTCGCCGCGGCCGAGCGGGATGAGTTGGCGCGGCTGCGGCGGGAGAACAAGCAGCTCCGGCTGGAGCGCGACATCTTGTCAAAAGGCCGCGGCCTGGTTTGCACGAGAGACCGGCGCGGTGCCGTCGGGCTCTTCCGGTTCATGAGCGCGAACCAGGCCTGCTTTCCGATCGCCACCATGGCGCGCGTGCTCGGCGTATCCAAGGCGGGCTACTACGCCTGGGTCCGTCGTCCGCCATCAGCCCATGCCGTTGCAGACGAGGCGTTGCTGAAACGGGTCCGGACCGTCCACGCGACGTCGCGTCAGACGTATGGGGCACCGCGCGTGCATGCCGATCTGCAAGCCCAAGGCGAGTGGCATGGCCGCATGCGGATCGCACGGCTGATGCGCCAGGCTGGACTGGTTGGTGCCAGCCACCGACACGGCGGCCCCACAACCACGCAGCGCGACAAGGACACCCGGCCAGCGCCCGACCTGGTGGATCGGGATTTCACCGCGTCGGCGCCGAACCAGCTCTGGGTCGCCGACATCACCTATGTGCCGACGGTATCCGGCTTCCTGTATTTGGCGGTGGTGCTGGACGCCTGGAGCCGCAAGGTCGTTGGCTGGTCCATGGCAACCACCTGCGCGCCGAGCTTGTGCTGGATGCGATGGAAATGGCGGTTGGCCAGCGACGGCCGAAGGACGTCATTCACCATAGGACCAGGGCAGCCAATATACCTCCGTGGCGTTCGGCAAGCGCTGCGCCGAGGGCTGGCGTGCGGCCCTCGATGGGATCAGCGGGCGACGCCTACGACAACGCCATGGCCGAGAGCTTCTTCTCGACGCTGGAAGCTGAGCTGTTGAGCCGCCGCCGGTTCGCGTCCCAGGCCGAAGCGAAGATGGCCTGTTTCAGCTACATCGAGGGCTGGTACAACCCCGTCAGGCTGCATTCGGCCCTGGGTTACCGTTCCCCCATGGATTGCGAAACCATCATGCAAAAGGCCGAAGCCGACCCGTAACCCCAAAGCCATCCGACTGTCCACGAAATCGGGGCAACCTCAGTATGCGGGGTTGATGCGCTGTCGTTGCAGGCGTGTGGCTATGCGCCGGATTTCCTGAAGCGACCAACGGACGAGGCTTGGTGTCGTCGGATCCGGGGCGGCGGGGTTTTTTTCGGCATCGCCATTGCCGCATTGGCACGGTTGCGGATGGCCGCCATCATGGCAAAGGCCAGCACCACCAGCGAGACGTGGCGGTGCCAGCCATGCCAGGAGCGGGTTTCATTGTGGTCGAGGCCGAGTTCGTTCTTGGCGGTTTCGAACCCGTCCTCGATGGACCAGCGGCGCCCTTCCACGGCGACCAGCGTGGCGATCGACGTGCCGGCCGGGCACCAGGTGGCGAAGAATGCCAGTTCGCCGTCGGCCAGGCGACGGCGGATCAGCAGGCCGCGCGTCCACAGCGCTTGCCTGGCACCGCCGAAGGCGTCGGCTTGCAGGTCGGCCAACGCGACGTAGCACCACTCGTGCAGGCGGGGACCCTTGGTGCCGGGCCCGGCCGACAGGCGCCGCCAGTCCTCTGCGGGCCGGGATGCGGCGATCGTCTCGGCGGTGCCCGCCACCGGCAGCGCCTTGTCCCAGGAATGGAACCGGTGCGTGCCGGTCACCCCGAGAACATAGCCGCGGCCAGCCCGGCGCAATACCTGCTCGACTTCGCCGACCCGTAGACGCTGTCGGCGGCCAACCAGCGGAACGGCACATTGGCCGCGAGCGCGCGTCGGATCATCTGCACGGCGATGCGCGGCTTGGTGGCGAAGCCGACATCGTCCGGCACATGCGCGCTGGCCGGCCGGGCCCGGACGTCGGACCAGGCTGCGGGAAGATACAGCACGCGATCGATCAAGGCGTGGTCGCGAGGCGAGACGAAGGCAGCGAACACGCCCACCTGGCAGTTGGTGATCTTGCCCGCGGACCCGGTGTATTGCCGCGCCACGCCGCAGGAAGCACGGCCCTGCTTGAGGAACCCGGTCTCGTCGACCACCAGCACCGCGTCGTCGGTGCCCAGCGTCTCGACCACGTACTGACGCACGATGTCGCGCCGCGCGTCCGCATCCCACTGGCCACGCCCCAGCACCGACTGCTGCCGCCACGGACCCGGGTCGCCGGCCGCCTCGGCCGCATCCAACCAGTCTTGCGGCGCTCCTCGCCGAGCAATCCATCCAGAAAAAACCCAGCAGAGACGGCCATCCGCTCCTGCTTGAACAGCGGCCGCATCCGCGCCTTGACGTCGCGCAACGACGACGCCCACAATTCCAGGGTCGCCTCGATCGGTGCTCCAGACACCACGACCTCCGAATCGAGCCATGGTCTCGCATGGATTCAGAGATCAGATATCCGCAACTGTAATGCTAGGCAGCCTGGCAGGCTACCCGGATTGGGAACTTTGAAAATACCTCGCCAGGGGGCTGACCAGGATGCCGGGGCAGCCCGCTGTCGATATAGGCGGGCTCGCGATTTTGCAGCCCGACCGAATGCCCCACCCGATGACGCCAGGTCTGCGCGACGCCAAGCCGCTCAAAACCGATAGACCTAATCATCGACGTCGCCGATGCTACTCCGCCATTACCAGGCGCAGCCCCGATCAATCAGTTCGACTCAAGTTCAAGAATTTTGAAAGGCCTTCTTAAATAGACCAACCCCAGCTTACATCCGAAACCAGTTCTTAACCGGAGCGCTCGATTGTCCCAATCTCCTGCGTTGGGAGACATCGCTGTGCAATCAATTTCCGCGTTGCCTGAAATCGAAGCGAGTGCCTTCGGAGCCGATACCAGCATAGATCCAACGGCGGCTCTCAATGCGGCAGCGCAGTCCGTACCAGACAGCGGCGGCACTCTGGAACTCACGGCGGGGAAAGTCTATGACCTTACGGGACCCCTCGTTCTGAAATCGAACACCATTCTTGAAGGGAACGGCGCCACCTTGCTCGACGCTGTTCCCATCTCCGTCGATTCCAGTGGATTTGCCCTTGTAACGAACGAGAACTTTGGTGCCTCCACGTTAACAGACCACAATATAACCGTAGACAATCTCAATCTGGATTACGCAAGCGTCGATGGTGGGGGGAGTCATGCAATCAGTTTTCGGGAGGCAAGCAACGTCACCGTTGAGAACAGCACCTTCCATGGTGGGAATGATGCGACAGCCCTTCTCGCCACCGACGATACACTTGTCACAGGCTGTACTGCCTTCAACATCACGAACGTTGCATATGATCAATGGGAGGGAGCGAGCGATGCCATTGTGTCGAACAACGTCGCATACCTCACAGGCACCGGCAGCTATGGCATTCTCTTTACAGGAGTCGGAACCACGCCTGATGACCAACAAAGCGCAACGAATGAGATAGCCAGCAACAACACGATATATAATGCAGGACAGGCCGGAATCTGGGTTTGTGCTCTCTCGCCGGATTCTTCAGTGTCCGACGTGATTATTGCTGAAAATCAAATCGACGGAGAAAATGCCGGCGGAGCCGGAGTTGGCGTGTCAGGTGCGGGTGCAGGCTTCCTGATCGAGCAGAACTCGATCAGCGGCATCAGCCAGAACAACGCAATCTTTGTTCGCCCTGACCACTGGAACTCGCCCGCTGGGGCTGACATCCTCGGCAACGCCATCTCTGGATGCACAACGAGCGATGCCGAAGTTGCGGCTATCCAGGCGCTTGGAAACAACATCGAGGTGGCGAACAACCAAGTTGCAGGCGGTCAAATGCCGGCTCTCGTTTGGGTCGATGGTTCTGGCGATGTTGTTGCAAACAATGTCGGACCCACCGACATTGTGAATACAACCGGAGCTTCTGATCTCACTATCTTCAGCACCGGATTTCCCGAGACCACCTCTCAGTCACAGCTCGCGGGCGATTCGCACGTCGGCATGAACGCGATGAGCGGCACCGCGTACTTCGATGATGCTGACGAATCACTTGGCGGCCAAAGTGAGATCAGCCTGGACAGGGATGACAACAGCGTCTTGGGTGGCGATGCCAACTTCCACATCAGCAGCAGCGGGAGCGCCAATAAAATCGAGGTTGGCGACGGCAACAACACTATCGATGTTGGCGGTACCCTCAACACTGTAATTGTCGGGGGCGGAGCCAACGTTATTGATGTCGGCGGGAGCAACGCCACCATTCTTATTCTCGGTGTGGACGGCAGCGATGGTGCGACATACAGCGATCCTGATGCTCTTGGTGGGGGGGCGGTTTCCTCGAGTTCAAAGGACACCGTTACTATAGCGGGATCCGGCAGCGTCGTGGACGCCACGTACGAGAACGTCACCGTCAAGGGCTCCCGCGTCACTGCCTCTTCCGTCCTAGAGCTAGGGAACGGCAACGACTCGGTTACTCTGGGCGGCAATTCTAATGGAGCTGTTGTAGGTGACGGCAGAAACATCATCAATTTCAGTGGCGCCAATAACATGCTGCAAGTTACGTCGACGGCGGGAACCCCCGGCACCGACACCGTCGATCTCGGCAGCAACGACGGCAACACCGTCAACCTCAGCTTCGCCGGCGGTTCCGTGACCGGCAGCGGCAACGGCAATTCCATCACCACTGTGACGCAGGACCCCATAGCCACCACCAACCTCACGGTCAGCCTCAGCAACGCGGTCGGCCAGGTGACGCTCGGCACTGGCAACGACAGCGTCACCGCCAACGGCAACGGCTCGATGGTCAATATCGCATCGTCAGCCTCGCCCGGCGGCAACGACACGGTCACCGCCGGCGGCACCGCCGAGACGGTCAACATCTTCGCCAAGACCGCCAGCCAGGACAGCGTCTTCATCGGCAGCCACGATCAGCTCAACATCACCGGTGGTGTCAACGCGATCATGGGTACCGGCAAGAGCGGCGCCGGCGATGCCAATGACAACTTCTACCTCAACAACGTTCAGAACGGCTCGTCGGTGACGGTGTTCGGCAACAGCACCATGGTCTTCCTCGGCAGCGACTCCTCGGCGAAGGTGACGCTGGGCGGCGCGGCGAGCAAGGACACAATCACGGTGCAGGCGGACAGCAGTTCCGGCAACTATGCCGGAACCGTCGAGATCAGCGGTTGCCGGTCCGGCCAGACCATCGACTTCCAGGGCCTGGCCGGCTCCAACGGCGAGGCCCTTACCAGCGCCAGTGCCGTCTTCGACAACACCAACGCCCTTGGCGGGACTGCCACCATCAACCTCTCGGGCGGCGGTAAGATCATCTTGGACAACTTCACCAGCTTTCAGCTGAAGGAACTACTTTTCTCTGACGGTACCGGCCCGGTGGGACTCGTATAGCCGCCTGCGCCGCTGGAAGCTTCGCCGATCACTGGCCTACAATGGACAGGGCCGGTGCCCTGGTGCGGAATGCTGCTCGCCAGCTGTCAGAAATGCGGCCGAGCGATTTGCTGAGCGGTAACTGGTTCGAGAGCCAGCCCGACCTCTTGCCGACTTTGTCTCCATCAACGAGAAGCTGGGCCAGCATCAGCATGAGCCGTCGCTGCGCTGCGTTCCCCCCTGGTGATTGAGTGTCCGCTCACCGGCGAGATCTTCGAAACCCGGGTCGAACACGTCCTCGTGCCGCACCTGCAGGCGGGCGGCGTTGTCATGCTCTTAGCCCCCGATAACCAAGCAGGGGGATGGTGC
Organism: Acidisphaera sp.; assembly: GCA_019240395.1. Taxonomy (GTDB): domain Bacteria; phylum Pseudomonadota; class Alphaproteobacteria; order Acetobacterales; family Acetobacteraceae; genus JAFAYA01. The sequence goes on along the minus strand of JAFAYM010000041.1, from coordinate 95 downwards.
TCCGCGTTCATGTTTCATTAGGTCGCGTGGACAAAGTTGATCCACTGTTTGATTGTAGCGAGCTTGGCGAAGCCAAGAAAGCTGCTCGCGGTATG
>JAFAYM010000223.1 GCA_019240395.1 Acidisphaera sp. | reverse complement strand
GTTGATCACGCTGCCGCCCAACCGCTCGGCCAAGGCCAGCGCAAGCGCCGACTTGCCGCTGCAGGTCGGTCCGGCGACGATCAGCGCCGGCGGCTCAGCGATCGCTTGCCGCGGCCAACCCGCCCTCCCATCCTGCCGCTGTCATGAGCTTCATCCTGACCCTCGTCGCGGCCCGCGCAGCCACCACGCTCGATGCCGGCACGGTCAACCGCGTCCGCGACGCGGTGCGCGGCGGCGTGCCCGCCATGCTCTCCCCCGGCGAGGCCGTCGACATCCCCTGCCCCGCCGCGCCCGACCTGCCGGCGGTCCGCGCCGCCATCGGCGAGGCAGCCATCGACGCGATCCCGATCCCCGCCGGGAACCGCCGCAAGCGCCTGCTGATCGCCGACATGGACAGCACCATCGTCACCGGCGAGACGCTCGACGAGCTGGCCGCCTACGCCGGACTGAAGGAGCGCATCGCCGCCATCACCCGCCGCAGCATGAACGGCGAGATCGACTTCGCGGATGCGCTGCGCCTGCGCGTCAGCCTGCTGAAGGGCCTGAAGCTGGAGGCGCTCGAAGCGACGTGGGCAACCACCCGCATCACCCCCGGCGCCCGCGAGCTGGTCGCCACCATGCGCGCGCACGGCGCAGTGACGGCCCTGGTCTCCGGCGGCTTCACCTGGTTCACCGGCCGGGTCGCGGCCCAGCTCGGCTTCGATGTGCACCACGCCAACCGGCTGCTCGACGACGGCCACGCCCTCACCGGCGCCGTCGCCGAGCCGATCCTTGATCGGGACGCCAAATGCGCCACCTTGCACGCGCTGACCGCAGAACACCGGCTGCACCCCGACGAGACGCTGGCAGTGGGCGACGGCGCCAACGACCTCGCCATGATCAGGGAGGCCGGGCTGGGTGTCGCCTACCACGCCAAGCCGATCGTCGCAGGCGAGGCCCGGGCCCGGATCGACCACGCCGACCTGCGGGCGCTGCTGTTCCTGCAGGGATATCCTGCGGCTACCTTTTCGACTTAAGAAGACAAAAGGCAGTGCTTTCCGGAAACATCATCCGAGCTTGCAGGACCACCAACACGAAGCAGTCATCGGAAGAAACTCGACTGTCTAGGCGCGATCGGTTTTCGAACTAGCAGGGGCACACCACCGATCATGCCAGAACGCTTCAAAAGGACCTCGTCAAAGGTCTCCAGAGTAGGAACTTTTGCGTCCAAGGCGGTTGCCACATGGATCGCGTCCTTCGGTCTGACAGAGTGATCCCAGACAATATCCTGAGCCGCCTCCGCGACGGCTCTCGTCAAGTTTCTCACACGTATATAGGAACGGCGAAAAAATCGTCTCAACAGGTCAGCTTTCGTCCGAGGAATCGTCGGGCCCCTCCTCATCCAAAGCACCTCCGTGATCGTCAGCGCCGACGTGACAATCAGGGCTTCTCCACGTTCCGCGCGCTCGAGCGTTCCCTGACACAACTCCACCTTGCCGGGTTCTTCTTGAAGCCAGCCAAGGAATGCGTCGCTGTCCCAATATATCAGCTCAACCGTCACGGAGGGGGGTCGAGTCGAAGTAGACCTCGTACATCATTGGCCGTCGGCAGCTCATCGTCCGCAGGGAGCTTCTCAATGGCGGCAACTTCGATGCTGACTGGCGTTCCGTTCTTCCTATAGTGCACCGTGCCGGACACATCTACTCGCTTGCGAAAGTTATTGAACGCGTCCGTCAGCATCTCTTCGGGAAAGTGACAGCGGACCGTCTGTCTGAATGTCGCATCACGGACCTGCATCTGGAGATTCCCGTCCTTATCTTGGATTGTCTCCAGACGGCCCTCGATTGTCCCGAAATCGTTGTAGTCAATTCTCCAGTCGTCCCTCACGACGCGCGCAATGTTCGCACCGACTTCGACCGGTCTTCGTCTGATCCACATCCTAACTGGTGACGCCCTACTACGCGGTCCGTAGGACCCGGCCAGATCAGAAAGAGCCACCAAGTGCTTTAATGCCGCTTCCGATAAACCAGAGCCTGCGATTTCTCCACCATCCAGGTGGCGTATCGCCTCCTCTGCCCTGGAGTAGATCGACTGAATCACACGGCCGTCCGCGTTTGGAGCGGGGCTAACTGCGAGAAGTGCGCTACCCTCTCGCACGACCACAACCCATTTTGGTAGCTCGCGCTCCGGGGCGAGCACGTATGCAACCTCTCGCACATATCCGAAGAATGCGCGGGTAGCGGCAAGGAACCGCTCTGGTGTCAGATTTTCACCTAACTCCAGAGTCAGGTCCGTCGGAATAGTGTCCGGTGTCGCGGTCATGCACCGCAACGCATGAACGCAATGCGAGCAAAGTGCTTGTTCAAGCGAGCTTGGGCGTCCTTGGTCATGACGTGGTGCTGGGTTCGACGTTCACCCTGGTAATGGGCAACAGATCCTCGCGGTTGATGCCGTCACTTAACCAGGCTGGCGCTGGTCGCCGGTCAGCGGCAGGGGCACCCAGCGCAGACCGTCCTGGCCCTGCACCAGCATCAGCACCGATTTGCGGTTCTGCTTGCGGATGCGGTCCACCCGATCCTGGATGTCGGCCGGGGTCGTCACCTCCTCCTGCTGCACCTCGACGATCACGTCGCCGGCATGCAGGCCGCGCTGCGCCGCCGCACTGTTCGGCGCCACCTCGGTGATCACCACGCCCTTCTGGTCCTGGTTCAGCTGGAACTTGTCGCGGGCGTCCGGCGTGATCGGCGAGAGGTGCAGGCCAAGGCCCGACAGCTCCATCGGCTGGTCCGGTCGCGCCTTGTCCGGGGTGCCCGTCGCCGAGGCGAGCTGCTGGTCATCCGGCATCTCGGCGACCTTCGCCTGCAGCGTCTGCTCGTGGCCGTCGCGCCAGACCACCACCGGCACCTGCTCGCCGATCGCCGTCTCGGCGACGATGCGCGGCAGGTTGTGCATCTCCTTCACGTCCTGATTGTTGAATTTCAGGATGATGTCGCCGTTGTGGATCTGGGCCTTGTCGGCCGGTCCGCCATCATTGACGCCGGCCACCATGGCGCCGCTGGCGTCGTGCAGCCCGACGCTGTCGGCGATGTCTTGTGTCACCTGCTGGATGCGCACGCCCAGCCAGCCGCGCTTGGCCCGGCCGAAATCCCGCAGCTGCGCCACCACGTTCTTCGCCAGGTTCGACGGGATCGAGAAGCCGATGCCGATCGAGCCGCCCGACGGCGAGTAGATCGCCGTGTTGATGCCGACGACGTTGCCGTTCATGTCGAACAGCGGGCCGCCGGAATTGCCGCGGTTGATCGGCGCGTCGGTCTGGATGAAATCGTCGTACGGGCCCTGGTGGATGTCGCGCGCCCGCGCGCTGACGATGCCGGCGGTCACCGTGCCGCCCAGCCCGAACGGGTTGCCGATCGCCAGCACCCAGTCGCCCACCCGCGCGGCATCGCTGTCGCCGAACTGCAGGGCGTGGAGCGGCTTGTCCTTCTCCGGCGTCACCTTCAGCACCGCCAGGTCGGTGCGCTCGTCACGGCCGACCAGAGTCGCCTTCAGCGAGGTGTTGTCCTGCAAGGTGACGGTGATCTCGTCGGCGCCGTCGATCACGTGATTGTTGGTCACCACGATGCCGGAGGGATCGATGATGAAGCCGGAGCCGAGGCTCTGCATGCGCCGGGGCGGCCCCTGGTCGGTCGGCGGCCCGCCGCGTCCGCCGGGATGCTGGCGCTCCATGAAATCATGGAAGAACTGCTCGAACGGCGATCCCGGCGGAAACAGCGGCATCTCCGGCCCGTTCCCGCCGCCACCGCCGCCGTTCGCCCGCGCCTGCACGGTCTGGCTGCTGGAAATGTTCACCACGCCCGGCAGCAGCGACGCCGCCAGGTCGGCAAAGCTCTCCGGCGCGCCGCGCGCCTCGGCCGCTCGCGGCACCAGCACACCGGTCGCCAGCACACCGGTCGCCAGCACCCCAGCCCCCGGCACGGCCAGCACGGCAGAGAGCGCGACGGCGGCAGCACGCAGCGGGCGGAGATGGTCAAAGCGCATGAAAACGGTCTTTCCTGGGCAGGGCAGCGACCGCGAGCCTACAGGAGCGGCGGCGGTCGCGCCAGTTTCGGTCAGTGCGCGGCCTCCGGCGCCTGCCGCAGCAGCTTGAGGAAATCGCTGTCCGGCGTCAGCACGAGCCGCGCGTTGCCCGAGCCGAAGCCGTCGCGATAGGCCTGCAGGGTTCGCCAGGTCTCGAAGAAGCCGGGATCCCTCTGGAAGGCGGCGGCATAGAGCGCGATCGCCTTCGCCTCACCCAGCCCGCGCAGATTGTCCGCGCTGGCCCGCGCCTCGGCGAGCAGCACCGTCCGGTCCCGCTCGGCATTGGCGCGGATCTTCGCCGATGCCTCGGCACCTTCGGCGCGGGCCTGGCTCGCCACCCGCTGACGCTCGGACTGCATGCGGCTCAGGATCGCCTCGGTGTTCTCCTGCGGCAGGTCGGCGCGGCGAATGCGCACGTCGTCGACCGCCACGCCGAAGCCGCGCATCTCGGCGTTCACCTCGTTGCGTATCTGGCCCATGATCCGCCCGCGATCGGCCGAGAGCACGGAGAGCAGCTTCTCGTTGCCGAGCACGCGGCGCAGGCTCGACGAGACTATCGAGTTGAGCCGGGCGCGGATGCCGTCCTCGGTCGGCCCGACCGCCTGATAGTAGCGCAGCGGATCGTTGATGCGGTATCGCGCGAAGCTGTCGACGATGAGCCGGCGCTGGTCGCCGAGGATCACCTCCTCGGCCGGCACGTCGTAGTCGAGCAGCCGCTTGTCGAAGCTGATCGCGGTCTGAACCAGCGGGATCTTGGCGTGCAGCCCGGGCTTGCGGATCACCCGCACCGGCTGGCCGAACTGGGTGATCAGCACCTGCTCGGTCTGTTCGACGGTGAACAGCGTGGCGCCGGTCAGCATCGCCGCCACGAACACCAGCGCGATGGCGAAGACGGCAATGCGGGTCATTGCGGTGTCGCCTGCAGCGAGGCCTGCGGGATGCCGGCCGCCGGCGGGGGCGATGCCGCAGGAGGATTGGGCGGCGGCGCATGACTGTCCGGGGAGGCGCCGCCGCTGCCGGCACCATTCAGCTGCAGCAGCGGCAAAACCCCCTTCAGCCGGTCGTCGACCACCACGGTCGAGGTGTGCGTCAGGATCTGCTGCATCGTCTCGATGTAGAGCCGGCGGAGCGTCACGTCCTTCGCCGCCTGATAGGCCGCCAGCACGCTGAGGAAGCGCTGTGCCTGGCCGGTCGCCTCGGCGATGCTGGCCTGGCGCGCGCCGTCCGCCTCGGCGACCACCCGCGCGGCGTCGCCGCGGGCGCGCGGCACGATGTTGTTGCGATAGGCCTCGGCTTCGTTGACCGCGCGCTCCGCCTCGGTGTTGGCGCGCTGCACGTCGCGGAAACTGTCGATCACCGCCGCCGGCGGATCGACCTTCTGCAGCTGCACCTGGGTGATCTCCACCCCGGCCTTGAACTGGTCGAGCACCGCCTGCGCGCCATGCATCACCTCGGTCTCGATCTGCGCCCGCGCGTCGGTCAGCGCCGGCTGGATCGGCGTGCGGCCGATCACCTCG
>JAFAYM010000161.1 GCA_019240395.1 Acidisphaera sp. | reverse complement strand
AACGACTACGGCCAGAACCTGTTCGACCGCTATGTCGACTACGCCGACAGCTGGATCGAGCACCAGGACTTCAAGGATCCCGACACCGGCCAGCTGATGGACCGCGAGCTGCTCAACCAGGAGCTGACGAAGATCGAGAAGCCGGCGGGGATCGTCAACCCAAAGGACTTCCGCAACGAGATCGTCAAGTTCGCCCTGCGCTCGCGCGCCGCCAATTCCGGGCGCAACCCGTCCTGGACCTCCTACGAGAAGATCCGCGAAGTCATCGAGCGGCGGATGTTCAGCCAGGTGGAGGATTTGCTGCCGGTGATCAGCTTCGGGTCGAAAAAGGAGAACGAGACCGAGAAGAAGCACACCGAATTCGTGCAACGCATGATGGGGAGGGGCTATACCGAGCGCCAGGTGCGCCGGCTCGTGGAGTGGTACATGCGCGCGAAGCAGGCCGGCTGACGCACCCGCCTTTGCGCAGGAGCAGGCCGTGAACATCGTCGATCGCCGGCTGAACCCGCGGGGCAAGAGCCTGGCCAACCGCCAGCGCTTCATCCGGCGGGCCCGGTCGCAGATCATGGACGCCGTCCGCCGCGCCTCGGCCAAGCAGGGGATCGCCGATCTCGGCTCGGGCGAGAAGGTCGGCATCGCCTCTGACGGGCTGCGCGAGCCGCAGCTGCGCCACGCCGGCTCGGGCGGCAAGCGCATCTATCTCACGCCCGGCAACAAGGAGTTCGTCGAGGGCGACCTGATCCCCCGCCCGCCCTCCGGCGCCGGCGGCCGCGGCAGCCAGGCCAGCGCCGGCGTCGAGGGCCAGGACAGCTTCCAGTTCGTGCTGACCCGCGAGGAGTTCCTCGACCTCTTCCTCGAGGACCTCGAGCTGCCCGACATGCTGCGCAAGCAGCTGCGCCTGACCGACACCTTCAAGATGGTGCGCGCCGGCTATTCCGTCTCCGGCGTGCACACCAACCTTGCCTTGGTGCGCACCATGCGCAACAGCCTGGCCCGCCGCATGGCGCTGAAGCGCCCGTCCAATGCCGAGCTGGCGGCGCGTGAAGCCGAGATCGCCCGGCTGCTCGAGGAGTGGGGCGAGAATGGCGACAACCCCGGCGAGGACCCGGACGAGCCGGTGAGCGACGAGCATGGGCGGCTGATCGAGGAGCTGCGCCACCAGCGCCACCGCCGCAGCCGCATCCCCTTCGTCGATCCCGTGGATGTCCGCTACAACCGCTTCCGGCCGGAGCCGCAGCCGGCGGCGAGTGCCGTGATGTTCTGCCTGATGGACGTCTCCGGCTCGATGACCGAGCACATGAAGGATCTCGCCAAGCGGTTCTTCAAGCTGCTCTACGTCTTCCTGACGCGGCGCTACCGCCATGTCGAGATCGTCTTCATCCGCCACACCCATCTGGCGCGCGAAGTGGACGAGGAGACCTTTTTCCGCAGCCCGGAATCCGGCGGCACCATCGTCTCCACCGCGTTCGAGGAGATGCAGCGCGTGCTCGCCGAGCGCTTTCCCCCGGACAGCTGGAACGTCTATGCCGCGCAGGCGTCGGACGGCGACAACATGCCCGCCGACAACGCCCGCACCTCGGCGCTGCTGCAGCGGGTCATCCTGCCGGCCTGCCAGTATTTCGCCTATCTCGAGGTCGGCGCCGAGCACCGCGAGCAGACCACCTCGACGGAGCTGTGGCGCGCCTATCGGGCGATCGCTCAGGCCGGCTTTCCCATCGCCATGCGCAAGGTGAACCACCGCAGCCAGATCTACCCGGTGTTCCGCGACCTGTTCGCCCGCGAGCGGGCGACCCGCGAGGCCGAGGTCTCTTCGTGACGCGGGGGCTCCGGTGAGCGGCTTCATCGGCAGCGGCGCGGACTGGGATTTCGACGCCCTGCGCCGCGCCCACGATCACTGCGCCGATATCGCCTTCGGTGAGCTCAAGCTCGACATCTATCCCACGCAGATCGAGGTGATCACCAGCGAGCAGATGCTGGACGCCTATTCCTCGATCCGCATGCCGCTGATGTACCGCCACTGGTCCTTCGGCAAGCACTTCGCGCGCGACGAGGCCTATTACCGCCACGGCCTGCGCAGCCTCGCCTACGAGATCGTCATCAACTCCAACCCCTGCCTCTGCTACGTCATGGAAGAGAACACCCTGGCGATGCAGACGCTGGTGATCGCCCATGCCGGCTTCGGCCACAACCACTTTTTCAAGAACAACAACCTGTTCACCCAGTGGACCGACGCCGGCAGCATCCTTGACTACATGGAGTTCGCCAAGAAGTACATCGCACAGTGCGAAGACAAATACGGCGAGCCCGCCGTCGAGCGCGTGCTCGATGCGGCGCATGCGCTGATGACGCACGGCGTCTCGCGCTACCCCCGCCGGCGCGCACCGGACCTGCACGACGAGGAGGCGCGCGCCGTCGAGCGCCGGGCCGAGGCGGAGCGCACTTTCAACGATCTCTGGCGCACCGTGCCGGGCCGCGCCGCCGGCGCCAACCTCCCGACCGTCGAGGCGGAGCGCAAGAAGCGGCTCGGCCTGCCCGAGGAGAACCTGCTCTACTTCTTCGAGAAGAAGGCGCCGCTGCTGAAACCCTGGCAGCGCGAGATCCTGCGCATCGTCCGTCACGTCGCGCAGTATTTCTATCCGCAGAAGCAGACCAAGGTGATGAACGAGGGCTGCGCTACCTTCACCCACTACCACATCATCAACCGGCTGCACGAACAGGGCCATCTCAGCGACGGCGCGATGATGGAGCTGCTGGCCAGCCACACCAGCGTGGTGTTCCAGCCGGATTTCGACGACCCCCGCTACTCCGGCATGAACCCCTACGCCGTCGGCTTCGGCATGATGCAGGACATCGTGCGGATCTGCGAGGCGCCCACCGCCGAGGACCGCGACTGGTTCCCGGAGATCGCGGGCAGCGGCGACGGCCTCGCCGTGCTGCGCGACGCCTGGGCCGGCTATCGCGACGAAAGCTTCATCCGCCAGTTCCTCAGCCCGGCGCTGATCCGCAAGATGAAGCTGTTCAGCGTGTTCGACGACGGCGGACCGGAGCTCGTGGTCAAGGCGATCCACAACGAGCGGGGCTACCGCGCGGTGCGCGCCGCCATGGCCGACATGTTCGACGTCGTGCAGCACGAACCCGAGATCGAAATCGTCGACGTCGACCTGATCGGCGATCGCTGCCTGATGCTGCAGCACCGCGTGCATAACGGGGTGATGCTGGAGGAGACCGAGACGGCGATGGTCATGCAGCACTGCGCCGATCTCTGGGGCTACGAGGTCAAGCTGCTGGAGACCGACGCGACTTCGGACGCGGTGCTCAAGCGCCACGCCGCGTCGCCCCGGCGGTCCTAGTGGTGCGATCGATGCAGATGGCTCCCCCATATCCCGGGCCTGAACCATCGACCGGTGCGGCATCTGCATCGTGAATCGCACCACCGGAGACTCTGCTTGCGGGCCGATTAACGCCGCAGTCGGGAACCGACTGCAGCGATCGGACCGCTAGCGCATGCGCGTCGCTGTCCTCGGCGCCGGCGCGATCGCTTTCGGCAACGCCGCCCTGCTGTGCCGGAACGGTCATGACCCGATCCTCTGGTCGCCCTCCGGCAGGCGCACGGCGGCACTGGCGTCCGGCGCTCCGCTGGAGGCCGAAGGCGCGGTGGCCGGCCGCTTCCATCCGCGTGTCGCGCGCGATTGCGCCGAGGCGCTGGCCGATGCCGAGGCGGTGCTCGTGGCACTCCCCGGCAATGGCCATCGCCTGGTCATGGACGCCGCGGCGCCGCATCTGCACCCCGGGCAGGTGGTGCTGATCAGCTCGCATATGTCATTGAGCGCGCTCTATCTCGCGGGCTTGCTGGCGCCGCGCGGCGTGGCGGTGCCGATCGTTGGCTGGGGCACCACGGTGACCACCGGCCGCCAGCCCGGCCCGACGCAGGCGCGGGTCTCCAACATCCGGGCCAAGGTGGACATCGCGACCTTGCCGACGAGTGCCGCAGCGCAAGGCCTGGCGGTGTGCGAGGCGTTGTTCGGCAAGCGCTTCGTGCCGCGCGCCGACCTGCTCGCCGTGTCGCTCAGCAACCTCAACCCGCAGAACCACCTGGCGATGGCGCTGTGCAATTTCACCCGCATCGAGCGCGGCGAGAGCTGGGCGAACTGGAGCGGCGCCACCGAGGCGGTCGGGCGGCTGATGACGGCGCTGGACGCGGAGCGGCTGGCCGTCGCCGCCGCATTCGGCTACGAGGTCCGCACCATCACCGAGCACTTCACCCTGTCGTTCGGCGTAACACCGGGCACCGTGGGCGAGATGGCGCAGCAGATCCTGCAGCGCGATACCGGCCTCGGCCCGGCGACGCCGGAGACCCGCTACATCACCGAGGATGTCCCGTTCGGCCTGGTGCCGACCGTCAGGCTCGCGGGAATTGCAGGTGTGCCGGTGCCGCTGCACGCCGGCGGCGTGGCGATTTTCTCCGCGCTTTACGGGCGCGATTTCGCGGCAGAGAATGACATCCTGCCGGCGCTGGGGTTGGACGCGTTGTCCATTGACGGGCTGCGCGCGAAAGCAGAAGGCGTTTCTTAAGTAAAGGGGTCTGGGGCCGACGGGCCCCAGCGGGGTCCCATACTTCAGCGTGGGGGGCAGAGCCCCTCGCCTTACTTTTTCTGATCAGGAGCCAGCATGGCGGCACCTCGCGACGAAGAGAGCCGCCAGGGCTTCAGCGAGCAGGACATCGAGGACATCGAAGAGCGCTCGCGGCTGCGCGCGCCGATGATCTACGAAATCGTGCGGCGCGAAGGCGAGCAGGAGCTGCAGCGCCCGGCCACGTCGCTCTGGTGGTCAGGGCTCGCCGCCGGCCTGTCCATCAGCTTCTCCCTGCTCGCCCAGGCGATCCTGCAGCTGAACCTGCCCGAGGCACAGTGGCGACCCCTGGTCACCGGCTTGGGCTACTGCGTCGGTTTCCTGCTCGTGGTGCTGGCGCGCCAGCAACTCTTCACCGAGAACACCATCACGGTCGTACTCCCCCTCGCCGCCGAGCTGACCATCGCGAACCTGGGGCGCGTGGCGCGCATGTGGGGCATCGTCCTGGCGGCCAACATGGCGGGCACGCTGTTCGCCGCCCTGTTCTGCAGCTTCACTCCGGTGCTGACCGCGGAGTTGCGCGGCGCCATGCTCGAAATCAGCCGCCACATGATGGAGAACGGCTGGATGGTCATGTTCTTCCGGGGCATCTCGGCGGGGTTCCTGATTGCCGCCATGGTCTGGCTGCTGCCCAGCGCCGAGGGTGCGCAATTCCACGTGGTGACGCTGATGACCTATCTCATCGCGATCGGCGGCTTCACCCATATCGTCGCCGGCAGCGTCGAGGCGTTCATGCTCGTCGTCAACGGCCAGCTCGGCCTCTGGCACATGATCATCGGCTTCGCCGTTCCGGTGCTGCTCGGCAACGTCATCGGCGGTACCGCGCTGTTCGCCCTCATCTCCTACGCCCAGGTCGCCAAGGAGGTGTGACCCGGCGCCCCCGCTCAGTTGAAGAACCGCTCCGGCCGGAAGCTCGCCAGCTCCGGGCGCTGCTTCCCGTGCGCAATCTCGTCGGCGACCGCCTTGCCGAGGAACGGCGACAAGGTGACGCCGCTATGGGTGATGGCGAGGTAGTATCCCTCGATGCGCGGCACCGGCCCGACGGCGGAAAGCCCGTCGCGCGGGATCGGCCGCTGCGTCACCCGCGCCGCCTCCGGTTCCACCGGCCCGATGCCGGGGAAGATCGAGATGGCGCGCTGCACCAGCTCGCGCGCTTCGGGCATCCCCGCGCCGGGCGTGGTGTCGGGCGCCACCTTCGCGTCGATCTCATTCACGTGCAGCATCAGCCGTCCGGCCCCGTCGGGGCGCATGTCGCAGATCGGATTGCCGAGCACGTGGGAGAGCGAGCAGGCGACCGGCGGGGTGAAGACGAGCAGCCCGACGGTCGGCGCCAGCGGGATGTGCAGGCCGCTGTCGAGCACCGCGTCGTTGGCCCAGCGCCCGGCGCAGTTCACCACCATGTCCGCTCCGAAGCGGCGGCCGTCCTCCGCCTTCACGCCGACCACGCGTGCGCCCTGCGTCTCCACCTCGCGCACGCGCACGCCGAGCTCCAGTTTCGCGCCGTGGCGCCGGGCGGCGCTGACCATCGCATGGGCGTACACCACCGGATCGAGCCAGCCATCGTCAGCCATGTAGGCGACCGCCGCGTCGCCGATCACCGCGAGGTCGAGATCGGGCTCGAGCTCGGCTACTTGCGCGGGGGAAATCCATTCGGCGGCGTAGCCCCAGGACCGCAGCCGCTCGACATTTTCCTTGTGCGCGGCCTGATCGGCTTCCGCCTCCCATTCGATGCGCCCGCCGCCGTGCCACCACGGCGTGCCGCCGAACTCCTCGGCCAGCGCCGCATGGGCGCGCATCCCCGCGACGTTCAGGTCATGATAGGGGCGCGGCAGCTTGTGATTGGAATTGGTCCAGGCGAAGCTGATGCCGGAGGTGCCGCCGCCGACGCGGACGGCCTCGAGGATCGTCACGTCCTCGCCGGCCTGCGCCAGGCGGAAGGCGACCGAGGCGCCCATTACGCCTGCTCCGATCACGATGATCTTCGCCATGTCAGAGGTCTCCTTCAACGTGGATTGTGGCAGGCGAGCAAGCGCCCGTCTGCGGCTTGCTCCAGCGGCGGATCGATCTCGCGGCAGCGCGGCAACGCCGCCGGGCAGCGCGGATGGAAGCGGCAGCCCGGCGGGATGTTCATGGCACTCGGCAGTTCGCCGCCCAGCGCGGCGCCGGTCGGCGCATCCGGGTCCGGCACCGGGATCGCCGCCAGCAGGGCGTGCGTGTAGTGGTGCATGGGATGGGCGAACAGCGCATCCACCTCGGCGATCTCGACGATGCGGCCGAGATACATCACCGCCACGCGATGGCTGACATAGCGCACCGAGCTGAGATCATGGGAAATGTAGAGATAGGCCAGGCCGAGCCGATCCTGCAGCCCGGCGAGCAGGTTAAGGATCTGCGCGCGCACCGACACGTCGAGCGAGGAGACCGGCTCGTCGCAGATCAGGAAGCGCGGCTCGACGGCGAGCGCGCGCGCGATGCCGACGCGCTGGCGCTGGCCGCCGCTGAACTCGTGGGGATAGCGCCAGGCGTGACCCTCTTCCAGCCCGACCAGCTCCAGCAGCTCGACGAGCCGTGCCTCCCAGGCGGCGCGGGGCACGTGGGCGTGCACGCGCAACGGCTCCAGGATGATCTGCGCCACTGTCCAGCGCGGGTTGAGCGAGAGATAGGGGTCCTGAAACACGTACTGCATGCGCCGGCGGATCTGCAGCATCTCCTCGCGCGTGCCGCCGCGGAGCAGCGCGCTGACCGGGCTGCCGTCGAGAAAGACCTCGCCGGCGGTCGGCTCGATCAGGTTCAGCATGCAGCGCGCCGTGGTGGTCTTGCCGCAGCCGCTCTCGCCGACCAGCCCCAGGGTCTCGCCGCTCTGCACGGTGAAGCCGACCCCATCCACCGCGCGCACCTCGCCGATCGTCTGCCGCCGGAACAGCCGGCGCCGCCGCACGGGATAGCGCTTCTCCAGCCGCTCCACGCGAACCAGCGGCGTCATGCCGCAACCGGAATGGAGGCGCTGCCGCGGCGGATGCAGCTCACGACATGGCCAGGGGCGACCGGTGTGGCCAGCGGCAGCACCCGGCTGCATTCGGCGATCGCCTCCGGGCAGCGCGGGTGGAAGCGGCAGCCGGCGGGCGGATGGGTCATGTCGGGCAGGCGGCCGCCGATCACCGGCAGCGTCTCGCGCCGCCCCCGGTCATAGGCACGGTCGGCGCGCGGCACGCTTTCCAGCAGCGCGATCGTGTAGGGATGCAGCGGCGCGCGGAAGATGGTGCGCGCATCGGCGGTCTCGCAGACCCGTCCCGCATACATCACGGTGATGCGGTCCGCCATGCGCGCCACCACACCCATGTCGTGGGTGACCAGCAGCATCGCGGTGTGCAGGCGCTCCTTCAGCGAGCGCAGCAGGTCGAGGATCTGCGCCTGGATGGTCACGTCCAGATTGGTCGTCGGCTCATCCGCCAGAATCAGCCACGGATCGCAGAGCAGCGCACGGGCGATGCAGACGCGCTGCTTCATGCCGCCGCTCAGCTCGTGCGGAAACTGGCGCAGCCGGGCGCCGGGATCGGCGATGCCGACGAGGCCGAGCAGGTCGGCGACGCGCGCCTCGGCGTCGGCGCGGCCGAGCCGCTCGTGCCAGGCGACGATCTCGCCGAGCTGGCGGCCGATGGTCAGCAGCGGGTTGAGCGAATAGGCCGGGTTCTGGAACACCATGGCCATGCGCCGGCCGCGCAGCGCCGCCATCTCCGGCTCCGAAAGCGCGAGCAGGTCCTGTCCGTCGAAACCGATGCGCCCGCCGACGATGCGGCCGGGCCGCGGCACCAGGCGCAGCAGCCCCAGGCTGGACATCGTCTTGCCGCTGCCGGATTCGCCCACCAGGCCCAGCGTCTGGTTGCGGCCGATGGCGAAATCCACGCCGTCCACCGGGCGGACCTTGCGGCTCGGGGTCTGGAACTCGATGCTCAGCGCTTCGACATCCAGCAGCGGCGCGGTCACTGCCGCAGCCTCGGATTGAACGCGTCAGAGAGCCCGTCGGCGAGCAGGTTGAAGCCCAGCACCGTGATGAAGATCGCCGCACCGGGAGCCAGCGAAGCCCATGGCGCCACCTTCAAGGTCTCGTAGTTGAAATACAGCAGCTGGCCCCAGCTCACCGCGTTCGGATCGCCGAAGCCGAGAAAGCTGATCATCGCCTCCGACAGGATCGCCGCGCCGACCCCGAGCGCCACCACGACGATTATCGAGGGCAGCGCATTGGGCAGGATGTGGCGCAGCAGGATGTCGCGCCGCCGGGCGCCGATGCAGCGTGCGGCCTCGACGAATTCGAGCTGGCGCAGCCGCAGGAATTCGGCGCGGGTCAGGCGGGCGATCGGCGGCCAGCCGAACACGCCGAGCAGGACGATGATGGTGCCGAGATTGAGATGCGGCACGCTCTCGAGCCAGGTGCCGACGACGATGATGCCGAACAGCCGCACCACCGACAGGATCACCAGGAAGACCGGGATCACCAGGAAGAACTCGGTGAAGCGCATCAGCAGCTCGTCGGCGAGCCCGCCGGCATAGCCGCTGATGCCGCCGATCGTCACGCCGATGAGCGAGGCGATCAGCATCGCGCCGACGCCCACGGTCAGCGCGGTGGGCGCGCCATAGACGATGCGGCTGGCGATGTCGTAGCCGAGCCGGTCGGTGCCCATGATGTGCGACCAGGCCGGGGGCGCGCTGGCGCCGAAGCTCATCATGGCGGACTGGTCGTCCGGATTGTACGGCGCCAGCAGCGGGCAGAACACGGCGACCAGCACGACCAGCGCCACGAGCGTGAGGCCGAGCATGCCGGTGCGGTTGCGGCGCAGCCGCCGCCAGCCCTGGCGCCAGACGCCGGGCCGGCGCGGCGCGCGTATCCTGGACCGGGCGGGAAGGCTCGTGTCCATCCTCAATCCAGCCGGATCCGCGGATCGATCAGCACGTAGGCGATGTCGGTCGCCAGCGTCGCCAGCACCAGCATCGCGGCGATCACCACGCTCTCCCCCATGATGACGGGATAGTCGAGCTGCTGGATGGCGTTGATGTAGAGGAAGCCGAGGCCTGGCCAGGTGAACACCGTCTCGGTGACCGGCGCGGTCGCCAGCATCAGGCCGAACAGGATGCCGAGATAGGTCAGCACGGGGATGATGGCATTGCGGAGCGCGTGACCGAAGATGATCCGCCGCTCCGGCAGGCCGCTGGCGCGCGCCGCCATGATGTAGTCATGGCGCAGCACCTCCACCATGTTGGCGCGCAGCAGCAAGGTTAGGGTGGCGGTGTTGAAGAAGGTGAGCATCGCAACGGGCAGCACCATGTGCCACAGCCCGTCGGCGAGCGAACTGTGCAGCAGCAGGGTGCGGGTGGAATAGGCGCCATAGCTGGGGAAGATGCCGAGCCAGTAGGCGAACACCAGGATCAGCAGGACGCCCATCAGGAACGCGGGCAGCGACTGTCCGAGCAATGCTGTCGACATCACGCCGAAATCCAGCCGTGAACCCTGCCGGCGCGAGGCGATGGTGGCGATCAGGATGGCGAGGCCGAGCGCGAGCAGGATGGCGGGAATCTGGATCTTCAGCGTCTCGAAGCCCCAGATCGCCAGCATCTGCGCGACCGGCTGGTTGTAGGTGATGCTGCTGCCGAAATCGAGGCGCGCCAGGTTCCACAGCCACAGCAGGTAACGCAGCCAGGCCGGCTGATCCAGATGGTAGTAGCGAGTCAGCTCGGCAACCGAATCTTCCGTGGCATTCGGCTGGCTGGCGGCCAGCATCGCCACCGGATTGCCGATGGCATTGACCAGGAAGAAGATGATCGCGCTGACGCCCACGATCAGCACGACCGCGAACATCAGCCGCCGCAGGATGAAGCGCAGGATGCCCATCGGGGTGGACGTTAGGGCAGAGCAGGAAGCAAGGCGAGGGGCTCCGGACCCCATGGCTTGCTTCTTGACACCATTCCCCGCGAGTGGTCGGCTTGGACGCCCCCGAGAGGAACGCAGCATGCCGGTACACCCGAGCCGTCGTGATCTCCTGAAGGCGGCCGGGGCGGCGGGTGCGCTTGCGGCGCCGGCGATCCGGCGAGCCCGCGCGGCGGGACCGTTCTTCAAGCTCTATTTCATGATCCCCAACAATCAGCCGGCGCGCATGGCCTGGGGCACGCTCGCGGCGCGGCAGATGACCCTGCTCGGCATCGACGTGGTGCCGAGCTACGTGCCGTTCCCGGCGATCTATCCGCGCCGCAACAAGGGGGACGGCAAGACCTATGTCGACGGCGGCTGGGACGCCTATCTCGAGCGCTACTACTACGAATCGATCAAGCCGCTGCCGAACACGCTGTTTTCCAGCAAGGCGATACCGCCGGGCGGCCTGAACTACTACTACGTCGCGGACCCGGTGATCGACCGCACCGTGGCGGAGTACGCCGCCACCACGGATACGGCGCAGCAGATGACGTCGATCCACGATTTCGAGAAGCGCTGGGTCGAGATCGAGCCGCTGACCATCCTCTTCTACCCGGAGGACGTGATCGCGGTTAATCCGAAGCTGAGCGGCTTCGACTCCACCACCTTCCAGCCGGTATTCTATCCGCGGCCCGAGAACTGGACGATCGAAGGAGCCGGGGCCGACGCCAGCGCCACCTTCGCGTGCTGGCCGGAGCCGGATTCCGCGCTGCCGATGTACACCGAGGGCTACCAGGACTCCAACGTTTCCGGGCCGGTCTATGACCGCCTCCTGGAATACGACAGCTGGGAGAAGAAGAGTCTGGTGCCGGCGCTGGCGGAGACGGTGACCTCGTCAGCAGACGGCAAGCGGTGGGTGATCACGCTGCGCCAGGACGTGCTCTGGCACAGCGGCGAGAAACTCACGGCCCAGGACGTGAAATTCACCTGGGACACCATTCTCAACCCGGCCTACGCGAGCGAATTCCGCTCGAACCTGCAGGAGGTGTTCGGCGGCTCCGGCGCCTACCAGGTCACCGGTCCGAACGAGATCACCGTGACCTTGCCCGCCTATTCCATGCTGTTCCGGGAATTCGTGCTGGGCGCCGTCGCCATCATGCCGCAGCACGCCTATCAGGACATCAAGCCCGAGCAGATGCGTGGCCACGTCGTCAACACCTGGCGCGGTTCATTCACCGTGAAGACGGCGGCGGGCAGCTATACCGCGCATGGCGGGATCGGCACCGGCCCGTGGATCGCCGCCGGCTTCGACCCCTCGCGCAAAGCCTTCAAATACGTGCGGAATCCGAAATACTGGCGGCCGACTACCGGCAACGTGCAGACCTACTACCACGTCAACATCCAGGGCACCGATGCGGTGCTCAGCGCGCTGAAGTCGGGGGACATCGACGCGCACGACCCGATGTACGACATCGGCACGCTGGCCAGCACGATCGACCCGTCCTGGGGCAAGGTGCTGCGCTTCGACAGCTACAAGTGGCAGCACATCTGCTACAACATGCGCCATCCCATATTCGGCACCGGCACCGAGACGTCGCTCGGCAAGCAGGACCCGTCGCGCGCCGCCGAGGCCGCCGCCTATATCCGCAAGGCGATCAGCTTCGCGACGCCGCGCGACCAGATCATCAAGCAGATGGCGGCCGGCTACGGCCAGCCCGGCACCGTGCCGATCCCGTGGTCGGCACCCGAATACGACCACGACGTGCTCAAGCCGCTTCCTTTCGACATGGACCTGGCGCGGCAGTTCATGGCGAAGGCGGGATACGGCTAGGCCTTGAGGCGCGCGTTCGCCGGGTCGTAGAGCGGCTCGACCCCGACCGTCGCGCGGCGGCGCTCGCCGAAGATTTCGACCTCCAGCGCGCGTCCGGGACTTGCCAGGTCGGCGCGGATATAGGCCAGCGCGATCGATCGTTCGAGCCGATGCCCATAGCCGCCGGACGTCACCAGCCCGACACGCTTGCCGTTGTCGAACACGCTTGAGAAAGCCGGGGCGTCGGCATCCGTCGCGTCCACCAGCAGCGGCACCAGGCGTTCGCGGATGCCTTGCCGCTGCTCCGTCAGCAACGCGCTCCGGCCCGGAAAATCCGGCTTCTCCAGCTTGACGAAGCGGTTGAGGCCCGCCGCCCAGGCTGACCATTCCGTGCTGAGATCCTGTTTCCAGGAGCGGTAGCACTTCTCCAGGCGCAGCGAGTCGATGGCGTAGAGGCCGAAATCGCGGATGTCGTAGGCGCGTCCCGCCTCATGGAGCATTTCGTAGACCGCGACGAGGTTCTCCATGGGCACGTGCAATTCCCAGCCGAGCTCGCCGACGTAGTTCACGCGCAGCGCCGTCACCTCGATCGCGCCCACCGTGATGCGTCGCCAGGACAGCCAGGGGAAAGCGTCGTTGCCGAGATCGGCTCGCGTCAGCGTCGACAGCAGGTCGCGCGACCGGGGGCCGGCAAGGACGAGGGTGCTGGTGTGCGCGGATGTATTGCGCAGCTCGATGCCTGAGGGGAGGCTGGCGCGCAGGCGATCCTCGTCATGCCACTCGCCGGCGCTGGCGCCGAGCAGCCAGAAATGATCCTCGCCGAGCCGCGTCACCGTCATCTCCGACAGCACGCCGCCCTTCCCGGTCAGCACATAGGCAAGAGCGATCCTGCCGACCCGCGGCAGCGCGCCGGCGATCAGCCCGTCGAGCCACGCGGCGGCGCCGCGGCCGCGCAGCTCGAAGCGGGAAAACCCCGGCAGATCGGCGACGCCGACGCGCTCGGCGACGGCACGGCATTCCTCGGCGACCGCTGCAAACCAGGCCGGGCGACGGAGTGTCGGCTGCGAGTCCACTTCATGCATGTCGCGAGGGAACCAGGTCGCGCGTTCCCATCCGTTGCGCGGGCCGAACAGCGCCGCCTTGGCGCGCAGCAGAGGATAGAGCGGAGACGTCCTGACCGGTCGTCCGGCCGGACGTTCCTCGAACGGGAAGCCGATGGCATATTCGTTCTGATAGAGCTCGATGGCCTTGGCGACGACATAGGGGCGGGTCACGAAGCCGGTGTAGCGGCGCGGGTCGCATGACCAGAGATCCCATTCGGGCTCACCCTCGACGATCCACTCGGCGATGGTCTTGCCGGCGCCGCCGGCCTGCACGATGCCGAAGGAAAACACGCAGCACTCGAAGAAATTGCGCAGACCGGGCGCCGGACCGATCAGCGGATTGCCGTCCGGCGTGTAGGGAATCGGCCCGTTGATCACCTTCTTTATGCCCACCGATCCGAGTATCGGGACGCGCGCGCACGCACTTTCGATCTGTGGCTGCAGGCGTTCGAGATCGTCGGGGAAGAGCTGGAACGAGAAGTCTGCCGGCTTGCCGCCGGTCCAGTGCGGCGTCGCCTGCCACTCGTATGGGCCGAGCAGGAGGCCGTGCCGCTCCTGCCGGAGGTAATAGCTGTCGTCGGGATCGCGCAGGATCGGCAGCTTGCCCGGCCGGGCGACGAGTTCGGGGATGTCCTCGGTGACGAGATACTGGTGCGACAGCGCCACGTTCGGCACGTCGCGGCCGACCATGACGCCGATCTCGTCGGCACGGTAGCCGGCGGCGTTGACGACGATCTCGGCGGTGACCGTGCCTTGCCGCGTGTCGATCCGCCACTGCCCGTCCGGCAGCTGCGCCAATCCGAGCACCGGGCAGAAGCGGATGATGCGGGCGCCGAGATCGCGTGCCGCCTTGGCGAAGGCCTGGGTCAGCTGCGCCGGATCGATGTCGCCGTCGAGCGGGTCGCATTGCGCGCCGAGCAGATCGTGCAGTGCGACGAACGGGTATCTTTCCTGGAGTTCGCTCGGGGTGAGCATCGCGAACTCGATGCCCTGGTGGCGTGCCATGGCGGTGATGTGGCGGAGTTCGTCGAGCCGCTCCGTGGTGTGCGCGAGGCGCACCGCGCCGGTGATGGTGTAGGTGATGGGATAGCCGGCCTCCTCGCCGAGGCGCGCGTAGAGCGCCGTCGAATAGCGCTGGAGTTTCATCAGCCCCCAGCTGCCGGAGAAATTCGGACAGTTGCCGGCGGCGTGCCAGGTCGAGCCGGAGGTCAGCTCGTCCTTCTCGAGGAGAATCGTATCCGTCCAGCCGAGCTTTGCCAGGTGGTAGAGCGCGCTGCAGCCGACAGCGCCGCCGCCGATGATGGCGACGCGGGCGTGGCTAGGAAGCAAGCAAGGCGAGGGGCTCTGCCCCTCGACCCCGCCAAAGGCGGAGCCTTTGGAATCCGTTACTTAAGTGATGGGGTCTGGGGGCCGCTGCCCCCAGCGGGTCCCATGCTTCAGCGGTTGGGGCAGAGCCCTCGCCTTGCTTCCTTCTCATCCCCTGACTCGCGCCGATGTCGGATCGTAGAGCGCACCAACGGTGGCCCTCGCCGCGATGCGTTCTCCCGCGATCTCGATCTCATATCGCCCCTCGATGCTCTTGTCCTCCACATACCCAAGTCCGATCGGCTTGCCGATGGTGTGGCCGAACATGCCGGATGTGATCCGTCCGACCAGC
This sequence comes from Acidisphaera sp., assembly GCA_019240395.1. Classification (GTDB taxonomy): domain Bacteria; phylum Pseudomonadota; class Alphaproteobacteria; order Acetobacterales; family Acetobacteraceae; genus JAFAYA01. The sequence goes on along the minus strand of JAFAYM010000161.1, from coordinate 82,459 downwards.
GTCCCGTCGCGCCAGATCGGCTCGTTCCCGTAGAGTAGGCGGCCTTCATTTTCCAAGGCGAAGGTAAGGAGGCGGCGCTTGATGCCGGAGGCCTTCTGCCGCAGCACTGCCTCGCGCCCGATGAACGGACGGGACTTGCCGAGCGCCACGGCGAAGCCAAGTCCCGCCTCCAGCGGCGTGTCCTGATCGGTGATGTCGTGGCCCCAGTGGCGATACGCCTTCTCGATGCGCAGCGAATCCAGCGCGTGATGACCGGCGAGGCGCAAGCCGAGCGGCGTGCCCTCCTCGATCAACGCATCGAACACGCCGGCGGCAAATTCGGTGGGAATGTAGAGTTCCCAGCCCAGCTCGCCGACATAGGTGATACGGGTGGCGCGGACTCGCGCATAGGCGAGGTCGATCTCGCGGGATGTGGCGAAGGGAAAGGCTGCGTTCGACAGATCCTCGTCGGTGAGCCGCGTCAGCAGCTCGCGCGAGCGTGGGCCCATGACGCCGAGCACCGCGTAGGCGGAGGTTGCGTCGAACACGGTCGCGCGGGCGTCCTCGGGAATGTGCCGGCGCAGCCAGCTGAGGTCGCGTGTCTGGCTCGCTGCGCTGGTCACCACGAGGAAGCGGTCCTCGGTTTCGCGCGTGACCGTCAGGTCGGCTTCGATGCCGCCCCGCTCGTTGAGCCACTGGGTGTAGACGACGCGCTGCGGCGGGACTGCCAAGTCGTTGGCGCAGATCCGGTCGATGACGGCTTCGGCGTCCGGCCCCTCCAGGATGAACTTCCCGAACGAGGTCTGGTCGAACAGTCCGACCGCCTCGCGCACGGCCGCGTGCTCGGCGGCGGAGTGGTCGAACCAGTTCTGCCGGCCGTAGCTGTAGCGGTATTCCGGCGCGACCCCGGCCGGCGCGTACCAGTTCGCGCGCTCCCATCCCGCGACTTCGCCGAAGCAGGCGCCACGCGCGGCGAGGCGGTCGTGCAGCGGCGATTGCCGAACGCCGCGCGAGGTCGCCACCTGCCGGAACGGCCAGTGCATGTCATAGAGCAGGCCGAGCGTCTCGACGGTGCGGTCACGCAGATAGCGGCGGTTGCGCTGGAACGGCATGCAGCGCCGGATATCGACATCCCACAGATCCATCGGCGGGTGACCGTCGAGGATCCAGTCGGCGAGCACTTTTCCGGCGCCGCCGGAGGACTGGATGCCGATCGAATTGAAGCCCGCCGCCACGAAGAAATTGCGCAGCTCCGGCGCCTCGCCGAGCAGGTAGCGATCATCGGGGGTGAAGCTCTCGGGACCGTTGAAGAAGAGCTGGATGCCGGTGTCGGCCAGCGCCGGCACGCGATGCATCGCGCGTTCGAGCTCCGGCGCGATGTGCTCGACATCGGCGGGGAGCTGGTCGAAACAGAAGCTCTCGGGGATGCCCGCCATTCCCCATGGTTTCGCCGCCGCCTCGAACCAGCCGACCAGCAGCTTGCCCGCTTCGTCCTTGAAATAGGCACGGCTGTCGGGATCGCGCAGCACCGGCAGGGCGGAAGGCAGTGCAGCGATCGGCTCGGTGACGACGTAGAAATGCTCGGCCGCGTGCAGCGGCACGGCGACGCCGCAGGACGCCGCGAGATCGCGCGCCCACATACCGGCGCAATTCACCACGATCTCCGCAGCGATTTCGCCGAGCGGCGTGACCACCCCGCTGACGGCGCCGTTCCGGCGCAGGATCGCATTTACCGGTATGCCCTCGAGGATGCGGCCGCCGCGCTGCCTGGCACCCTTTGCCAGGGCCTGGGTGGTGTCGACCGGGTTGGTCTGTCCGTCCTTCGGCAGGAACACGGCGCCGAGCAGATCGCGCGTCTGCAGCAGCGGATGGAGCCGGCCCGCCTCCTCCGGCGTGAGCACCTCGGCTTCGAGGCCGAAGCAGCGCGCCATGGAGGCGCCGCGCTTCAGTTCCTCGAAGCGCTCCGGCCGGCTCGCCACAGCCAGCGAGCCAACCTGCCGGAAGCCGGTGGCCTGCCCGGTTTCCGCCTCGAGCGAGCCGAACAGGCCGGCGGTGTACTGCGCGAGCCGCGTCAGGTTGTGGGTGGCGCGAAGCTGCCCGACCAGGCCGGCGGCGTGCCACGTCGTGCCGCAGGTGAGCTGGCGGCGCTCGAGCAGGACGAAATCGGTGCAGCCCCGGCGAGCCAGGTGATAGGCGAGGCTGCAGCCGACGATCCCGCCGCCGATGATGACGATCCGGGCCTGGGTCGGCAGTTCGCTCAACGATATCCCCCGAGACGCAGTATCCGATGCTTTCCCCGGATGTGAAGGGGCTTCATTGGCCTGGATCCCAGGTGATTCCGGTTGCGCCGATTTTGCTCTAGTTTCGGCGCATGCGGCTCCTCGCACTCGGCGTCCTGCTTCTCGCGGGTTTGGTCTGCTCAGGCGATGCCGGCGCCCAGGCGCCGCAGGTCAGCGTGCAGAATGCCTGGTCGCGCGCCACGCCGCCGCACGCCTCCACCGGCGTGATCTATCTCACCCTGACCAGCGCGAACGATGACCGGCTGATCGGCGCGTCCTCGCCGGTGGCGGAGCGTGCCGAACTGCACGAAACGACCATGGATGGCGGCATCATGCGCATGCGCCCGGTCGAAGGCGGCCTCGATCTGCCGGCCGGCAAGCCGGTGACGCTGGGTCCGGGCGGCGCCCACATCATGCTCACCGGGCTGAAAACCCCGCTGCGGCAGGGCCAGAGCGTGCCGGTGCACCTGATGTTCGCCCGCGCGGCGCCGGCAGACGTGCAGGCGAAGGTGCAGGCGATCGGCGCTACGGGTCCCGCCGCCCCCCGCTGACGCCTCAGTTCGTTACCAAGTTTCGCTTTCCCGCGCCGCGCTTTTCGCGCCAAATCCAACCCTGGGCTGAACGGAGGAGATCGTCGATGCACCGCATCCTGCTGCTCGGGATCCTCGCCCTGCCCGCCATGGCGGTCGCCCAGGCGCCGCCCGGCACGCGCCCGCCGGCGAACGCGCCGCACGCCTTCACCGACGCCCCGGTGCCCGGGGTGGATGCCCAGCGGGTATCGCCGGCCAATCGCGCCGGCGGCGCCCTGGATGCCGGACCGTTCAACTCCACGCCGTTCAGCTCATCCAGCTCGGCGGTCCTGACCGGGGACCAGCCGGCGCGCGCGCTCGGCGAGAGCCGGCCCGACCGCAGTCCGACGGCGGCGACCGTGGATCCGCAACACTGAGCCGGCTTACGTCGTCCGGAGGGCTCCCCCCTACTTCTCGTGAAACCCCGCCACCAGCTCGGCGATGAGCTGCGGGTCGGGCTGCTCCATGACCCGCCGCGCGAAGCGGGCGCAGGCAGCGAAGGAGACGCCGCGCAGCGCCTGCTTGACCCGCGGGATCGCCGCGGCATTCATGCTCAGGCTGCGCAGGCCGAGGCCGAGCAGCAGCGGCGTGAAACGCGGATTGCCGGCCATCTCGCCGCAGACCGAGACCGGCTTGCGCATGCGCAGCGCCGCCTCCGTGGCGAACTGCACGAGGCGCAGCACCGCCGGGTGTAGCGGATCATAGAGATGCGCGACGCTGCTCTCGCCGCGATCGACGGCCAGGGTGTACATGGTCAGGTCGTTGGTGCCGATGGCGAAGAAATCCGCCTCCAGCGCCAGCGCGTCGGCGGACAGTGCGGCTCCCGGCGTCTCGATCATGATGCCGAGCGGCGGCAGCGGCTCGGGCAGAGGCTCACGGGCGCGGCGCAGGCGACGGATCACCCGCTCGTAGATCTCGCGCGCCGCCCGCACCTCGGCGACACAGGTCACCATCGGCAGCAGCACGCGGACCGGCCCGGCGGTGGCGGCGCGCAGGATGGCGGCGATCTGCGCCTCGAACAGCTCGGGCTGGCGCAGCAGCAGGCGGATGCCGCGCAGGCTGAGCGCCGGGTTGCTGTCGGCGAGTTCGGGCACCAGGCCGGCCGCCACCAGCGAGTCGATATCCTTCTCGCCGCCCCAGTCGAGCACCCGGATAGTCACCGGATCGCCGCCCATCGCCTCGATGACGGTACGGAAGGTTTCCGACTGCGCCGCCTCGTCGGGCAGGGTCTCCCGGTTCATGAACAGGAACTCGCTGCGCAGCAGGCCGACCCCCGCCGCGCCTGCCTGGGCGATGAGCGCCAGCTCGATCGGCAGCTCGAGGTTGGCCTGCAGCTCGACGACGACGCCGTCGGTGGTCTGCGCGGGCAGGCGGCGCAGGCGGCCGAGCCGCTGGCGGGCGCGGGCGAACTGCGTCACCGCACGGTGCGCCTCGTCGAGCGCCGCCGATGACGGATTGAGCACCACCGTGCCGACGCCGCCGTCGACGATCGCCACATCGCCCGACCGCATCCCGCCGGACAGCCCGACCGCGCCGAGCACCGCCGGCACGCCGAGGGCGCGCAGCATGATGGCGGTGTGGCCGTCGGCCCCACCCTCGTCGGTGGCGACCCCGGCCAGCCGCGCCGGTTCGAGCAGCGCCGCATCGGCCGGGCGCAGGAACTCGCTGACCAGCACGGCGCCGGGCGGCAGGTGGGCGAAACTGCGGAACGGCTGGTGGGTGAGGTTGCGGATCACCCGCCGGCCGATCTCGCGCACCTCCTCGGCCCGGCGGTCCTGGCTCGCCCGGTATTCCTCGCTCATGTCGTCCTGCGAGACCGCCAGGAAGGCGCGGGCGATCGCCTCGCACTCCTCCGCCATCGCCGTCTCCGCCGACACCAGCTGTTCGGGAATGCGCCGGCGCACGCCGCGGGTCAGCCGCGTCGGGCCGAGCATATGGATGTAGGCGTCGATCAGCGGCGCGATCTCGGCCTGCGCCTCCTCCGGCAGCACGCCGAGACGGGCACGCAGCTTGGCCAGCTGCTTGCGCGACTGCAGGATGGCGGCTTCCAGGCGGTCGCGCTCGGCCGGCACCTCCTCCGGCGCGATCGCCCGGGGCTTGAACAGGGCGGCCGGCTCGGCGGCGCTGAACACCGGGCCGATGGCGATGCCGTCGCAGACCGGGATGCCGGTGAACCGGCGCTCGATGCGGGGCGTGGTCCTCGGCTCACTCCTGCTCATCGAAGCCGGTCTCGATCAGCGCGGCCAGGGCGTCCAGCGCCTCCTTGGCATCCCATCCCTCGGCCCGCAGCTCAACCTCCGAGCCCTTGCCGGCGCCGAGCATCATCAGCCCCATGATCGAGCGGGCCGAGACCACCTGCCCGTCACGCAGCACCTCCACCGAGGCGCCGAAATGCTCGGCCGTGGTGACGAAGCGGGCGGCGGCGCGGGCGTGCAGGCCACGCCGGTTGCAGATCGTCACCACCCGGGAGAGCACCGCACCCTGCGGCGCCGTGGCCCGATCCGGCGCGCCATCAGATCGAGCCACGTCGTCGGGCGGACTCATCCTCTGCTCAACCCGGCCCCATACGGCTCGGGCTACGGCTCACCCGCTCGTGCCGTTGGCGCGGCAGCCGTGCAGGACGTGGGAGGCGGCGCCGATATATTTCCGCCCGGCCGCCTGGGCGCAATCGACGGCGGCCGCCAGCGGCTCGCAAGAGCGCACTTTGGCCAGCTTCACCAGCATCGGCAGGTTGACGCCGGCGATCACCTCCACGCCTTTCCGGTCCATCATGGAGATCGCCAGGTTACTCGGGGTGCCCCCGAACATGTCGGTCAGCAGCACCACGCCGTCGCCGGTCTCCACCCCGTCGATGCAGGCCTGGATCTCGGCTCGGCGGCCTTCGATGTCGTCATCCGCGCCGATGCAGACGGTCGCGACGTTGCGCTGCGCGCCGACCACATGCTCCATGGCGGCACGCAGCTCCTCGGCCAGCCGGCCGTGGGTCACCAGCACCAGACCTATCATGATCTTGCCTCAGGCCTCCTGCGCCTGAACGGAGCCTTGCACGGCGCTTCGCGCGCCGCCTGTCTGAAGCGTGGCCGGGGCATTAACCGACTGTTCAGCAGAGCTTCCCTGCCGCGTCAATTCCCGGTGCGTCCGCGTCACCTGCCAGCCTGCCTCGGCGAGCTGGGCGGCGATCCTTTCCACCAGGTGAACCGAGCGATGCCGTCCGCCGGTGCAGCCGATGGCGACCGTCGCGTATTTCTTGCCCTCCTGCACGAAGCGCGGCAGCAGCAAGCCGAGGAGGTCGAAGACCATGGCGTAGAAAGCTGAATAATCAGGATCCGCCTCGACATAGGCGCCGACCTCCGGATCGAGCCCGGTGCGCGGACGCAGGGTTGCGTCGTAATGCGGGTTGCGCAGGAACCGTGCGTCGAGGACCAGATCGGCCTCCCGCGGCAGTCCTGCGGGATAGGCAAAGGAGACCAGCGACACCACCAGGCCGCGCTGCCCCTCCTCGGGGCCGAAGCGCTGCTCGATGAGCCGGCGCAGCGCCGGCGGCGGCAGCTCGGACGTGTCCACCACGAGGTCGGCGGCCAAGCGCAGGCTAGCGGTGAGCGCCTCCTCCGCGGCGATGCCGTCGATCACCCGCCCGGCCGGCGCCATCGGGTGGCGGCGGCGGGTTTCGGTGTAGCGGCGCAGCAGGGCTGCCTCGTCGGCCCAGGCATAGACCAGTTCGGGTCGGAGGCCCGGGTCGAGCCGCATCCGCGACAGGGTCTCCAGCGCGATCTCCGGGCAGAAGCCGCTGGTGCGGCTGTCCACGCCGATGGCGAGCCAGCGGTCGCCGCGCGCCACCACGTCCTCGATCAGCGGCAGCGGCAGATTGTCCACCGCCTCGTAGCCGAGATCCTCGAGCGTGCGCAGGATGGAGGACTTTCCGGCCCCGGACAGTCCGCTGACCAGCACCACGCGCTGCCGCACGCCGCTCACGGCGCACCCCCCGTGAAGGCGCCGGCGAGCTGGTCGACCCGGCCGAGCGCGCAATCGAGCGCCAGTGAAACGCGCGCGGCAGCCGAGGCAGAGCGCGGGTCGATGCAGACCAGCGGCAGGCCGAGCTCGGCGTGCCGCGACGGCTCGGGCAGGCGGTCGCCGCTGCCGAGCGAGACCGCCAGCGCCAGCCGCGCCGGCTGCCAGGGCAGCCGGACGATGCCGAGCCCGCGCACCTCCAGCAGCCCCGCCAGGGCGGCCGGTGCGCGCGCGTCGCCGTCTTCGATGTCCACCCTGTCGTCTGCCACCAATGAAAATCCGTGATCGAGCAGCCGCAGCGCCAGATCGGACTTGCCTGACCCCGCGGGTCCGAGCAGCAGCACTCCCGCGCCGGACCTGGCCACGCAGCTGGCGTGTATCTGGCCGCGGAACTGCATGAGAACGGAATGTGGTACTTTGCCGCCCCGGAGGGAAGGCCCGCCCCTGTTGGGTCTCCATTGCGCGTTGCCGGCGCGGGGGCGGCGTGCCAGCCTCATCGCATGGCGCCGGGTCCTTTCGACATCGAGACTGCCGCCGCGCGCATCGCCGGTCGCGTGCGGCATACGCCGGTCTTGCGGCTCGATGCGGCAGAGCTGGGGCTCGGGGTTCCCGTCGTGCTGAAGCTGGAGCTGTTACAGCACGCCGGCAGCTTCAAGCCGCGGGGCGCCTTCAATCGCATCCTCTCGGCCGATTTGCCGAAGGCGGGCGTGATCGCGGCATCCGGCGGCAATCACGGCGCTGCCGTCGCCTATGCCGCGCAGGCGCTGGGCATCCCGGCGGAGATCTTCGTGCCGGAGATCACCGGTGCGGCGAAGCTGGCCCGCATCGGCAGCTATGGCGCACGGCTGACACGGATCGGCGCGAACTATGCCGAGGCGTACGCCGCGAGCCGGCTCCGCCAGGCGGAAACCGGGGCGCTGGAAGTGCACGCCTATGACGACGCGGACGTGATCGCCGGGCAGGGCACGGTCGGGCGGGAGTTCGCAGCCGACGTCCCCGACATGACGCATCTGCTGGTGGCGGTCGGCGGCGGCGGGCTGATCGGCGGCATCGCCGCCTGGTTTGCCGGCCGCGTGCAGGTGGTGGCGGTCGAGCCGGAAGCCTGCCCCACGTTGCACACGGCCTTGCAGGCGGGCCAGCCGGTGGGCGCCGCGGTCGGCGGCATCGCGGCCGATAGCCTCGGCGCCCGCCAGGTCGGTCAGATCATGTTCCCGATCGCCCGCGCCCATGTCGCGCAGTCCGTGCTGGTGCCCGACGCGGCGATCCGCGCCGCCCAGCTTCTGCTCTGGGACCGCATGCGGCTGATCGCCGAACCAGGGGGCGCGACCGCGCTGGCCGCGCTGCTCTGCGGCGCCTGGGTACCGCCCGACGATGCCTGCGTCGGCGTGCTGGTCTGCGGCGGCAACACCGATCCGACCGGCATCGTTTCGGGGGACATCCTGTCATGACCGATCCCGTCCTGCTCGCCACCGACGCGCGCGGCGTGGCCACCGTGACGCTGAACCGGCCGGAGCGCGGCAACGCCTATGACGAGACGCTGCTCGCCGGCCTGATCGACGGGCTGGCGCATCTCGAACGCGACCATGCGGTGCGCGCCGTGGTGATCCGCGGGGCGGGGAAGCATTTCCAGGCCGGTGCGGATATCGACTGGCTCGGCCGCGCCGCCGCCTATCCGCCGGAGCAGGCCTATGCCGCGTCCATGGCGACCGTCGAGGCGACGACGCGGCTGAACGAATTCCCCAAGCCGACCGTCGCCGTGGTGCACGGCGCCTGTTTCGGCGGCGGCTGCGGACTGGTGTGCTGCGTGGATGTCGCGCTGGCCACGCCCGCGGCGGTGTTCGGCCTGACCGAGGTGCGAGTCGGCGTCACTCCCTCGCCGATCTCGACGCACATGGTCAACGCCATGGGACTGCGCCACACCCGGCGCTACGCGCTGACCGGCGAGCGCTTCGACGCCGCGGAGGCGCTGCGCATCGGCCTGGTGCACGAGGTGGTGGACGCGGCACGGCTGGAGGCGCGGCTCGACGAAGTATTGGACGCCATTTTCCTGTCGGCGCCGCAGGCGATGGCGGTGACCAAGTCTTCGTTCCTTGCCGCCAACGGATTGACTCTGAGCCCGAGGGAGAAAGCCATGCTGGCGCATGAGAGCTGGACGCAGCGCGCTTCCGCCGAAGGTCGCGAGGGCACCGCGGCGTTCCGCGAGAAGCGAAAGCCCGCCTGGTATCGTCCGGCGGTGCTGCGGACATGACGCGCCGGCTGATCTCGAGCGGCAGCCGTTTCGAGGCGAAAATCGGCTATTCCCGCGCCGTGGTGGACGGCGACTGGGTGCATGTCAGCGGCACCACCGGCTACGACTACGCCGCCGGCACGATCGCCCCGGATGTCGTGGCGCAGTGCCGCCAGACGCTCGCCAACATCGAAGCGGCGCTCACCCAGGCCGGTTGCGGCTTCGACGACGTGCTACGCGTGCACTACTACCTCCTCGATGCCGCGGAATTTCCCTCGTGCTGGGAGCTGCTGCGCGGCGCCTTCGGCACGGCGCGGCCGGCCGCGACGATGCTGGTTGTCGCCGGGCTTGCGCAGCCGGAGATGCGCATTGAGATCGAGGTGACGGCGCGCCGGGCGGGAGCGCGCGCATGACCGGCGGAGAGAACTGCCTTGCCGGTATCCGCGTGCTCGATCTCAGCCAGTTCGAAGCGGGACCGTCCTGCACGGAGGCGCTGGCCTGGCTTGGGGCCGAGGTGGTGAAGCTGGAAAATCCGCGCGCCGGCGATCCCGGCCGCGCCGCCACGCTCGGCGGCATCGAGGGCTCGGATTCCTTCTATTTCCTCATCCTGAACGCCAACAAGAAGTCGGTCACCGTCAACCTGAAATCGCCGCGCGGCGTGGCGCTGGTGAAGGACCTGGCGGCGCGCGCGGACGTGTTCATCGAGAATTTCGCGCCCGGCGCCATCGAGCGCCTCGGCCTTGGCTATGACGCCGTGCGCGCGGTCAATCCCGGCATCATCTACGCCCAGGTCAAGGGTTTCGGCGAGGGCAGCCCGTACGCCGACAATCTCGCCTTCGACATGATCGCGCAGGCCACCGGCGGCATCATGAGCGTGACCGGCGAGCGCGGCGGGCCGCCGGCGAAACCCGGGCCGACGCTCGGCGACACGGGCACGGGCATGCTGCTGGCGATCAGCATTCTCGGCGCGCTTTATCGCCGGCGCGATACCGGCGAGGGCCAGCATCTGCAGGTGGCCATGCAGGACGCGATGCTGCATTACATGCGCATCGCCTTCGCCACGCAGGCGCGGAACGGCTACGGTCCGGTGCAGCGCGCCGGCGCCGCCTCGGTCTCCGGCTCCAACGCGCCGTGCGGCATCTATCCCTGTGCGCCCGGCGGGCCGAACGATTACGTGTATGTCTACACCAGCCGCACCAATCCCGAGCACTGGCGGCGCCTGCTCGGCGTGATCGGGCGCGAGGACCTGATCGGCGATCCGCGCTACGAGACCGGCCTGGCGCGCTCGCAGCACGAGGCGGAGGTCGATGCGCTGATCGCGGAATGGACGCGCGGGCGCGACAAGCGCGAGGCGATGCGGCTGATCGGTGCGGCCGGCGTGCCCGCCGGGGCGGTGCTCGACACGAAGGAATTGCAGGACGATCCGTCGCTCGAGGAGCGGCGCATCATGCAGGTGATGCAGCATCCCCGCGCCGGCGCCTTCAAGATGCCGGGCTGGCCGGTGCGCCATGACGGCGCCACGCCGAGAGTGGCGCCCGCGCCGTTGCTCGGCGAGCATAACGCGGAGGTGCTGACGAGCTGGTTGTCGCTGGCGCCCGGCGATGTGCAAGAGCTTAGGGAGGCGGGCGTGATCTAAGCCCAGACTTAAGTAGAAGGGTGCAGGGACGACGGTCCCTGCCGGGGTCGAGGGGCAGAGCCCCTCGCCTTACTTGTTCGGGAGGAAACCATGGCAGAACTGACCGGCTCGGAAATCCTGGCACGCTGCCTACGGCTTGAGGGCGTCGAGAATTTCTTCTTCATCATGGGCGGGCCGATGCTGCTGGCGGAAGCCTCCTGCATCAAGGAGGGTCTGCGCCCGATCGACGTGCGCCACGAGCAGGCGGCGGTGTTCATGGGCCAGGCCTACAGCCGTCTCTTGCAAAAACCCTCGGTGTGCATGGCGGCGAGCGGCCCCGGCGTGACCAATCTGATCACCGGCTGCGCCAACGCGCTGATCGACTGCGCGCCGGTGGTGGCGTTCGGCGGATCGAGCCCGATCGGCCAATTCGGCCGCCAGGTGTTCCAGGAGATCGACCAGCTCGCGATGATGAAGGGCTGCACGAAATGGGCGGACCGCGTCTACAACCTCAAGCGCATTCCCGAGCAGGTGAACACCGCGTTGCAGAAGGCGATGAGCGGCAAGCCTGGCCCGACCTATCTCGATTTCCCCGGCGACATTCTCTACGCGAGAATCCCCGAGGAGGATGTGCGGTGGGAGATGGCGGGCCGGCCGCTGCTGCGGGCGCGGCCGATGGGCGATCCCGAGCGCATCGCCGCTCTGGTTGCGGCGCTGGAGCAGGCGAAGCGGCCGGTGATCGTGTCAGGCAGCGGCGTGATCTGGTCGCAGGCCTGGGACGCGCTGCGCCGCCTGGTCGAGACCGCGGGCATTCCCTTCTACACCACGCCGCAGGGCCGCGGCGTGCTGCCCGACGATCATGAGCTTTCGTTCCTGACGATGCGCAGCGCGGCGTTCCGTGAGGCCGATCTGATTTTCGTCGTTGGCACGCGGATGAACTACATCATCAGTCACGCCGCGCCGCCGCGCTTCGCGGGGGATGCGGTGATCGCGCGCGTCGACATCGACCCCGACGAGATCGCCACGGCTGCCCGCCGCGTGCATATCGGCATCGTCGGCGATTGCCGCATGGTGCTGGAGCAGATTCTCGACGCGATCGGCGGCAAGGACCTGTCCGGGCGCTACGCGGACTGGCGCCGCACGCTGCAGCAGGGCGAGGCGGCAAAACGCGAAAGCCCCGGCGCCAACCGGTGGAGCGAGGACGGCGACATCCACCCGCTGCGTCTCTGCGAGGAGATCAAGAATTTCATGCAGCGCGACGCCATTCTCGTGGTGGACGGCCAGGAGATCCTCAATTACGGCCGCCAATCGATGCCGACCTACGCGCCGGGCCACCGGCTGAATTCCGGCCCGTTCGGCACGATGGGCGTGGGGCTGCCGTTCGGCCTGGGCGCCAAGGTGGCGAAGCCGGACAAGCAGGTGATCGTGGTGCACGGCGACGGCAGTTTCGGCCTCAACGCCATGGAGCTGGACACGGCGGTGCGCCACAAGATCCCGGTGCTGGTGGTGATCAGCCTGAACGGCGGCTGGACCGCGGACGCCAAGGGTGAAAAGCCGGGCCGTGCCCTCGGCTACACGCGCTACGATAAGATGGCCGAGGCGCTGGGCTGTTACGGCGAGTATGTAACGCAACCCGAAGAAATCCGCCCCGCCCTGGAGCGCGCGCAGAAGCAGGTAGACGAGGGACGGGTGGCGCTGGTGAACGTGCGCACGGACTACCGCGCGCGGGCGGGGACTTTGGCGTTTTCGGATTACTCCACTTAATCCAAACCAAGACCACTTGAGAGTCCGTCCGGAAGGCTCATCGACATCGGTCGTGTCGCCGGTGATTATTACTTGGCCTGATCGCTCGCAATTGGTCTGACTGCCCCATCGGCAAACACGGTGCACAGGAAAGGCCAGCGCCGCCGCGAGCCGAGCAGCACGGGCTCGGCGCCGTCGCTATCCTGTGGTGCCACAGGGCGACACGTCGTGAACGATGCCGCAAAGCCGTGCGGAATCTCCCTCTCGGGCACGCTTTTAGAAAGTCGGCAACTCCGGCAACGGCGCCAGCAGCCACTTCCGGTGGATCGCGTTCAGCTCGCCGTTGTTCTTGATGAAGTAGATGAACGTGTTCACCCACTGGTGCAGGTTCCACTGGTCCTTCCGCATAGTGATGCCGTTCGGCTGCTGGAGCAGCACGAATTTCTTCTCGATATCGGGATAGTCGCGGAAGATGCGCGAGCCCGAGAGCGCGCCCTCGCCGATGGCGTCCACCTGGCCGGTGAGCATGGCCTGGAAGCTGCCGGTGCTGTCGTCGAAGCGCATGATATGCGCGGTGTCGCCGAGCGCGCGGGTAATCAGTGAATCCTGCACCGAGCCGCGCCCTACGCCCACCTTCAGTCCCTTGAGATCGGCCATGCCGTGGATGGCACGGGATTTCGGCGCGAAGACGACGTTGTCGAGCGAGCTGTAGGGAATGGAGAACAGCACCTGCTTGGCGCGTTCGGGGGTGATGCCGAAGGTGGCGACGATGAGGTCGATCTTGCCGGTCAGCAGATACGGAATGCGGTTGGCGGCGGTGAGCTGCACCAGATTGGCCTTCACCCCCAGATATTTGCCGAGCAGCTTGGCGACGTCGATGTCGTAGCCGTCCGGCTCGTGCTGCGCGTTGAGGATGCCGTAGGGCGGCAGGTCGGTGAGCACGCCGATATCGATCGACCCGCGGCTGACGATCTCGTCCACGGTCTGCGCCGCGGCCGGTCGCAGCAGCCCAAGCAGGAGAAGCGTGGCTATCAACGCTCGCCGACGTAGCATAGCTGGAGCTCCTCTCGGTTAGCCGCCTGTATGCCGCGCCACCAGATCGTCCAGCAGCCCAGGCGGGTAGCGGAACTTCGTCGGCTTAGGAACCATGGTCATGCCGGGACCCTAGCCCAGGGACGAGCCGCTGGCGAGCATAGCTGCGGTTGCCGCGGGGATTTGCTCCGCATCGAAAGCGGTTTCGCGACACCCTGCTTGGCTCGTTTGGTCGTGAATGCTAATGCGGCGGACGGGCTGACGCTCGCGCATGCGACGGCGCACCGTCGTGCCCCCGGGCGGCAACCGGCGGCACCAAAACAGGAAACGGAGGAGCAGGTCCATGATGCGCTATTCCCGGCCGACCCATCGCATGCAGGCGCTCGTCCTGTTCCTGCTCGTGTGCAGCGGCATCATCAACTTCTTCGACCGCTCCAGCCTGGCGATCGCCAATGTGGATGTCCGCCACGACCTGGCGCTGGACGCGACCGCGATGGGCGCGCTGCTCTCAGCCTTCGCGCTGAGCTACGCCTTCACGCAGCTGCCTGTCGGGTTGCTCATCGATCGTGTCGGGCCACGCGTCCTGCTGGCCGCGGGCCTCGCCCTCTGGTCCAGCGCGCAGGCCACCGTCGGCCTCGTCACCTCGTTCAGCCAGTTCATTTGGGCGCGAATCGCACTCGGCATCGGCGAGGCGCCGCAGTTCCCGACCAGCGCGCGCGTTGTCAGCAACTGGTTTCACGTCACCGACCGCGGCATTCCCTCGGGCATCTTCAACAGCGCATCGAGCCTCGGGCCGGCAATCGCGCCGCCGGTGCTGACCTTGCTGATGCTGAACTTCGGCTGGCGCGCGATGTTCGTCATCCTCGGGGTGACGGGTCTTGTCGCGGCGGTGATCTGGGCGGCGCTCTATCGCGATCCCGAGCGGGCGGAAATCCCGGCCGAGGACGTCGCGACGATCCGCTCGGGGGACGTCGCCAGCACGTCGCGCGTCACCATCGGCCAATGGTTTCGGCTGTTCCGATGCCGCACGACATGGGGGATGATCCTCGGCAATTTCGGCAACGGCTATTCGTTCTGGCTCTTCCAGACCTGGATCCCGGGATATCTGGAAATGGAGCGGCATATTTCCGTGGCGCGGACCGGCATCTATGCCTCGATACCGATGCTGTGCGGCATCGTCGGTTCGCTGCTTGGCGGCTATGTCGTCGACCTGCTCGCGGCACGCGGCTTCACCCCGCTGAACAGCCGCAAGCTGCCGGTGGCGGCGGGCCTGATCGGCGTGGCGGTGTTCACCGTGCTCGCGGCGTACTCGACGACCAATGTCGCGGCTCTCTCCTACTGTCCGGCGCCGTCTTCTTCAGCGGTCTTGCCGGCGCCACGATCTGGGCGCTGGTGACCGCCGCCAGGCCGCAGAACTATGTCGCGTCGAGCGGCAGCATCCAGAATTTCGGCGCCTATCTCGGCGGCACCTGTTCGCCGTTCGTCACCGGGCTGGTGGTCGACCGGACCGGCTCGTTCACCATGGGTTTGGTGATCGCCGCCGCCATTTCGGTGATGGGCGCTGTGGTCTATCTCACGGTGGTGAAGCGGCCGATCACCGAGGGGGAGCTGGAACCCGGCGTAGCTGGGGTCCGGACGTCTCTGTCCTGACCGGCACCGTTGGTCGCGCGTCAGAACTGATAGCGCCGGAGCCCGCCATCGACGGGAATGACGGCGCCGGTGATGTAATGGGCCAGCGGCGACGCAAGAAACACCGCCAGCACCGCCAAGTCTTCCGGCTCGCCGTATCTGCCGACGGGGATCTCCTTGGCGGAAAACTCCAGGCGATCCTGCTCGGGGTAGTTGCGGCGGATCTGCTCGCTCATGATCCGGCCGGGGGGAATCGAGTTCACGGTAATGCCGTGCCGCCCGACCTCGATGGAGAGGCCCTTCGCCCAGGCGTGCACCGCTGCCTTCGCGGCGAAGGCGCCGTTGAGGCCGAACGGCTCGGATTTGCCGGTGATGTTGATGATGCGCCCCCAGCGCCGCTCCATCATCTGCGGCAGCACGGCATGGGTGATCTGGCGCTGGCGGGTGAAGTTCAGCGTGATCGCCTCATTCCAGGCGCTCTCCGGCGCGTCGATCGGCAGCGGACGGCTGCCGCCGGCGCAATTCACCAGGATGTCGACCTGGCCGAGTGCCTCCAGGGCAGCGGCGGCGAGCCGGTCGGCCGCGTCCTCGGCCAGGATGTCCTGCACGATCGGCACGGCGCCGGTCTCCTCGGCGAGGCTGTGCAGCAGCTCCCTCCGCCGGGCGACGCCGGCGACGCGCACCCCCTCGGCGGCCAGACCGCGGGCGATGGCGCGGCCGATGCCCATGCTGGCGCCGGTGACCAGCGCCGTCTTCCCCGTCAATTGCAGGTCCATCTTTTCCCCACTTGGCCCCCCGCCCCTGCAGTCGGGTCACGGAGTTCGGCACCGGGACACCAGTAGCCGCATTCAGAGAATCGGCGAAACGGCAACGTCGTCATCGCGAGGAGCGCGGCGACGTGGCGATCCAGAGCCGCAGCAAAGTGCCATGCCACTGGATCGCCACGCTGCCAGGGGCAGCTCGCGATGACGGCGCGGCAGACGGGACTCACGTCCACGGGATGGCGGACATCAGCGTGCGGCTCCCTCCGCGATCAGAGAATCAATCTCCGCTTCATCCAGTCCGGCTTCGGCCAGCACCGCCTGGGTCGAGGCGCCCTGGGCTTCGGCGGGCGGCCCGGGCGCCGGTGTCGCGCCGTCCACCAGGATGGTCGGGCGCAGGCTGCGGATGTGTCCCTCGGTCGGATGGGTTTGCCCCTGCAACAGCCCGACCGCCTCCAGGTGCGGATCTCGCGGAAGGTCGGCGAGGCGGTGGCAGGGCATGGCGGGCACGTCGGCCGCGGCGAGCGCCGCCAGCCAGTGCGCCGTCGGGCGATGGCGCACGGCGTCGCGGCTGATCGCGAACCACTCCGGGGCGTTGCGCACGCGGTCGCCGATGGTGGCGAAGCGCGGGTCTTCCAGCAGTGCGGCCTGGCCGATCGCCCCGAGGAAGCCGCGCACCTGCGCGTCGGTGTTGGGGCAGACGCTGATCCAGCCGTCGGCGGTCTGCAGCGGTGCGTTGTTCGCGGTGAGGATGCGATGATCGCCTGCCACATCGGTCGGCGGCTCGAAGCTGGCGCCGCCGAGATGCTCGCGCAGCACGAAGGCGGCCATCGTCTCCAGCATCGGCACCTCGATAGCCGCGCCCTCGCCGTGCCGCTCGCGGGCATAGAGCGCCGCCAGGATCGCGCCGGCGGCGATCTCCCCCACGGTGTGGTCGCAGAACACCAGCGGCACGTAGCGCGGCGTGCCGTCGCGCTGACCGAACAGGCCGACGACGCCGGCCGCCCCCTGCACCACCGTGTCGTAGGCGGCGCGGCCGCGATAAGGCCCGCCCGGGCCGAAGCCGGTGATGGTGCAGTGGATCAGCCGCGGCCGCGTCGCCCGCGCCGTCGCCGGGTCCAGGCCGAGCCGCGCCAGCGCCTCCGGCCGCATGTTGCTGACCAGCACGTCGACGCCATCGAGCACCCGCTCCAGCGCCCGGCGGCCGCCCGGCTTGCGCAGATCGAGGCAGATCGCGCGCTTGCGCCGGTTGAAGTGCAGGTATTTGGGCGACACCGCGCCGCTTGGCGAATCCCCGCCCAGGCGGCGCAGCATGTCGCCCTCCGGCGGCTCCAGCTTGATCACCTCCGCGCCGTGATCGGCGAGGCGCAAGGTGCAGGCGGGACCGACCACGATGCTGGTCAGGTCGAGCACGCGCACGCCCTGCAGCATGGGCGTCATCAGTAGCTCGGCCACTGGCCTGGGGTGGCGACCTCCAGCGAGTGGCCGTCCGGGTCGCGGAAATACAGGCTGACGCCGCCGCGCGGCCAGGTCACCCGGCTCTCCACGGCGACGCCCTCCGCTGCCAGATGCCGCATCCAGGCCTCCAGCTCGCCGACCGGGATGGCGAAGCAGAGATGCAGATTTCCCTGACCGTCATGCGCGGGGATGTCGCCGGTCGGCGTCGGCGAGGGCTGCGTCGAGCCGCCGCGGCGGAACAGCAGCAGCACGCCGTCGCCGGGCACGCCGAGGCCGCACATCCGGCTGTCGCGCAGATAGGCCTCGAAGCCGAAGATGCGCTGATAGAAGGCCTGCGCACGATCGAGGTCCTCGACGTAGAGCGACGTCTCCAGCAAATGACCGACCCGTGGCGCCATGCACCCCCCTGCCCCACCCCCGCCCCATGTTCACGGGCTGATGGCGGGGGTAGATTTTCGCACGCAACCGCCCCGGGAGGAACGCCATGCCCTACGATTTGGCCATTCCGTCGCTGAAGGACCGCGTCTCCGCTGAGGAGTGGCAGACCCGGGTCGACCTCGCCGCCGCCTACCGCCTCGTCGCCCTGTACGGCATGTCCGACATGATCGCCAACCACATCTCCGCACGGGTGCCGGGCGAGGAAGGTGCGTTCCTGATCAATCCGTACGGCATGTTCTACGAGGAGATCACGGCCTCCAGCCTGGTCAAGATCGATCTGGAGGGCAACATCCTGTTCAAGCCGGATTTCGAGTATGGCGTGAACCGCGCCGGCTTCGTCATCCACAGCGCCATCCACGCCGCCCGGCACGACGTCGCCTGCGTCATCCACACCCACACCGCGGCGGGGATGGCGGTGTCGTGCATGAAAGGCGGACTGCTGCCGATGACGCAGACGGCGATGCGCTTCGCCGACGTCGCCTACCACAAATACGAGGGGGTCGCGGTGGAGCTCGACGAACGCGCGCGCCTGGTGGCCGATCTCGGCCAGTCGAACTCCATGGTGCTGTACAATCACGGCCTGCTGGCGATGGGGCCGTCGATCCCCGAGGCGTTCAACAACATCCACCGCATGGAGCTGGCCTGCCTGTCGCAGGTGATGGCGATGGGCAGCGGCGCCGAGCTGCTGATGCCGGAGCGGCCGGTGATCGACAAGACCTGGAACAACTACCGGCCGCAGACGCGCCGGCCGTTCGGCCTGTTGGAATGGCCGGGCCTGCTGCGCAAGCTCGATCGCATCGATCCGTCCTATCGGGACTGATACCGGCTTGGTCGATTTCTCCCGGGTCTGGGATGTCCTGGTGATCGGCGGGGGCAACGCGGCACTCTGCGCCGCCATCACGGCGCGCGAGGCGGGCGCCAGCGTGCTGCTGCTGGAACACGCGCCGCGCGATTTCCGCGGCGGCAACAGCCGGCACACCCGCAACCTGCGCGCCATGCACGAGCGGCCGACCTCGGTGCTCACCGAGGCCTATCTCGAGGATGAATACTGGGACGACCTGCTGCGCGTCACCAGCGGCAACACCGACGAGGCGCTGGCGCGCATGACCATCCGCGTCTCGGCGCAGGTGACGCCGTGGATGGAGGCGGCGGGCGTGCGCTTCCAGCCCTCGCTCACCGGCACGCTCAACCTGTCGCGCACCAACGCTTTTTTCCTTGGCGGCGGCAAGGCGCTGGTGAACGCCTACTACGCGACCGCCGAGCGGATGGGCGTCGACATCCTCTACGACACCGAGGTGCAGACGATCGACTGCGACGACGGCTTCTGCCGCTCGGCGAGCATCAGCAGCAAGGGTTTTCCCGAGACCGTGCGCGCCCGCACGATGGTGGCGGCGAGCGGCGGCTTCCAGGGGAATATCGAGTGGCTGAAACAGTACTGGGGCGAGGCCGCGGACAATTTCCTGATCCGCGGCACCCCCTATGCGAAGGGCCGCGTGCTGCGCAACCTGCTCGATCAGGAGGTGGCGCCGGTCGGCGATCCGACGCAGTGTCACGCCGTGGCGATCGACGCGCGCGCTCCGAAGTTCGACGGCGGCATCGTCACGCGGCTGGATTGCGTGCCGTTCAGCATCGTCGTCGATCGTGCGGGGAAGCGATTCTACGACGAGGGCGAGGATTTCTGGCCGAAGCGCTACGCCATCTGGGGCCGCCTCGTCGCCCAGCAGCCCGGGCAGATCGCCTACAGCATCATCGACGCGAAATCGGAAAAACTGTTCATGCCCTCGGCGTTCCCGGCGATCCGTGCCGACAGCATTGCCGAGCTGGCCGGCAAGCTCGGGCTGCCGGCGGAGGCCTTGCAGGAGACGGTGCAGCGCTTCAACGCCGCGGTGCAGCCGGGCCGGTTCGACAACATGACGCTCGACGAATGCCGCACCGCCGGCATCGAGCCGCCGAAGACGCACTGGGCGCGCGCCATCGACACGCCGCCCTTCGCCGGCTATCCGCTGCGTCCCGGCATCACCTTCACCTATCTCGGCGTGCGGGTGAACGAGCAGGCTCGGGTGCTGATGAAGGACGGCCGGCCCTCCGGCAACCTGTTCGCGTCCGGCGAGATCATGGCCGGCAACATATTGGGGCGCGGCTACCTCGCCGGCTTCGGCATGACCATCGGCACGGTGTTCGGTCGCATCGCCGGACGGGAGGCGGCGCGGCATGCAGCCAACTGAACCCCAAATCCCCCGCAGCAATTCGCGTCATCGCGAGGAGCGCAGCGACGTGGCGATCCAGGGCCGCCGCACCGGACCAAACGCCCTGGATCGCCACGCCGCCAAGCGGCGGCTCGCGATGACGGTGCAGCAGCCATGATCGGGCAATCAGCGAGCAGGATCGCCGGACGGGAGGCGGCACGGCATGCAGCCAACTGAACCCCATATCACCCGCAGCAATCCGCGTCATCGCGAGGAGCGCAGCGACGTGGCGATCCAGGGCCGCCGCACCGGACCAAACGCCCTGGATCGCCACGCCGCCAAGCGGCGGCTCGCGATGACGGTGCAGCAGCCATGATCGGGCAATCAGCGAGAGCAGGCACTGGTGCCGCAGCGGAAATCCTCGACGAAGCGCGCCGCGACATGGAGATCTGCAACGCCTGCCGCTATTGCGAGGGCTATTGCGCGGTCTTCCCCGCCATGGAGCTGCGCCGCGCCTTCAGCGACCAGGACCTCAACTACCTCGCCAATCTCTGCCATAACTGCCGCGGCTGCTACTACGCCTGCCAGTACGCGCCGCCGCACGAATTCGGCATCAACCTGCCGAAGGTGTTCGCCGAGTTGCGGGTGCAGACCTACGCGCAATATGCCTGGCCGGCGCCGCTCGCCCGCGCCTTCGAGCGCAACGGCGTGCTGGTTTCCCTGATCGCCGCGTTCGGCGTCGCCGCCGTTCTCATCCTGACCATGCTGCTGCAATCCTCCGGCGTGCTCTACAGCGCACATGTCGGGCCGGGCGCGTTCTACACGGTCATTCCCTATCCCGTCATGCTGGTCCTGTCGGCAATCACCTTCGTGTTCGCGCTGCTCGCTTTCGCCATGGGGTTCCGCAATTTCTGGCGCGACACCGGCGGCGGGCCGGTGGACGGGCGCGCGATCGGGCGGGCGCTGCACGACGTCTTCACCTTGCGCAACCTCGGCGGCGGCGGCCACGGCTGCAACGACCTCGACGAGAGCTTTTCCGGCGCGCGGCGCTGGCTGCACCACGCCATGTTCTACGGCTTCCTGCTCTGCTTCGCCGCGACCTGCACGGCCAGCCTGTATCAGGATTTTCTCGGCATGCGCCCGCCCTATGGCTGGTTCAGCCTGCCGGTGGTGCTCGGCACGGCCGGCGGGATCGGCCTGCTGGTCGGCACGGTCGGCCTGTTCGGGATGAAGCTGATCGGCGACCCCGCCCCGACGGCGCGCCGCCTGCTCGGCATGGATGTGGCGCTGCTCATGCTGCTCGCAGCGACCAGCCTGACCGGCCTGCTGCTGCTGGCGCTGCGCGCGACCGCCGCGATGGGCGTGCTGCTCGCCGTGCATTTCGGCTTCGTGCTGGCGCTGTTCCTGGTGCTGCCGTACAGCAAGTTCGTGCACGGCGTTTATCGCTCGGCGGCACTGCTGCGCTACGCCGTCGAGATGACCCCCTCGCGGGCCAGTTCCTCCAGCTCCGCCGCGTCGTAGCCCGCCTCCGTCAGCACCGCCCTGGTGTCGGCCCCGACCGCCGGCGGCTGCGAGCGCAACCCCGGCACCACCCCGCCGAGGCTCAGCGGCAGCGCCGGCAGCATGGCGCGCACGCTGTCGGAGAGCGCGACCTCCAGCAGCGCGCCGGCGGCGCGCAGATGCGGGTCCTCGGACAGCTGGTCCGGCCGCGCCACCGGCGCGCAGGGAATGCGCGCCGCACGGCCGCGGGCGATGATCTCGGCGGCCGGCAGCGCCGCGAACACCGCGGCCAGGCGGGGCAGCAGACGCTCGCGCGCAGCGAACAGATCCTCGTAGGTCGCCACCCCGAGCTCGTCGCGCAGCGCGTCCACGGGAAAGGCTGCGCAGAAGCGCTGCCAATGCGCCGGGCTGGTGAGGCCGACGAACACCGGCCCGTCCGCCGCGGCGAACACGTCATAGACCGGCCAGGAGGAAACCCGCGCCGGCATCGGCGGCGGCACCGTGCCGGTCAGCGCCGCGGCCGCCATGTGCTGGCCGACCAGGAAGGCGGTGGCCTCGAACAGCGCGCTCTGCACCATCTGGCCCTGCCCCGTGCTGTCGCGGGCACGCAGCGCCCCCAGGATGCCGACCACGCCGAACACCCCGCCCATCACGTCGATCACCGAGGCGCCGGCCCGCAACGGCCGGCCGGGCGGGCCGGTCATGTAGGCCAGCCCCGCCTGCATCTGCACCACTTCGTCGAGCGCCGGCAGGTCTTCATATGGCCCGGGCAGGTAACCCTTGAGGGCGCAATAGACCAGCCGGGGATTCAGGGCGTGCAGCGCCTCCCATCCCAGGCCCAGCCGCTCCATGGTTCCCGGCGCGAAATTCTCGATCAGCACGTCCGCACCCGCCGCGAGCCGGCGCGCCGCCGCCAGCCCGGCCGGGTGCTTGAGATCGAGCGCCACGCTGCGCTTGTTGCGGTTGTAGGTGGCGAAGAAGCCGATGCCGAAACCCTTGAGCCGGCGCGTCCGGTCGCCCTCCGGCGGTTCGATGCGCACCACGTCCGCGCCGAGATCGGCCAGCACGAGCCCGCAGCTCGGGCCCATGACGGTGTGACCGAAATCGAGGACGCGGAGGCCGGCGAGCATGGAATCTCCGAAGGAAGAAAGGTGAGGGGCTCTGCCCCTCAACCCCGGCAGGGACCGTCGTCCCTGCACCCTTCTACTTGGTACCGGTTTCCAAAGGCATTGCCTTTGGTGGGGGTCGAGGGGGCGAAGCCCCTCGCCTTCTTGCGAACCCGAGGCACGCCCGAGCGTTTCGGTAGCGTCATCAGGGAGGCACCGTCATGTCCCGACCACTCCGCCTCGCCACTCTCGTTTTCGGCGCGCTGCTCTTCACCGCTCCCGCGTACGCTCAGGTCAGCGACGCGCAGGAGGTGGTCCGCGACGCCGCGGCAACGATCCACACCATGCGGACCTGGCCGGGCTTTGCGAAGGCCGGCCTGCTGCGGCGCGCCAAGGCCGTCCTGGTGTTCCCCAATGTCGTCAAGGCCGGCTTCGTCGTCGGCGCCGAAGGCGGTCAGGGCGTGTTGCTGGCCCATCGGGGCGGCGGCTGGAGCGATCCGGCCTTCTACGTCATGGGCTCGCTCACCCTGGGGCCGCAGGTCGGCGGGCAGATCGGCCCGGTGGTGCTGATCATCATGAGCCAGCGCGCCTATGACGCGCTCCTGGGGTCCAACACCTTCAGCCTGAAGGCGACGGCGGACCTGGCGGTCGTCGACTTCGCGCGCATCAGCGAGGCGCCGCTGACCCCGCCCGACATCGTGGTCTGGACCCACGCCGCCGGGCTGTTCGCCGGGCTGACCGTCGGCGGCACCGATATCAAGCAGCGCACCGAGTATGACGAGGCCTACTATGGCCGGCCGGTGACGGCGGCGCAGATCGTCACCGGGGCGCGCGCACCCGGCGCACGGGCGCTGCGCGGCTCGCTCTGACCTACATCTGGCGCAGCCAGACCTCGCCGACGGCGTGGTCGGCGCGCTTGCGCAGCACGACCCGCGCGCGCTGACGGGTCGGCAGGATGTTCTCGCGCAGGTTGACGAGATTGATCGACCGCCAGATCTCGCGCGCGGTTTCCCGCGCCTCCACCTCGCCGAGGTCCTTGTAGCGGCGGAAGAACGAGTTCGGCGACTGGAACGCGGTGCGCTGCAGCAGCAGGAAGCGCTCGACGTACCACGCCTCGATATCGTCCTCCTCGGCGTCGATGTAGACGGAAAAGTCGAAGAAGTCCGAGGCGAGCACCGGCGCCGCCGACGCCTGGAGCACGTTCAGCCCCTCGAAGATCAGCACATCGGGCTGGGCGACGACCGCCCGCTCCTCGGGAACGATATCGTAGATCAGGTGCGAATAGACCGGCGCCTCCACTTCCGGCTTGCCGGACTTCACCGCGGCGAGGAAGCGGATCATGCGGCGCAGATCATAGCTTTCGGGAAAGCCTTTGCGCGCCATCAGTCCGCGCTCCTGCAGCACCCGGTTGGGATGCAGGAAGCCATCGGTGGTCACCAGCTGCACCCGCGGATGGTCCGGCCACCGCGCCAGGATGGCGCGCAGCACGCGGGCGAACGTGCTCTTGCCGACGGCGACGCTGCCGGCGACGGCGATGACATAGGGCGGTCGGACGGCCGGGCGGCCAAGGAATGCGTCCTTCACCTGCCCCAGGCTGCGCGCCGCGGCGACGTGCAGGTTGAGCAGCCGCGAGAGCGGCAGATACGCCTCCGACACCTCGGCGATCGACACCGGCTCGTTGAGGCTGCGCAGCTCGGCGAGATCGGCCTGCGAGAGCGTCATCGGCGTGCTGGCCCGCAGCATCGCCCATTCGCCGCGGCTGAACGACAGCGCGGCGGCCAGATCGGTGGCACGGCAGCCGCCCGTCACGGCCTCGCTCCGGCCCTCGCGAGCCGCCGGTCCAGGGTGACCAGTTCCGCCCCGAGTTGCCGTGCCAGCCAGAGATAGCTCGCATCGTAGGCGGTCAGGCCCGTCGCTGTGGCCAGCTCCAGGGCGGCATCGTGATCCACAGAGACGGCTTCCACCTCAAGGCGACGGCGCAGCCGAAAGGCAGCCGTGAGCGCGCGCTTCTGAGTCGGATGCCGCCGGCACTTCACCAAGCAGACATTCGCCAGCTCGAAAGCGAGCAACCCGGGCGCCATGAGGCGCGCGCCGCTGAGCCGCCCGGCGACCGCCTCCGCCTCCGGTTCACCAAACAGCAGAGCAGCCACCGCGGAGGCATCGACCACCTTAACGGCCATCACGATCCGCACGAATCAACGCTGTGGCTTCTCCGGGCGTGGCCAGCCCGAGCCGGCGGATCTCGGCGAGAATGTCGGCCGGAGTCGCAGGATGATCCTCCTGCACTGCCGCCTCGATGATGGCCAGCAGCTCACCTTGCAGCGACCGATGGTGGCGCTCCGCTCGTTCCCGCAGGCGCTGCACCACCCGATCCGGTGCGTTCTTGATGGAGAGATTGACGGGCATGGTTCTGAAACGGCTCCAATCCGGATGCTGGCCTACCACATTTTCGTCTCCGCCGCACGGCCCCGTGTCGGACGCCAACCCCTACTGGCTTGCCGGCGGCCGCAAGCCGCTCAGCAGGGTCGGCACGAAGATCAGCGACGCCAGCAGCGTGCAGAGCAGGCTCAGCAGCAGCAGGTCGCCCATGCTGGCGGTGCCGGGATGGCGCGACAGGGTGAGCGAGCCGAACGCCGTGCCGGTGGTCAGCGCCGAGAAAACCACCGCCCGCGCCGTCGCCGAGCCGAGGAAATCACGCCCGCCCTCGCGCCAGTTCATGACGAAATAGATGTTGAACGAGACGCCGACGCCGAGCAGCAGCGGCAGGGCGATGATGTTGGCGAAATTCAGCGGCAGCGGCAGCAGCACGGCGAGCAGCGCCGTCAGCAGCCCGGACAGCAGCAGCGGCGCCAGCACCAGCGCCACATCGAGCGGCCGGCGGAGTGCCAGGAACAGGATCGCCGTGATCGCCAGCAGCGCACCGATGGCGGCCGTGCGGAACGCCGCGAAGATGCTCGCCGCGGTCTCGACGATCCAGACGGCGGGACCGCCGGCGGTCGGGGCCACCGACTGCACCTGGCCGACGAATTCATTGAGCCCGCGGCTGCCGCGCGCCTCGGGCTTGGCCAGCACCTGCACCCGCGCCCGGCCGTCGGGCAGCACCCAGTCGCGGGTCAGAGCCGGCGGCAGGTCGCCCAGCGTCACCGGCGCCGCGCCGAGCGCCTGGCGCAGCCGGTCGATCTGCATCGGCAGGAAGCGCGTGAGCGCCGCGTCCATGGCCAGGAGCTGCGCGTCGGGGGCGCCGGCGAGGCGCTTGAGGTCGGCGGCGATCGCCGCCAGCGGATGCCCGGCGGGCAGCTTGCCGAGCACCGGCTGGATCTGGCCCAGCGCGGCGCCGATCGCCAGGCGCAGCTGCTCGGGCGTCACCGGCGCCGCCGGTTCGCGCGCCGCCAAGGTGGGGCCAAGAATGTTGGCGGCGTCGGCGATCATCGCCAGCTTGGCCGGCTGGTCCTGCGGCACGAAGCTCAGCAGGGTGAGGCTCTCGGCAACCAGCGGCAGCGTGCGCATCCGTGCCGCGATGGCGCCCGCCTGTTCGACCGATGGCTCGAGAATATCGATGCTGTAGGGATTGGTCAGCGGATTGTCCATCAGGTCGCGGAGCGTGCGCATCGACTCGGTGTTCGGATCCTTGACGTGCAGCGGATCGGAATCGAAGGTGAGCCGCGGCAGCAGCAGAGCCCCGGCCAGCGCCAGGCCGGCGAAGAGTGCGAGCACCGGGCCGCGGTGCCGGCTCAGCAGGG
Source organism: Acidisphaera sp. (assembly GCA_019240395.1). Taxonomy (GTDB): domain Bacteria; phylum Pseudomonadota; class Alphaproteobacteria; order Acetobacterales; family Acetobacteraceae; genus JAFAYA01. The sequence goes on along the minus strand of JAFAYM010000161.1, from coordinate 56,189 downwards.
CGTCCAGCGCGGCGCCGCGGCGAAAGCCGATCTCCGCCGTCTCGCCCTTCGGCCGGAACAGGCTGAGGGCCGCCGGCAGGAAGATCAGCGTGCACAGGAAGGCGATCACCATGCCGGTGCCCGCGATCAGCCCGAGCTCGGCGACGCCGCTGAACAAGGTCGGCACGAAGGCGTAGAAGCCGCAGGCGGTGGCGGCGGCGGCGACCAGGATCTGGATGCCGACCCGGTGCGTCGTCTCGGCCAGCGCCCGTGCCGGATCGGGGTGTTGCAGCCGCATGCCGCGGTAGCGCACGCAGAACTGGATGGCGAAATCGACGGCGATGCCGACGAACAGCACGGCGAAAGCGACCGAGATCAGGTTGAGCGTGCCGACCGCCACGGTGGCGAAGCCGATGGTCAGCAGCAGACCGAGCAGCAGGGTCAGGATGATCGGCACGATCAGCCGCCAACTGCCCACCGCGAGCAGCAGCCACACCGTGATCAGCACGACGCTGCCGATGGTGCCGACGATGATGCCCTGCGCGACGGTGGCGAATTCCTCGTCCGACAGCGCCACCGCTCCGGTGATGCGCACCCGTGCGTCGCCCGACTTGACGAAATCGAGCCCGGCGGCGGCGTCGCGGAAGGCCTGCGTTGCCGCGCCGCCGGGCTGCAGGACGGTGTAGTCGAGCGTCGGTTGCGCCAGCACGAAGCGGTACTGCCCGGCCTGGCTGACCAGCGAGCCGGCCAGCAGGGTCTCCCACGACAGCGGCTGGGGATGGCCGCCAGCCGCCGCGGCGAGCGCCTGGTGGAACGCGTTCAGCGCCGGCTCGAACGGCGCGAGATTGGCCTGGCCCTGCTGCACTCCCATCGCCACCAGCGCCAGTGCGGCGAACAGTCCGCGCGCGCTGGGATCGGCGACCAGCTGCCCGAGAAAGGGCTGCGCGTCGATGATGCTGTTCAGCAGCGCCGTGAGCTGCCCGGTGTCGAGGAAGAGGAAGGCGCTCCTGGCGAAGAACGGCAGAGCGTCGGGCTGCCACGCCGCGTGGAAATGCGCGTGGTCGGCCGCAAGCTTGGCCACAAGGGCGGCGGCCGTGCTGTCCGCCTCCTCGGGAATGCGGGCGTCGATCACGCCCACCAGCAGGTTCTGGAATTGCGGGAACTCGCGCTGGAACGCCGTCGCGCGCTGCCGCCAGGGCAGGCGTTCCGAGAACAGCAGGTCGGTATCGGTGCTGACGCCGAGATGGCGCACGGCGTACAAGCCGCACAGCGTGGCGAGCAGCAGGCCCGCCAGCACCACCAGGAGGGCGTGACGGCGGCTGGTCTCGACCAGGGCGACGAGCAGCCGCTGGAGGTCCATATCTTCGCGTCCGAATCTTTGCGTCCGAGCCTTCTCGGTCCGATGCAGGCGCCGGCGCTCCGGTGGTCGGGGCGCCGAATCGACCGGGGTCCCGGACGATCCGGGCCGTTTCACCTACTGCATACGGCGGGATCGACCAAGAGGGTCAGGGATAGGTGGTCATCGCCACGGGGTGGAGGGTGCGCGTCATCGGATCCATGCTGCCCAGCCCGAGCAGCACGACCAGCCAGAACATGGCGGCGAGCGCGAAGCCGCGCGACAGCCCGCTGGCATGGCGCAGCCGCATGAAGAACAGGCCGACCAGCGCCACCATGGCGCCGGCGGGCAGCAGCAGCAGGCCGCCGAACAGATGGCCGAGCCGCAGGAAAGCGCCGCCGAGCTCGACACCCAGCAAGGCCAGCAGCGCCAGCCAGACCAGGAGCAGCGGACGCAGCGTCTGCATCATCGCGCCATCATCCCGGGCGCCCCACCACGTAGATCAGCGGGTAGAGCACCAGCCAGACCACGTCCACGAAGCTCCAGTAGAGGCCGACCGCCTCGACCGCGAGATGGCTCCTGGAGGAGAAGGCGCCACGCCACGCGCGCAGGATGACCCAGGCGAGCAGGCCGAGCCCCGCCAGCATGTGCAGGATGTGCAGGCCGGTGCCGACGAAATAGAACGAGAAGAATATCTGCGCCCCGCCGGGATCCGGGCCGTGCAGTGCGAATCCCGAACCGGGAAACAGGTGCTCGTAGAAATCGTCGTGCCACTCCAGCAGCTTCAGGCAGACGAAGGCGATCCCCAGCAGCCCGGTCAACGACAGGCATTGCAGCAGCCGGCGCGTGTCGCCCTGCTCGATGAAGGCCAGGCCGGCGGCATAGGCGAGGCTGCTGGTGACCAGCAGGACCGTGTTGATCGTTCCGAGCGAGATTTCGGTGTGGCGCGCCGCCTCGGCAAACCCGGCGGCATGGTAGTGGCGCGACACCGTCCAGGCGAGAAAGAGCGCGCCGAAGAACAGCACCTCGGTCGCCAGGAACAGCCACATGCCGTCCAGCGACGACCCGCTGCGGTGCGCCGGCGTGCTGTACTGGAACGTCGAGTGGATGTCAGCCATTCGGCCGCGCTTCGCCGGTCTCCGCCTGCTCCATTTGGATGGCTTCCGGCGACGGATAGCTATAGGGGTCCTCGGTGACCACCGGCGTCGAGGTGAAGTTCTGCACCGGCGGCGGCGAGGGCGTCTGCCATTCCAGGCCGGTGGCGCCCCACGGATTCGCCGGCGCGCGCGCCCCGGCGAGCAGCGACCAGGCGAAATAGAACAGCGGCATGAGATAGGCGACGGCGAGGATTGTCGAGCCGGCCGAGGACAGCACATTCAGCACCTGGAACTCCGGCGGATAGGAGTGATAGCGCCGGGGCATGCCGAGATAGCCGAGGATGAATTGCGGGAAGAAGGTCAGGTTGAAGCCGAAGAAGATCATCGCGGCGGCGACGCGGCCCCACATCTCCGGATACATCCGCCCCGTGATCTTCGGCCACCAATAGTGCAGCCCGCCGAAGAAGGCGCTGACCATGCCGCCGACCATGATGTAGTGGAAATGCGCCACCACGAAATAGGTGTCGTGCAGCGGCACGTCGGCGGCGAGCGTCGCCAGGAACAGCCCGGTCAGCCCGCCCATGGTGAACAGCCCGACGAAGCCGAGCGCGTAGATCATCGGCGCGTCGAAATGGATGAACCCCTTGTGCAGGGTGCCGATCCAGTTGAACACCTTGATCGCCGAGGGCACCGCAACCATGAAGCTGAGCAGCGAAAAGACGATGGCGCTGTAGATCGAGGTGCCGGCCACGAACATGTGGTGGCCCCAGACGAAGAAGCTGATCACCGCGATCATGACGCTGCACCAGACCACGAACTTGTAGCCGAACAGCCGCTTGCGGGCGAATACCGGGATGATCTCGCTGACCACGCCGAGGCCCGGCAGGATCATGATGTAGACCGCGGGGTGCGAGTAGAACCAGAACAGGTGCTGGAACAGGATCGGGTCGCCGCCGAGTGCCGGATCGAACACGCCGACGCGAAACACCGTCTCGAAGGCCAGCAGCAGCAGGGTCATCGCCAGCACCGGTGTCGCCAGCACGTAGATGACGCTGGTGGAGTAGAGCGACCAGAGGAACACCGGCATGCGGTACCAGGTCATGCCGGGGGCGCGCAGCCGATGGATGGTGACGATGAAATTGAGGCCGGTGGCGATCGAGGAGAAGCCGGAAATGAAGATGCCGACGGCGACCGGCACGACGTAGCCCTTGGCGTAGGCGGAGCTGAGCGGGGTGTAGAGCGTCCAGCCGGTATCGAGCCCGCCCATGAACAGCGCCCAGAGCGTGATCGCGCCGCCGGTGATGAAGAGGTACCAGCTCAACAGGTTGACCTTCGGAAAGGCGAGGTCGCGCGCGCCGATCATCAGCGGCGTCACGAAATTGCCGATGGTCACCGGCACCGCGGGCACCAGGAAGAACCAGACCATCACCACGCCGTGCAGAGTGAACAGCCGGTTGTAGGTCTCCGGCGAGACGATGGCGCCGGTCGGCGTCAGCAGGTTGAAGCGCATCAGCGCCGCGGCGGCGCCGCCGAGGAAGAAGAAGAAAGTGATCGAGGCGAAATACAGCAGCGCGATGCGCTTGTGGTCGGTGGTCGCCAGCCAGGACCAGACGGTCCATTCATCGGTGAGGTAGTTGTCCCTGTTGTCCCTGACGGTTGCGGCCTCGATCTCGCCGGCCGTCGCGTCCAGCGCGTGCGACATGCGTCAGCCCCCGGTCTGGCCGGCATCGGCGCGCTGGGCGCCGAGCGACTTGATGTAGGCGATGAGCTTCACGAGGTCCTCCTCGCTGATCTGGCCGGCGAAGGACGGCATGACGTTCTGGTAGCTCGCGACGATCTGCGCGCCGGGATCGAGGATCGAATCCCTGATGTAGCGATCGTCGGCGATCACGACACTGCCGTCGGAGAGCGGCACCGGGCTGCCGTAGAGGCCGACCAGCGGCGGCGCGCGCACCGTGCTGTAGGACGGCGCCGGGGCCTGCCCGGTGCTGCCGGGCGGACTGCCGCCGGGGCCGCCGTAGCTGCCGGCGCCGTTGCCGCCGTGGCAGCCGCTGCAGCCGAAATGAATGAACAGCGCCTGGCCCTGCGCCGCCAGCGTCTCGCTGCCCGGCGTGACGCTCAGCCATTTGCGATAGTCCGGCCCGCTGAGCACGACGACCTCGCCGACCATATGGGCGTGGTCGGTGCCGCAGAACTGGTCGCAGTAGAGATGGTAGGTGCCGGGCCGGTCGGCGCGGAACCACAGCGTCTCGTAGCGGCCGGGCACCACGTCGCGCTTGAGCCGGAAGGCGGGCACCGAGAAATCGTGGATGACGTCCTCGGAGGTCATCACCAGCTCGATCGGCTGGTCTGCCGGGACGTGCAGCGTGTCGATCTCGCGCTGGCCGCCGGGGTGTTCCACCTTCCACATCCACTGCTTGCCGACGACGTAGACTTTCAATGCGTCGGCCGGCGGCTCGAACAGCCGGACGTAGAGGTCGGCTCCCCAGAGGAACAGGCCGAAGAAGATCGCCAGGGTCGCCGCGGTCCAGCTGATCTCGAAGCGGAAGGTCCGCTCGGCGAGCGCACCGCGGTCGATGCGGCTGCCGGCGCGATAGCGGACGACGTAGAAGAACATCAGGCCGAAAACCAGCGCCAGCACGGCGCAGCTCATCAGCAGCAATGCCGCGAGCAGCGCGTCCACCTCGGGCGCGTTGGACGATGCCGCCGGCAGCGAGAAGCTCATGCGCGGCGGCGCTCCCAGCGGAAGGCGACCACCAGCAATCCGCCGGCGGTCAGGACGAAGAGCCCGGCGGCAATCTGGTACAGGCGCGTGATGGCCAGCGTGTAGCGGCCGGTAGCCGGGTCGTAGTGGAAGCAGAGCAGCAGCACCGGCAGGCTCGCCCGGGCGATGCCGCCGCTGCCGGCGCGCAGCACGGCCGCGCGGACGTCGCCGGGCTGGTAGCCGACGCCGAGCAGATAGCCCGAGACGACGCCCGAGCCGGTTGCGAACACCGCGCCCGCGGGGTGGATGAACTGCTTGAACCGAGGGTCGAACGCGTCGCGGAAGCCGACCGCGTCGGCGACGCGCTGCACCGCCTCGGCGCTGCCGGTGAGGAAGTGCCAGCCGCGATCCGCGCCTTCTGTGGGGAAGCGCGCGAGGTCGGCGGCTTTCGCCGCGGCGGCGTCGGCGGCGGTCTCCGCCGGGTCGATGCTGAGTGCCACGAGCGTGTAGTCCGCAGGTGTGCGCAGCCCCGATCCGGCGAGGGCGGAGAACAGGTCGTCGCGCACTACGCCGCAGAGATTGGGGCAGTGGAAATAGCCGAGGACGAGGATGACCGGGCGCCCAAGCAGCTCGCCGAGCCGGACGGCTTTTCCCGATTCGTCGCGGAACTCGGCGTCGGCCGGCAGCGCCGAGCCCTGGCGCTGCTGATAGGCGAAGCCCGAGAGATCGGGCACCGCCCAGGCCGGGGTGGCAAGCAGGAGCAGGAGAAGCAGCAGGCGTGTCATTGCGGGCTCGGCGCGGTGCGCGGCGCGCCTTCCTGGATCTGGCCGGCTTGGCTCGGATCGACCGGGCTCGGCGCCGCCGGGCCGGGCCAGTCCGCGATGCCCTCCTGCGCCACCTTGCGCATCGCCTCGGCGATCGGGATGTGCACGAGGCCGTGCGCACGGTCCACCCAGCCCGCGCTGTCCAGGCGCTGCATCTCCTCCCGCCGGAAGCGATCCATGTCGGCGCGCGGGCTGCTCTGCAACGCGGGGCTGGGGCTCGGCGGCAGGCGGCCGAGGAGCGTGCGGTCGGTCAGCGACGCGGGATAGAGCAGGGCGGACAGCCCGGCGAGCAGCGCCAGGGTGACCAGCATGCCGACCGTGCCGATGACGAAGAAGCGCCAAGTGACGTCGCGCGTTTCGTGCTGCGCCGGCGGCAGGCGTTCGAGCTCAGCCATGGTGCGCCACCGCCGCCAGAGGGCGCGGGCGCAGCCGCAGCGCCAGGCCGACGCCGCAGCCGCCGAAGGCCAGCATCGCGGCCGGATCGATCAGGCGCAGGCCGCGCGGGGCGGCCGGCAGCACCAGCCACCAGGAATAAAGGATTTCGGCGACGATCAGCAGGCCGGCGACGCACAGCATGCAGCGCCGCGATCGCTGCAATGCCGGCGACAGCAGCATGGCGAAGGGCAGCGCGAAATGCGCCGCTGCCACCAAAGCGGCGATCACCGCCCAGAACGGCGTGGAGCGGACGCTGTACCAGGGCGCTTCGCTGGCCAGGTCGGACTGCCAGACGATGAGCACCTGCATGAAGTCGAGATAGGCCCAGAGCACCACCAGCCCGAGCAGCAGCTTGCCCAGATCGGCGCGGATCTCGGCGGGCGGCAGCGCGGCCGCGGTCAGCAGCACCGCGACCGCCAGTGCGAACAGCCCGGCGCCGGCGGCGGCGATCATGCCGTAGGCGCTGGAGCTGAAATCCGGATCGAGCGACATCGTCGTGTCGATTGCGGCGAAGGTCACGGTCAGCGCCAGCAGGATCAGCCCGGCGGGCGCCAGCCGCTCGAGCATCGGGTCGGCCTCGGCGCTGCGCAGCGCGCGCAGGATCAGGCCGGCCAGGCCGAACCAGACGAGGAGATAGACGATCCCGCGCCCGGCGAAGAAGGGGACGTTGAGGTAGAAATGGTTGGCCAGGTGGGACGCCGTGTCGGCATGCGTCCAGGGATAGAGGGCCGGCATGGTGAGCAGGAAGGGGATGAGCGCCGGGATCAGCAGCGGCAGGCTGCACACGCCGCCGACCAGGGCGGGACGGACGGCGTAGCCCCAGCGGCCGCCGGTCAGCGCGTGGGTAAGCAGGAGGGCCATGCTGCCGAGCGGCCAGCCGATCCAGGCGGTCAGCGCGGCGAGCCAGGCGTGCGGAACCTGCGACGGCGCGACGACCCAGCCGATCAGCGCGCCGGCCAGCCCGATGATGCCGGCGATCCAGGCGTCGCGTTCAGCACGGCTCATGGCAGGGCCGCCCTCTCGGCCGCGGTGAGGTCGGCGATTGCCGCGTGCTGGCTGCGCTGCAGCGCCTTGATGTAGGCGGCGATCGCCCAGCGATCCTCCGGCGCCACGCGCTGCGCGAAGCTGTACATTGCGCCGTGGCCGTTGGTGATGACGTCGTAGAAATGCTGCGGCGGCGCGGCGCGCAGCCGGTCCTCCTGATAGGAGGGCGGCTGCGGAAAGCCACGCTGCACGATCATGCCGTTGCCGTCGCCGAGCTCGGAGTGGCAGGGCGTGCAGTCGATGCGGAAGCGCTGCTGGCCGCGCTCGATCAGCGCGAGGGTGAGCGGCGGCGGTGCGGTGGAGTGATCACGCCAGCTCACGCTGTCGGTCGGCACGCGCCCGGGTGCCACGGACGGGTCGGCATAGGCGTTCCTCTTGGGCTGCGCGGTCATGTCGTCGCAGGCGGCGAGCGGCAGCAGCAGCAGGAGGAGCAGGAGGGGACGCCTCACGCCGGCAGCTCCTCGACAAGCTCGGGGTGGAGTTCGTCCAGGATGCTCAGGGCCTCGGCCAGCGCCGCGGCATCCGGTGCGCGGATGGCGAGGAAATACCAGTCGCGGGTGGCGCGGCGGAAGCCTTCGCTTTCGTCCACGGGGTCGTGCAGATGCGGCAGGCGGTTGGCGATCAGGAAGCCGAAGAAGCCGGCGGCGACGGCGGCGAGAGCGCCGCCCTCGAAGGCCATCGGCACGAGCGAGGGCCAGGAGAAAAGCGGACGTCCACCGATATCGAGCGGGTAGCTCGCGGTGTCGGCGTAGGTTTCCATGCCGAAGATGGCGGCAGCACTCAGCATGCCGGCGAGCAGGATCACCAGGGGCAGCCGACTGCGCGGCGGATCATCCTCGAGCGGGCGCGGCGTATAGGTCTGCAGCCGGCACGCGGGGACGAGGGAGAGGCGCATGGTCGCCTCCTCCAGCGCCGCCTCGTCGGCGAAGGCAGCCAGCACGCCGCTCATCCCTGCCGTCTCGCATTCGCGAGCAGCTCGCGCATCTCGAACATGGAGAGGATCGGCACCAGCCGCACCACCAGCAGCATGCCGGTGAAAAACAGGCCGACGGTCCCGGCGAGCGTCGCCCAGTCCCAGAAGCTGGCGGCGTAGTTGCCCCAGGCGGAGGGCAGCTTGGTGCGATGCAGGCTGACCACGACGATGCCGTAGCGCTCGAGCCACATGCCCACGATGACCGCGAGGCCGACCAGCCAGACCAGCGGCTGGTTGAGGCGCAGGCGGCGCCACCAGAGCAGCTGCGGTACGACGATGTTGAGAAAGAGCGTCCACCAGTAGACCCCGGCGTAGACGCCGCTGATGCGGTCGTGAAAGAAGATCCGTTCGGACACGTCGCCCGTGTAGAAGGCGTTGAAGGCGTCCATGATGTACGCGTAGGCGAGGCAGAGACTGCTGGTCAGCAGCAGGCGGGCCAGCACTTCCATGTGCCGGGCGGTGATGAAGGATTCCAGCCGCAGCAGCCGGCGCAGCGGCAGGATGAGGAACAGCACCATGCCGAAGCCGGAGAGGACGGCGCCGAACACGAAGAAGGGCGGGAACTCGGTGGAGTGCCATCCCGTCGTCTGCGCTCCGGCGAAATCGAGGCCGACGATGCTGTGCACGGAGCAGACCATCGGCGCCATGATCGCCGCCAGCACGGCATAGGCGGCGCGGAAGTCGCGCCACTCCCGGGCGGTGCCGCGAAAGCCCATGGCCAGCACACCGTAAAAGATCTGCTGGCCACGTCGCGTCGCCCGGTCGCGCATCGAGGCCATGTCGGGCATGGCGCCGAGATACCAGAACAGGATGGAGGAGAGCACGTAGGCGAAGATGGCGCAGAAATCCCAGAACAGCGGGCTGCGGAACTGCGGCCACAGCGTCATCGTGTTGGGATAGGGAAACAGCCAGTAGAAGAACCAGGGACGGCCGAGATGCAGGATCGGGTAGATGCCGGCACAGGCGGCGGCGAACAGCGTCATCGACTCGGCGATGCGGTTTATCGAAGTGCGCCATTCCACGCGCACGAGAAAAAACATGGCGGAAATGAAAGTACCGCCGCTGGCGATGCCGATCCACCAGACGTAGTTGAGGATGGCCAGGCCCCACATCACCGGCCAGTCGATGCCCCAGATGCCGACGCCGGCATAGAACAGCCAGAACACGGCGGCGACGAGCAGGCCGGAGAGGGCGGCCGACGGGATCATCAGCAGCCACCACCAGAGGAACGCGCGCTCTCGCAGCGCGATGGCGCAGACCCGGTCGGTCATCGACCCCGCGGTTTCCTGCGGATCGACCACCGGCTGCATGGGAAGTTGGGCGCCGCTCATCTAACGAAGGCGAGGGGCTCTGCCCCTCGACCCCGCTGGGGCCCGTCGGCCCCAGACCCCATTACTTAAGGAACGGATTTCAAAGGCTCCGCCTTTGATGGGGGGTCGAGGGGGGCAAAGCCCCCTTCGCCTTGCTCGCTTGCGTTCGTTCATCCCGCAATCCCCGGATTGCGATTGCGGATCCGTGCCTCGTAGCTGACCCGTGGATGCGTCGCCTCCTCGGTGAGCAGGCCGTAATCGAGCGGGCTCTGCTTGCGTTTCGCCACCTCGCTCGCCGAGTCGTTGATGTTGCCGAAGGCGAAGGCCCGTGTCGGGCAGGCGGCCTGGCAGGCGGTGACCACTTCGCCGTCGCGGATCGGGCGGTTGTCGCGATCCGCGGCGATGCGCGCCTCGGCGATGCGCTGCAGGCAGAACGTGCATTTCTCCATCACGCCGCGCGCCCGCACCGTGACATCGGGGTTGCGCGAGATCGGCGGGCGATGCTCCTCGCCGGCGAAGGCGAAGAAATTGAAGCGCCGCACCTTGTAGGGGCAGTTGTTGGAGCAGAAGCGGGTGCCGATGCAGCGGTTATAGATCTGCACGTTCAGTCCCTCGTGGTCGTGCACGGTGGCGCCGACGGGGCAGACGGTCTCGCACGGCGCTTCCTCGCAGTGCATGCAGAGCATCGGCTGGAAGAAGCTGTCCGGCGCCTCGGCGGGCCCTTCGTAGTAGCGGTCGATGCGCAGCCAGTGCATCTCGCGCTCGGCCAGCACCTGCTGCTTGCCGACGACGGGGACGTTGTTCTCAGCCATGCAGGCGACGACGCAGGCGTTGCAGCCGATGCAGGAATTGAGGTCGATGCTCATGCCCCAGGCCTGCGCGCTGAGCTTCGGCCGGCTCTGGTACAAGGTCTCGACGGGTTGGCGTTCCTGCAGGAAGCGGGGGTCCTTCAGGTAGTCCGCAAGCGCGCCGTGGCGGACGATGTCGCGCGGCCCGGCGTCGGCTGCCAGCACATTGTGGTGGTCCGTGCTGGCAAGCGCCGCGTGGCGGCCGGTCTTTTCGATGATCAGCGTGCCGGGCGGGCCGGCGTCGCGCAGCGGGAAGAAATCGAAGCCGGTGCCGGCGCCGACCGTGCCGACGATGCGCCTGCCATAGCCGAGCAGGGCCACGACGCACTCCGCGGCCTGGCCGGGGGCGATCCAGACCGGCGCCTCGACATGCACGCCGGCGGCGGAAAGGCGCGCGACGTCGCCGTTGACCAGCTGGTGTTGCGCCGCGAGCGCGGGCGGGATCAGCAGCGGGTTGTCCCAGACCAGCTTGGTGAGCGGGCGAGGCAGCTCCTGAAGCCAGGCGTTGTTGGCGTAGCGCCCGTCGAGCAGGTTGGGGTCGGGGCGGAACAGCAGGGCGACCGCTGCCGGGGGTGTCGGGGGCATCACCTGCGCGGCCTGCGGACGCAGGGTGTCGGCGGCGCGGGCGGCGGCGGTGTTCGGCACGACGCCGCCGGCCAGCGCGTCGTGCCAGGCCTGCTCGAAATCGCCGGACATCGCGGGCTGCCACGTCTGCCGCACGAGGTCGCGCGGCGACGCCGGCTGCGGTCCGGCCAGCAAGGCCAGGATCTCGTGCGGGCTCAGGCCGCCATAGAGCGGCAGCGCCTGCGGCTGGATGATCGTGGCAGTGCCGTCGAAGGCCCGCGCATCGCTCCAGGTCTCGAAGGGATGGGTCCGCGGAACCGACCAGGTGACGGCCTGGCCGGTCTCGTCGGGCATCGGCGTCATCGCCAGGCTGAACCGCACGCGCGCGAGGCCGTGGGCGAAGTCCGCCGGCCCGGCGAACACCGGATTGCCGTCGAGAATGATCAGCGCATCGACGCGCCCGGCCTGCATGTCCTCGACCAGCGTGCGCAGCGAGGCCGCCTGCTCGACCGCATCGTGCAGCACCGGCTCGATCACCGTGACGGTACTGCCGCGGCCGCCCAGCGCCTCGTTCAAGGCGTGCGCCAGCGCATGCGTCTCGGCCGGCTGATCGGGGCCGACATGCACCAGCGCCCGGCCGTGGGCGGCGCGCAGATCGGCGATCACCGGGCCGAGCCAGGGCGGGCCATCCGACGGCGTCTCATTGCGCAGGATACCTGCGGCGAGCCCGGCCATCACGGCGTGCAGCGCGGCCGGCCCGGCGACGAAGCGGTGGTCGGCGGCGGTGCCGATGAGGGTGGGCGTCGGCTCGACGGCATAGACGCGGCTCATCGCCCGGGTGCGCGCCGGATTGCGGCGGGAGGCGAATTCCCGGGCCAGCCGGAGATGGCCGGGTGCCCCGCCGAGCAGGTCGCTGTCGATCGCCAGGATCACGTCGGCGGCGTCGGGGTGCGGCACGGTCTCGACGGCGCGGCCATAGGCCAGCATCGCGCCGGCGCGGGCGCGGTCGCGCGAGATCGCGTCCCACTGATGCCACTGCGCCTGCGGATACTGGCGCAGCAGCGCATCGAGCTGCGTCGCGAGCGTCGGCGAGGCGACGCTGCCGGTCAGGATGCGCAAGCCCGCGCCGTGCCGGTCGGCGAAGCGCGCCCGCTCCAGCGACAGCGCCAGCAGCAGATCCTGCAGATCGGCGGGCTGGCGAGTGCCGGCTGGGCCGGGGCGGGAGATGCCGGCGGCGCGATCGGGATCGTAGAAATCGAGAATGGTCGCCTGGCCATGGATGCTCGTCGCGCCGAGGCTGGCGGGGTGGTTCGGGTTGCCCTCCACCTTGATCGGCCGGCCCATCACCTGCTCGACGATGATGCCGTCGGCGTAGCCGGTCGCGAGATCGGCGCCGGCATAGAAATTCGGCAGCGCCGCGACGATGTCCGGCGGCGCCACAACGGCGGGCACCAGCTTGCCCGCGGGACTGCCGGGATCGCAGCCGCCGAGGCCGGCCAGCGCCAGGCTCGCTGCCATCAGCTTGAGCACACGCCGCCGGCTCTCCGGCCGGGCCAGCCCCTCGGCGAGGGCGGGGAACTCCTGCGCCGCGCGGGCCAGGAAGTCGGCATCCCCGGCGATCTCGTCGAGGCTGCGCCACTGCCGCCGGGTGAAGGGGATCGCGCCGCTCATCGGTGACAGATCGAGCAGTCCGTGAGGTCGCGATTGGGCACGCCGTATTGCTGCATCAGCGCCGCCGGCGAGGGCGTGTCGGCGGTGCGGTGCCACTCGGTGTCATAGATCGCTTCCTTCGGGCGCAGATTGGGGCCTGGATCACGGTGGCAGTTCAGGCAGAACTGCATGGTGAAGCTGGACGCCTTGTAGGTCAGCGCCATGCGGTCGACGCTGCCGTGGCAACTGGCGCAGCCGACGCCCTTGGCGATGTGGATGGAGTGGTTGAAATAGACGTATTGCGGAATGTCGTTGACGACATTCCAGGCGATCGGCCGGCCTTGCGCCAGGCTCTCGCGCACCGGTGCCAGCAACTCCGCATTGGTCCAGATCTGCGAGTGGCAGGTCATGCAGGTATAGGTCGGCGGCATGCCGGCGTTGGACGACACCTCGACGGAGGTGTGGCAGAACCGGCAATCGATGCCGAGCCCGGCGACGTGGTGCTCGTGGCTGAACGGCACGGGCTGATCGATCACCCAGCCGACGCGGCGCGACCAGTCGGTACGCGGCCAGACCAGCCACCACCCGGTGCCGCCCGCCAGCAGCGCCGCCATGCCGAGCAAAACGACCTTGGCGGCGAGGTTCGCACTTGGACGAAAGATCGCCGCCATCCGCCCTCGTTTCCCGATCGCTCGCCGACATCATCGTCGGCAGGCGGGGTGCCACAATCGGCGCCGCCGGACCATTGTCGCCCAGCTTCCGGCCCGGTCACAATCCGGCTAGAAGCCGCGGACCTTATCTGATCGCGTGATCGAAGCCTCCGCCGTTCCGATTCAGGCGATCACGCTCATGGAGAGAAGACGAATGGCCGAGATGATCCTGACCGAGACGCACGGGCCGGTGGGGCTGGTGCGGCTGAACCGGCCACAGGCGCTGAACGCGCTCTGCGATCAGCTGATGGCCGAACTCGGCGAACAGCTGCTGGCCTGGGACCGCGATCCGGCGATCGGCGCAATCGTGCTCACCGGCTCCGAGAAGGCGTTCGCCGCCGGCGCCGACATCAAGGAGATGCAGGACCGCACCTTCCCCGCGGTGATGCTGGACGATTTCATCGCCCGCTGGGAGACCATCCTGCGGGTCAGCAAGCCGGTGATCGCGGCGGTCGCCGGGTTTGCGCTCGGCGGCGGGTGCGAGCTGGCGATGATGTGCGATATCATCCTCGCCGCCGATAACGCGAAGTTCGGCCAGCCCGAGATCAATCTCGGCGTCATTCCCGGCGCCGGCGGCACCCAGCGGCTGACCCGCGCGGTCGGCAAGTCCAAATCAATGGAACAGATCCTGACCGGGCGGATGATGGATGCCGCGGAGGCGGAGCGGTCCAACCTGGTCTCGCGCGTGGTGCCCGCGGGCGAACTGGTGACCGAGGCGATCAAGATGGGCGAGCGTATCGCCGCGCTGTCGCCGGTGGCGGTGACGATGGCCAAGCAGGCGGTGAACCGCGCCTTCGACACCATGCTGACCGAGGGCGTGCGCGTCGAGCGGGCGCTGTTTCTGTCGCTGTTCGGCACCGCCGACCAGAAGGAGGGCATGACCGCGTTCGTCGGCAAGCGCAAGCCGGTGTTCAGCCGACGTGGTTGACCGGTACAACGCCTGACTGGCGCCGGTTGACTTGCGCGGGGCGGCTGCCTAGAACACCTAACCGCCGCTGCCGGCAGCTTGCTGCCGGCGGTGCGCGTTTTATCGCAACCCGGTTCCTGATCGCACTGCAAGCCCGACCACAACGTAAGTTAAAACCGACAAGTCAGATCCATGGCGAACACCGCTTCCGCGCGCAAGCGCATCCGGCAGATCGAGCGCCGCACCGAGCGCAACCAGGCACGACGCTCGCGCATGCGCACCTTCATCAAGAAGGTGGAGACGGCGATCTCGAGCGGCGACAAGGACGCCGCTGCGACGGCATTGCGCGCTGCGCAGCCGGAGATGCAGCGCGCCGCGACCCGCAGCATCGCGCACAAGAACACCATCGCGCGCAAGCTTTCCCGCCTCTCGGCCCGCATCAAGGCGCTGGCGAAAGCCTGAGCCTTTTGCGCGCCGCATGCCGCGCCCAGCGCGGCGCAGCCTGTTGCGATCCAACCGCGCGCGCACGTGCTGGGTCATCGTGGGCCGGCGCGCTTGACGTCTTCCCCCACCGAGATGACTATGCCTGAAGAGACCGTGGCAGGGCGCCGGGTGACCAGCTTGGCCGAGTGACATCAAGACTCTGCCTGCATTCTTTGAAATGTTCGCGGGTTAGCCCCTCACGTTAAGCCAGCCTGCTAGAACTTCTAGGCACTCGCACAGTATTTCCTAGAATAACCGCTCCGATCGTTTTTGGTACGCTTGCACTCCCGATTGGCCATTGCCTGCCGTTCCCGGCGTGGAGTAAGCATTACAACCTCGTGAACCACAGAGAGTGTCGTCTCTTCTTCGGCATCGCTGTGCGCAGCGAAGCCCCGGAACGTGCGTTGGCGGCGGCGTGACGTCGCGTTCTCAGTGGTTCGCCCAACCGTGCGGTGGTGCAGTCAATGGTTTCAGACGGTGGCATGGAGCACGATTTCTTCTCCTCCGCGGAGCACGCGGCACCGAAGGAACCCTACGATGCTCCCGCCGACGCCACCGCCATGGCAGCTGTGGAGACGGCTGCCGCGGATGGCGCCTCGCTGGCTGAACAGTGGACGCGCGTGCGCGGCCGCCTGCAATGCGAAGTCGGCGAAGTCGAGTACCGCTCCTGGCTGCGGCAGATGACCCTCGCCGGCCTCGACGGGGACGAGGTGACGGTGCAGCTGCCGACGCGCTTCCTGCGCGACTGGGTGCGCAGCCACTACGGCGACCGGCTGAACACGCTCTGGCAGGCCGAGAACCGGAGCGTCCGCCGGGTCGACATCCGGGTCGGCGCACGGCGCCTCGCCGAAAGCCTCGACCAGACTCCCGCTGCGCACCAGGCTGCCCGCCCGGGGCGCGGCGAGGCGGAAGCCGAGGATCGGGCCGAGCGGATGCCCGATCGCATGAACGACGTGGCGGCGCCGCTCGACCGGCGCTTCGACTTCGACAGCTTCGTCGTCGGCAAACCCAATGAGTTCGCCTATGCCTGCGCGCGCCGGGTGGCCGAACGCCCGGCCAGCCAGGGTTTCAACCCGCTCTTCCTCTACGGCGGCGTCGGGCTCGGCAAGACCCACCTGATGCACGCCATTGCCTGGGAGCTGGTGGGCCGTTCCGATGACCCCCGAAACCAGCCCGGAAGTCCGCGAAGCAAGCCGGGGGTCGGGGTCTCGGTCGCCTACATGTCCGCCGAGAAGTTCATGTACCGCTTCATCTCGGCAATCCGCAGCCAGTCGACGATGCAGTTCAAGGAGCAGTTGCGCAGCGTCGACGTGCTGATGGTCGACGACCTGCAGTTCCTCATCGGCAAGGACAACACCCAGGAAGAGTTTTTCCACACCTTCAACGCCCTGGTCGACGCCGGCAAGCAGATCGTCGTGTCGGCGGACAAGTCGCCCTCGGACCTGTCGGGGATCGAGGACCGGCTGCGCACCCGGCTCGGCTGCGGCATGGTGGCCGATCTGCACGCCACCACTTTCGAGCTGCGCATCTCCATCCTCGAGGCCAAGGCGGCGCGCGCCGAGGTCACCGTGCCGCAGAAAGTGCTGGAGTTCCTGGCGCACAAGATCACCTCGAACGTGCGCGAGCTCGAAGGCGCGCTGAACCGGCTGATCGCGCATGTCAACCTGTTCGGCCGCACCTTGACCCTGGAGACCACGCAGGAAGTGCTGCATGACATCCTCAAGGCGCACGACCGGCGGGTGACCATCGAGGAGATCCAGAAACGCGTCGCCGAGCACTGGAACATCCGGCTGACCGACATGTCCTCGGCGCGCCGCGCCCGCGCTGTCGCCCGGCCGCGCCAGGTGGCGATGTGGCTGGCCAAGCAGCTGACCAGCCGCAGCCTGCCCGAGATCGGCCGCAAGTTCGGCAATCGCGACCACACCACGGTGATGCACGCCATCGCCCGGGTGGCCGAGCTGATGGAGCGCGACGCGGGGTTCGCCGATGATGTCGAGCTGCTCCGCCGGATGCTGGAGAGCCAGGGGCCGAGCTAGCGGCATTAGCCCGCCGGCTGCGGAATCGGGACTGTCGCCGGGCTTTCTCTGGCCTTCCCGCGCGCCAGCAACTAAACCTCGGCGGCACCCCCGGTGGCGCAGCATGCTGACCGAATTGCCGAACCTGCTGACCCTGTCGCGGATCGCCGCCATTCCCCTGCTGGTGGCGCTGGTGGCGGTGCATGATCCGGCCGCCGACCTGGCGGCCTGCGTGGTGTTCAGCGCCGCCGCCGTCACCGATTACTTCGACGGCCGGCTGGCCCGCGAGCGCCGCCAGATCTCGGCCTTCGGCCGCATGCTCGACCCGATCGCCGACAAGCTGCTGGTCGGCGCCACCCTGATGCTGCTGGTCGGCGAGGCCAGGGTGAGCGCCTGGGGGCTCTACCCGGCGATCGTTATCATGCTGCGCGAGATCCTGGTGAGCGGCCTGCGGGAGTACCTGGCCGGGGTGCGCGTCGGCCTGCCGGTGACCAGGCTGGCCAAGTGGAAGACCGGCGTGCAGATGGCTGCCCTCGGCATGCTGCTGGCCGGCGACAGTTCCGCTTCCCTGCTGCATCTTGGCTTCCTGCCGGTCGCCGCCCTCGGGGAGACTGCTCTCTGGGTGGCGGCGCTGCTCACCCTGCTGACCGGTTGGGACTATCTCACCGCTGGGCTGCGGCATGCCGCAGCTCCGCGGCCCCGGGATGCGCTCCGCCAGCCGTAAAGAGGTCCCTTGCTCGTCCTCGGCTTGGCCGGCTGGTCCGGCAGCGGCAAAACCACCCTGCTGACCGCGGTACTGCCGCTTCTGATCGGGCAAGGGATGTCGGTCTCGACGGTCAAGCACGCGCACCACCGCTTCGACGTCGACCAGCCCGGCAAGGACAGCTACCGCCACCGCCAGGCGGGCGCGCGCGAGGTGCTGGTGGCCAGCAGCGCCCGCTGGGCGTTGATGCACGAGAATGCCGGCGCCGAGCCGCCGCTCGCCGAGCTGCTGACCCGGCTGGCGCCGGTCGATCTGGTGCTGGTGGAGGGGTTCAAGGCGCATCCCCATCCCAAGCTGGAGGTGTATCGCCCCGCGCTGGGCCTCCCGAGACTGTGGCCAGACCGCCCGGACGTCGTTGCCGTCGCCAGCGACGCCGCACTCCGCGATTGCGACCGGGCGCTGCTGCCGCTGGACGACCCGCCGGCGATCGCCCGGTGGATCGGGGATTTCGTCCGCGGCCGGCCCGGGGTGAGCGGAGATTATTGAGAAAGGAGATTATTGAGAAACTTGAGCAGCACAGGCGGAGCAGGCACATTCGCCCGCCTTCGCGAGGATCTCCCGTTCATGCGGCGTATCGCCCTGCTTGGTATGGCCCTGCTGCTCCCCGGCTGCGGCTTCGACACCTTCGTCGGAGACACCCATACCTTCCTGGTCAACCCGAACCGGCCGATCGGCGACAGCGAGAACATGCGCCGGGTGCGGGCCCAAGCAGTGGACGAGGAGCCGCTGAAGCCCGAGCCCGGCAACGTCTGGCCAGGACCGGCGGCGCCCGAGCCGACGCTCGCCGACCTCGAGCAGCAGGGCAACCAGGGCACCAGCCCGACCCTGCCGAACGGGCCGACCATGTCGGTGGTACCGCCGCAGGAACAGATGCCCCGGCTGCCCACCCGCCGCGGCAGCTCGACACCGCCGCCCGAGACCCAGCCCGGACTGACCGCACCCCCGCCTGCCGGGGTCGCACCGCGACCGGCGACACCCGCCGCGCCGGCTCCGGGAAGCCGGACCTATCTGACGCCGCACGGCCCGATGCTCGGCACGCCGAGCGGCGGCATCGACACGCTGACGGCGCCGAACGGCACCAGCGGCGGCATCGCCGTGCCGAACGGCAACGGCACGACGACGATCATCGCGCCGGACGGCAGCATCACCACCGTGCCGACACCTCGATGAGGGGATCGGGATGAGGGGATCGGGATGAGGGGGTCCGACCTCCATTTGCTCTATTTCGCCTGGTTGCGGGAGCGGGTCGGCAAGGCCGAGGAGGTCATAACCCTCCCCGAGGGGGTCGGCACGGTGGGCGACCTGCTGGCTTGGTTGCGCGGGCGCGGACCCGGCTACGCCGCTGCCCTGGCCAACGCCCGCACCGTCCGCTGCGCGGTCAACCAGGACTTCGCCGGGCCGGAGACGCCGGTCCGCGCGGGGGACGAAGTGGCCTTCTTCCCGCCGGTGACCGGGGGCTGAATGGCCACCGTCCGGGTGCAGGCCGAGCCGTTCGACGTCGGCGCCGAGATGGCCGCCCTCACCGCGGGTCGCACGGGGATCGGCGGCATCGGCTGCTTCGTCGGCGTGGTGCGCGCCACCGGCGGCATCACCGCGATGACGCTCGAGCACTACCCCGGCATGACCGAGCGGGCATTGGCCGGCATCGCCGAGCAGGCGGAGCAGCGCTGGGACCTGCTCGGATGCACCCTCATCCATCGGATCGGCCGTCTCACGCCGGGCGAGGGGATCGTGCTGGTGCTGGCGGCGAGCGGGCATCGGCAGGCGGCGCTGGAGGCCACCACGTTCCTGATCGACTGGCTCAAGACCGGAGCGCCGTTCTGGAAAAAGGAGCGCTTCGCCGACGGAAAAGAGGCCTGGGTCGAGGCCAAGGAAGGTGAGGGGCTCTGCCCCTCAACCCCGCTGGGGCCCGTCGGCCCCAGACCCCTTTACTTCAGGTAGCGGTTTCCAACGGCTTTGCCGTCAGCCGAGGAACGTTCCCTCGCCTCACCAGCTTCTCGAAATCGCCCAGCAGCGTCGCCGTGACGTCACCGGGGGTGAAGGAATAGGGCCCGATCTGGCGCACCGCCGAAATCTCGGCCGCAGTGCCGGCCAGGAACGCCTCTGAGGCGCGCGCCATCTCCTCGGGCATGATCGCCCGCTCCACAACCTTCATCTGCCGCTGCCGCGCCAGCGCCATCACCGTGCGCCGCGTGATGCCGTCAAGAAAACAGTCCGGCACCGGCGTGTGCAGCTCGCCGTCGATCACGAAGAACACGTTCGCCCCGGTCGCCTCCGCCACCTGGCCGCGCCAGTCCAGCATCAGCGCATCGTCATAGCCCGCGGCCTCGGCGGCGTTCTTGGCCAGCGTGCCGATCATGTAGAGCCCGGAGGCCTTGGAGCGCACCGGCGCGGTCTCCGGATGCGGCCGCTTCCAGTCGGCGATGCACATCCGCCGGCCGCCCATGCGGTCCGCGCCGAACACGTTCGGCCACTCCCAGCAGGCGATCGCCAGGTGGATGCGGGTTCCCGCGCCGGCGACCGCCAGCTGCTCGGTGCCGCGCCAGGCGACCGGCCGCACATAGGCGTCCGAAAGACCGTTCGCAGCCAGCACCTCCCGGCATGCCGCGTCGATCGTTGCGGCACTCCAGGGGATCTGAAAGCCGAGGATGGCGCCCGAGGCGATCAGCCGCTCGGTGTGCTCGCGCAGCCGGAAGATGCTGCCGCCATAGGCGCGCTCGCCCTCGAAGATCGCGCTGGCATAGTGCAGCCCGTGCGAAAGGACATGCAGCCGCGCCTCGCGCCAAGCCACCAGGGCGCCGTCGTACCAGATCAGGCCATCCCGGTCGTCGAAAGGAACCAGCGTCATCGGACTGTCCTCCGCAATTTTGTTGCTTCTGCCCGGTCAGGCTATGATCGGCCGAAAAGATAAGTCAATTGTCCTGGCCTAATTTGGAGGAATGCCAGTCATGCCGGATGTGAAGGACGCGCGTGGCGCGCCGGCCGGCTCGAACCTGCTCTTCCTGCGAGAGGAGGAGATCCGGCTGGCGCAGGATCTGCTGTTCTTTGCCTATCGCGATTTCACCAACGCCGCCGACCTCATTCTCGAAGAGCTCGGCCTGGGTCGGGCGCATCACCGGGCGCTGCACTTCATCGGCCGCAACCCCGGCATCACGGTGAGCGAACTGCTCGCCATCCTGCGCATCACCAAGCAGAGCCTGGCGCGGGTGCTGGGAGCCCTTGTCGAGCAGGGCTACGTCGTGCAGTCGCCGGGCAGCACGGACCGGCGCCAGCGGCTGCTCAGCCTGACCGCGCAGGGCCAGGCCCTGGAGCGGCGGCTCTTCGAGCGGCAACGGGAGCGCCTGGCCGCGGCCTATCGGGAGGCGGGAGGCGCCGCGGTCGAGGGATTCCGCCGGGTGATGCGCGGCGTCATGGACGAGGCGGCGCGGGCCTATGTCGAGCGGGCGGAGGCGGTGGCGAGGGAGCGCCGCAGCCGTCCGGCCTGAAGGTTATACGAGGTCCCACAGAGCGCCACCCATTATCGTCACCCCCGCGAAAGCGGGGGTCCACACCGCAATGGATTCCCGCTTTCGCGGGAATGACGGCCCCGTCTATGAGTCGGCGAGTCGGCGCTTCCGAGAACTGGTATGGGAAGCAGGTTCGCCCGTGGCGAACATGCTCTATGTAGCGGGGATGGCCAACGCATCGGCGATGATGGACGACGCCCACATCCTGGTGGTCGACGACGACAGCCGGCTCCGCAGCCTGCTCTCGCGCTTTCTCGGCGAGAACGGGTTTCGCGTCACCGCCGCGGAGAACGCCGCGGAGGCGCGCGACCGGCTGCGCTTCATGCACCCCGACCTGCTGGTGCTCGACGTCATGATGCCCGGCGAGAGCGGCCTGACCCTGACCGAGAGCCTGCGCCGCGAGCGCGCCGCGCTGCCGGTGCTGCTGCTGACCGCCCGCGGCGCGCCGGAGGACCGCATCGCCGGCTTCGAGGCCGGGGCGGACGACTACCTGCAGAAGCCGTTCGAGCCGCGCGAGCTGGTGCTGCGCATCCGCGCCATGTTGCGCCGGGTTCCGCCGGCGGCGGTTCCGGCGCCGGCCGGACCGACCCAGCTCGGGGCCGCGAGTTTCGACGCCGAGCGCGGCGAGCTGCGCACCGCCGAGGGCGTCGTGCATCTGACCGGCGGGGAAGCGGCGCTGCTGTCGGCACTGGCGCGCCGGCCCAACGAGGTGCTCTCGCGCGAGGGCCTCGCCGAGCTGCTCGGCATGGACGAGGCCGGTGAGCGCGCGATCGACGTGCAGGTCACCCGCCTGCGCCGCAAGATCGAAGCCGACCCGCGCGAGCCGCGCTTCCTGCACACCGTCCGGGGCCGCGGCTACGTCCTGAAGCCCGGGTCCTGAGCAATGCATCCGCCACGCCTCGGCGCTGTCCGCTGGACCCCCGCCCGGGCGATCAAGCAGGTGCTGCCCCGCTCGCTGCTCGGCCGCAGCCTGCTGATCATCCTGATCCCGCTGGTATTGCTGCAAGCGGTCGCCCTGCAGATCTATTACGGCAGCCATCTCGACCTGGTGTCGCGGCGGCTGTCGAGCGCCGTCGCCGGGGAGATCGCCACGACGATCGCCCTCCTGCAGCGCTTTCCCGACCAGGCCGACCAGGAATGGGTGCTGCGCCGGGCCCGGACCGACTACGAGATCGTCATGCGCCTCGAGCCGGGCGCCACGCTCGCGCCGGTGGTGGCGCACAACGTGCTCGGGCCGATGGACGACGAGTTCGCCCAGGCGCTGCAAGAGAAGATCCGGCTGCCCTTCACCATGGATTGGTCGTTCGATGCGCGCACCGTGCTGGTGCGCGTGCAGCTCGATGACGGACTGCTGACCGCGGAAGCGCCGCGCAAGCGGCTGGATACCGGGACGATCTACCTGTTCGTGATGTGGCTGGTCGGCACCGCGGTGCTGCTGTTCGGCCTCGCCGCGCTGTTCATGCGCAACCAGGTGCGGGCGATCCGCCGGCTTGCCGCCGCCGCCGAGGCCTTCGGCATGGGCCGCGACCGCGGGCCGATCAAGCCGGAGGGGGCGAGCGAGGTGCGCCAGGCGGCGACCGCGTTCAACCGCATGCAGGAGCGCATCCGCCGCTTCCTCACCCAGCGCACCGAAATGCTGGCCGGCGTGTCGCACGATCTCCGCACGCCGCTGACGCGCCTGCGCCTGGCGCTCGCCATGCTGCCCGAGCGACCGGAGCTGCGCCAGGACGTCGCCGAGATGACCGCCGACGTCGAGGAGATGGAGCGGATGATCGGCGGCTATCTCGCCTTCGCCCGCGGCGAGGGGGCCGAGCAGGCGCAGCCGATCGACCTCGCCGCCGTGCTGGAGGAGGTCGTGGCGGGCGCGCGCCGAGCCGGCGCCCAGGTGGATATCGCGGCCCCCGCCGGCCTCACCCTGAAGCTGCGGCCCGATGCCGTGCGCCGGGCGATCACCAACCTCGTGGACAACGCCCGCCGGCATGCCCGCCGGGTGGCAGTGACCGCCGCGGCGATCAGCGATCGTGGGGTCACGGTGACGGTGGACGACGATGGCCCGGGGATTCCGCCGGACCGTCGGGAAAGCGTCTTCCGTCCGTTCGAGAGCGATGCGGCCGGCGGGACCGGGCTGGGCCTGACCATCGCGCGCGACATCGTCCGCGCCCATGGCGGCGACATCGTCCTGGAGCAGAGCCCCCTCGGCGGCCTGCGGGCGCGGATCCGCCTGCCGGCCTGAAGTCTCCTTGCCTACGGCTTCTGGCTGTCGCCCGACTTCTCCATCAGCAGCTTGACCTCATCCATCGCCTCGACGACGCGGCCGTTCAGCAGCCCGAGCGCCTCGTTGTTGGCCCGCTGGATCAGGTCGCTGAGTTCGCGCGTGTTGGCGACCGCGCGCTCGTAGGATTGCTTCAGCAGCTCGGCCTGCCTGGCGCCCCTGGCCTGAGGCGTCTCGTTCCCGGCGAAGGACTTCATGGTCTCGGTGAGTTCGCCGAGCGTCTGCTGGGTGATCTCCATGTGCCGCTTGGCAACGGCCTGGGCGCCTTCGAGCGCCACCCGGTTGGCCGCCGAGAACACTTCGAGATTGCGGCGATAGGCGCCGAGCAGCGCCTCCATGTCGGGCATGGCCGGGAGCTTCATGGCCGCGAACATCTTCATCGGGTCGTTCTGGGGGTCCATCGCCATGTCGGGGCTCCTTTCTCTGCTGCGTGGCCGAAACGCACGGCGCGGCGAAACGCTGCGCTGCCGTCATAAGTGATCTCGCGCCGCAGCATGACGGAAAGGCCGGCCGCCGGCTCAGGCGGCGAAGTCGCGCGCGGTCGCAACCTCCAGCGGCCCGGCTCCTGCCGGTGGCTCGACGACCTCGGCGGCGGCGACGGCGCCGATCGTCGCGCCCGCCTCATCGACGACGCGCAGCCGCGGTGCGGTCAGCAGGGCGTGGAGCAGCTCCGTGTAGCGCGCCGCCGAGGAGATCGCCGGGATGGCGTCGTCGTCCGATCTCCCCGCCGCTTCGGCGCGGCCGAGATGGATGCGGCAGGAATAGATGGACCGGGCCTCGATCAGCCGCGCCGTCAGCACGGCGCCGGCAACGGCGAGCATCAGCGGCACCATCAGCGTGTCGAGGCGCCGGGTCAGCTCCAGCAGCAGGACGATGGCGGAGATCGGACCCTGCGTCGACGCCGCGAGCATTGCGCCGGCACCGATCACCGCGCAGGCACCGATCGGAACCCCCGGCCACAGCCACGCCCACGCTGCGCCGGCCAGCCCGCCCAGCACCGCGCCGAAGGTGATGGTCGGGGTGAACAGCCCGCCCGGCGCGCCGCTTCCCAGGCAGGCAGCCGTCGCCAGCGGCCGCAGCACGACCAGCAGGGTCAGCAGCGGCACGGCGAGCTGTCCGGTAAAGGCCAGCTGCACGACCCCGCGGCCGTTGCCGAGGATTTGCGGCAGGGTGATCGCCAGCGCGCCGAGGCCGGCGAAGACGCCGACCGGGGCGGCGAGCACCGCCCAGCCCCGCGGCTTGCGGGCGTCCGCCCAGGCGATCAGCCGGATGTAGAGCACGGCGGCCAGGCCGGCGAGCGGGCCCGCCGGCACCGCCCAGGCCAGGAGAGACGGCGGCGCGGGATAGAACGGCACCTGGTAGGTGGGCTGCATCGGCAGGAACAGCCAGGCCGTCGCCGTGGCGAGCAGGGTGGCGCAGAGCGCCGGAGGCACCAGCGGCAGGGAGAGGCTGCCGAGCAGCACCTCGACGGCAAACAGCGCGCCGCCGAACGGCACGTTGTAGACCGCGGCGATCCCGGCGCCGGCGCCGCAGGCCGCCAGCAGGCGACGCTGCGCCGGCGGCAATCCCGCCAAATGGGAGAGCACGCCCGCCCACACCGCCCCGGTCTGCTTCGGCGCCGCCTCCCGGCCGAGCGAGGCGCCCATGCCGACGATGACGATGGAGGTGACGGCGTTGGCCAGGGTGCGCAACACCGGCAGGTGGCCGGCGCGGAACCAGATCGCCTCCGCCACTTCCCCGCCATGGCCGCCCTTGCGCAGGCTCATCGCCCAGCGCGCCAGCGCGACGATGACCCCGGCGCCGGCGAGGATGACGACGCGGTGCGCCGGCCCGGCCTGCTGCACGGCGGTGAGGAAGTCGGCTCCCCGAGCCGGCCAGGCGAGATGCTGCACCGCGCGCAGCAGCGCCATCAGCAGCCCCGCCGCGAGGCCGGCGCCGATGCCGGTGAGCGGCACCAGCGCCCAGAACCGGAGCGGCAGCAGCGCCAGGCTGCCCAGCCCGACATTGGGTTGCGGAGAGCCCTCAGGTTGTGGGGAGATGGGCGGCATCAGCCCGGGCCGCGACGGCCCTTCCTGGTCCGTGCCGTCCGGAACGCGCTCTCCGCCTGCTCAGGAACGATGCTGATGCGCCGGCCCATGATGCGCCCCATGGTGCTCGCAATGGGCGTGTGCCATCGGGTTGCGGCGCGCCAGCACGAACAGCGAAAGGGCCAGCAGACCGAACGCCAGATTGAGCCAGAGCGTGTAGTCCAGCGCGAAATGCACCATGGCCGCGTGCACGTCCGGGCGGGTCCGCGGAATCCAGCCGAGGGCATTGAACGCCAGGTCCATCGCCAGCGCGGAAAGAACCATGACGGCGTAGAACACCGCGGCGATATAGGCCGCCATCTTCCAGCCGTAGTAGCGGCGATACACGTCGAGCAGCGGCAACACCAGCAGATCGGCGTAGAGGAAGGCGAGCACGCCGCCGAAGCTGACGCCGGCACCCCACAGCACCGCCGCCATCGGCACGTTGCCGATCGAGCAGACGAACGACAGGATCGCGACGATCGGCCCGAGCAGTGCGTTGGCGGGCACCTGCACCCAGGGACTCGCCCCTTTGATGAAGAGCGCCTGCCACACACCGCCGGGCACGAAGGCCGCCAGGCCGCCGGCGATCAGGAAGCCGAGCAGCAGATCCTTCCACAGCATCGACCAGTCCATGGCGAAGTTCTGCGCGACCTGCACCCAGGTATCCCGCCGGGACAGCTTCTCGATGAGCGTGCCGGCCTCGGCGGCCTCGCCGTGGTCATGCCCGCCCCCCGCCTCGGGATGGCGGCGCGCCGCCTCCACCAGGCGCTCCGGGTAGGTCAGGCGCACCACCAGGCTCAGCACGAGGACCAGCACGACGCCGCCGATCCACTCGCCCGCGGTGAACTGCCACCCCATCAGCAGATAGAGGACGATCCCCAGCTCGGCGACCAGGTTCGTCGAGGCGAAGAGGAAGGCGAGGCTGGGGATCAGCGCGGCGCCCCGCTTGAACAGCGTGCGGCTGACCGCCGCGGCGGCGTAGGAGCAGCTCGAACTCGCCGCCCCCGCCGCGGTCGCCAGCGCGATCTCGCGCACGCCGTTGCGGCCGAGCGCCGCACTCATGCTCGCCTTCGACACCACGACCTGCAGGACGGCGGAGATGCCGAAGCCGAGCACCAGGCTCCAGCCCACCTGCCAGAACATGCCGGCCGCCATGAGCAGCGCCTGGTCGACG
Source organism: Acidisphaera sp. (assembly GCA_019240395.1). Classification (GTDB taxonomy): domain Bacteria; phylum Pseudomonadota; class Alphaproteobacteria; order Acetobacterales; family Acetobacteraceae; genus JAFAYA01. The sequence goes on along the minus strand of JAFAYM010000161.1, from coordinate 29,526 downwards.
CGCGACAGGAGATCAGTCATCGGTCCTCGGGCGATTGGTCGCCCGATATAGCGCGCCTTACCGGTTCCTGCGACGCCCGATGCCGCCCAGCTCCATCGCCGGGCTGAAATCGGTTGATCATCCGTCGCTTGGTGTTCAGCCCTCCAGGTCGCGCGTGGTGCGTTTCCCGCGCAACGCATCCACCAGGCTGTCCAGCTCGGCGGCGTGATCGCCCTCGTCGATCTGCCAGCGCTCGGAGAACGAGGCCGACGTGCTGCGCGGCCGCTCGTTGCCGGGGAGCGCGCCGAAGCGCAGCCGCATCGGAATCGGCAGCCCCTCGCCGATGCCGATCGCCTCCGAGTTGCTGAGGAACGGCAGGGCCGCGAGCATCGCCGAGGAGGCTTCCGAAAGCGTCGCCTGGATGATCTCCTGGTCGCGCTCGTTGGACATGCGGAAGGCGAACACCGTATTGCACTGCGACAGGATGGTCGCGTCGAGCTCCGCCGGACGCTGGCTGATGACGCCCAGGCTGATGCCGTATTTGCGGCCTTCCTTGGCGATGCGCGACAGCGCCCACTTGGCCGGCTCGAAGCCCATGCCGACGTGCTGCGGCGCGTAGCGGTGCGCCTCCTCGCAGATCAGCAGCAGCGGCGTCCGCTTGCCCGACCAGACCGCGAACTCGAAGGCCAGCCGGGCGATCACCGCGACGACGACGTTCAGCAGGTCCGACGGGATGCTCGCCAGATCGAGGATGGCCAGCGGCTTGCCATCGGCGGGAACCCGGAAGATCCGGCTCAGGATCGCCGAGAGATTGTCGCGCACGATCAGCCCGGTGTCGAACAACATGGCGAACCGCCGGTCGGTCTGCAGGATGGCGAGCCGGGCCCTGATGCGCAGATAGAAGGTCACGTTGTTGCGGTTGTCGAGACTGCCGATGGCACTCTCCAGCAAGCGGTTCAGGTCGCTCATCGTGTACAGCACCGGGCTGTCCACGGTGATCCAGCTCTTGTCGCTGCTGTCCTTGGCCATAGCCAGCTTGGCGGTCAGCACGAGGTCGCGCAGATACATGATCTCGGTCGCCATGTCGCGCTTCTCGCTGCCGAACACGACTTCCGTCAGTTCCTCGAAATTCAGCAGCCAGTAGGGAAGCCGGAAGTTGCTGGCGTCGAGGCTCTCGGCCCGCTCGGCAAAGGCCAGCTTGTATTCGCCGTGCGGGTCGAGCAGCAACACGTGACCGTGCGGGTTGTTGTCGAAAATGCGTTTCAGCACCAGCGTCAGAGCGCACGACTTGCCGGTTCCCGTCGTGCCCAGCATGGCGAAGTGCTTGCACAGCATATCGTCGATGCCGACGTTGGCGCGCACCCGCTGGTCCTGGTGGACTGAGCCGATGCAGATCGATTGCCGGTTGGGAAGCGCGAAGATCACTTCGGTGTCTTCATGGTCAGCCAGGTGGACCGTGGTGTCGAGCGACGGCAGCCGGGAGACGCCGCGGCGGAACGCGCCGGCGATGCCGGGTCCGCTGTCCGGCACCTCGCCCAGCAGGCCGATCTCGGCAATCTTGAGCTCGGGGCCTTCGCCTGAGGTGACCGGCATCGGCGTGCTCAGGCCTTCGATGATGCCGTAGACCAGGGCATGCGGACCGCGCGCGCAGACCAGGGCGCCCATTTCCACCCGCTCCAGGATGATGTCCTGGTTCTCCAGCAGGATGACGATCTGCGAGCCGGCGGTCGAGACCACCCTGCCGGCTTTTACGCGCGGTCGGTCTGATGTCTGCAGCCGGTCGGCGTGCCGATCATCGGGGAGACGAGCATCGACGGCACCATTATCGAGGGAGTGGGGATCGACCGAAGCCAGGGACATCAGACGAGCTCCGCCGCAGTCACATTCGCCGCCGGCGCATCCGCCGTCACCGCCGGGGCGGCGGCGTCCGGCGCCTGGGGCAGCAGACGCGCAACTTCGGCGGCGCCCATCGGGCTGCCGAAGAAGAAGCCCTGGACGATGTCGCAGCCGCAGCGCGCCATGAACTCCGCCTGTTCGGCACTTTCGACGCCCTCGGCAACGACCTCCAGCCGCAGGCTATGGGCAAGGTTGACGATCGTCGTCGCGACGACCGCGGCATCCTCGTTGGTGGTCACGTCATTGACGAAGCTGCGATCGATCTTGATGCGGTCGACCGGCAGCTTGCGCAGGTAGCTCAGCGAAGAGTAGCCGGTGCCGAAATCGTCGATGGCGAGCCCGACACCCAGCTGGTGCAGGGCGACTAGCGTCTCGGCGGCGACGTGCATGTCGCGCATGATGCCGGTCTCGGTGATCTCCAGTTCGAGCCACGACGCCGGCAGTCCGGTCCGCTTGAGGACGCTCTCGACGATGGCAGGAATGTCGGTGTCCCGGAACTGGGCGGTGGCGACGTTCACGGCAATCGACATCCGCGGCAGGCCAAGCTGGCGCCAGCGGGCCGCCTGTCGACAGCTTTCTTCCAGCACCCAGGTGCCGATCGCGCTGATCATGCCGGAATGTTCTGCGAGCGGGATGAACTCCTCCGGCGGGACCGCGCCGAAGGTCGGGTGTTGCCATCGCAGGAGTGCCTCGACACCGGTGACGTGCCGTGTCGCAACGTGGACCTGCGGCTGATAGACGAGTTCGAGCTGCGCGATCAGCGACGGCTCGCGCAGCGCCTGCTCGAGCAGAGCGCGGCGCTTGGCCTTGCGGTTCAACGTGTCGTCGAAGAAATGGCAGCGGTTGCGGCCCTCGCCCTTGGCCTGATACATCGCCAGGTCGGCATTGCGGTGCAGCAGCTCCGCCGAGACGCCATCCTCGGGAAACAGCGTGACGCCGATGGAGGCCCCGATGAACACCTGGTGCGCGTCGACCTCGAAGGGCTGACCCATCCGGGCGATCACCCGGTCGGCCAGCGCCTTGGCTTCCTGCGCGCCACGGAGCCCGACCTGCAGGATGGCAAACTCATCACCGCCCATCCGCGCCACCGTCTCGCCGGGGCGGATCTGCCGCTCGATCCTGCCGGCAACCTGCTGCAGCAGGGCATCGCCCACGGCGTGGCCGAACGTGTCGTTGACGGTCTTGAAATCGTCGAGATCGACGTAGTGCAGGGCCAGCGAGGTGCCGCTCGCCCGGGCCTCGGCGATCGCCTGCACCAGCCGCTCGTTGAGCAGGGTACGATTGGGCAGCGCCGTCAGCGGATCATGACTGGCGAGAAACGCCAGGCGCGACTGCGTTCCCAGGCGGATGGCGATCTCCTCACGCAGCGCGGCGGCAGCGGTCTCGATCTCGCGCTTCGCCGCACGCGCCTCCGCCGCTTCCCGCTCGGCGCGTTGCCGCGCCGCCTGGAGTGCCGCCTGGGTCATGCCGCGCTCGACGAGGATGCCGAGGCTGGCGCTGTAGCGCGCGAGAGCCGTGCTCTTCGGATCACGCATCCGGGCCGAGCGCTGCATGTCGTATCCCCGCCCGATCTTGAGAGAATCCGCCGTATCGATCGATCCGAAGTCGACAGCACTCGTCGCACGGAGACTTTAAGGATTGGCAAAGAGCTGTTCAGGGAACGCCGTGCGAACCGAGATCGGTGGGGTGGTAGCGGCGGGCGGATTTGAACCACCGACCAAGGGATTATGATTCCCCTGCTCTACCGCTGAGCTACGCCGCCATTGGCCGCGCCCAGAGGCCGGCACGGAGGCGGAGATAGCGCCGCCGCGGCCGGAGCGTCAACCGCGGGCTCCGCGGTGATGAAGCCGCCCCCGAGCACCCGCTCTCCGTCGTAGAACACGCAGGCCTGGCCGGGGGCGGCCAGTGCCGGCGCATCCAGCAGCACGTGCGCCCCGCCCGGCGTGGCCGTCACCTGCGCCGGGCGCAAGACGTCGCGGGCGCGCAGCTTCACCATGCAGCGCCGCTCGCCCGGTGCGACCAGCCAGTTCACCTCGCGCAGCCGGACCTGCCGGCTTCCTTCGCTGCGCGGACCGACGATCACCCGCCGCCGCGCTGCGTCGAGCGCCACCACAACCTGTCCACCCGCCACTCCGAGCCGCCGGGCCTGGCCGACGGTGTAGCGGGCGATGCCCTGGTGACGGCCGAGCACCCGCCCGTCGCGGGCGACGATTTCACCGGGCTCGACGGCGTCCGGCCGCAGCTTCGCGACGATGTCGGCATAGCTCCCGGCCGGCACGAAGCAGATGTCCTGGCTGTCCGGCTTGTTGGCGACCTGCAGGCCGAGGCGCGCCGCCGCCGCCCGTACCGCGCGCTTGTCGGGCATCGTGCCGAGCGGAAAGCGGCACCGCGCCAGCTGGGCCGAGGTGGTGGCGAACAGGAACCAGCTCTGGTCGCGCGCCGGATCGGCGGCGCGGTGCAGCTCCGGCCCGTCCGGCCCGTCGATCCGCCTGACGTAATGGCCGGTGGCCAGCGCCGCCGCCCCGAGATCGCCGGCAAGCTCCAGCAGATCGCCGAACTTGACGCTCTGATTGCAGCGCACGCACGGCACCGGCGTCTCGCCGGCGGCGTAGGTGGCGGCGAACTCGTCGATCACCGCCGCACGGAACCGCGCCTGCCGATCGATGACGTAATGGGAAATGCCCAGCCGGTCGGCGACGGCGCGGGCGTCGTGGATGTCCTGCCCGGCGCAGCAGGCGCCGCGGCGGCCGGTCGCCGCGCCATGGTCGTAGAGCTGCAAGGTGACGCCGACGACTTCGTGCCCCGCCTCATGCAGCAGCCCGGCCACCGCGCTGCTGTCGACGCCGCCGGACATGGCGACCAGGATTCGCATGGGTCGGTCGGAGCCGGATCAGCCCAGGGCGTTGCGGGTACCGGCCGGCAGCCGGACGACCAGGCCGTCGAGCGCCTCGGTGATGACGATCTGGCAGCCCAGCCGCGACGTCTTCTCCAGGCCGAAGGCGAGGTCGAGCATGTCCTCCTCGTCCTCGGTCGGCGTTGCCAGCCGGCCGAACCAGCCGGGATCGACGATGACGTGACATGTCGAGCAGGCGAGCGAGCCTTCGCAGGCGCCCTCGATGTCGACCCCATGCTTGTGCGCGACCTCGAGCACGGACAGGCCGAGCGGCGCCTCGACCTCGCGCCTCGTGCCGTCGCGCTCGATGAAAGTCATCTTCGGCATGCGATCCCCGATGCCTCGCCTCGAGCCGAGGCATGCGCCGCAATCAGCGCCTCGGCGGCGCCGTCCACGTCGGCGGCCGAGGTAAAGCGTCCGATCGCCAAGCGCAAGGTGCGGGACGCCTGATCCGGCGACAGGCCGAGGGCACGCAGCACGTACGAGGGCTCGATGGCGGCGGAGGAGCAGGCCGAGCCGGTCGAGACGCAGAGCTGCGGCGCCGCCCGCATCAGCGCCTCCGCCGTGGCTCCGGGAAAGGTCAGGTTGAGATTGCCGGGGATGCGCCGCTCCGGGTCGGCATTCAGCGCCAGTCCGGGAATGCCGCCGCGCAGCCGCGCCAGCAGCCGGTCGCGCAGGCCGCGGATGCGGAAGGCCTCCTCCTGCATCCCCGCGCCGGCGACGCGGCAGGCCTCGCCGAGGCCGATGATCAGCGGCGCCGGCAAGGTTCCCGAGCGCAGCCCCCGCTCCTGCCCGCCGCCGGAGAACAGCGGCGCCAGCCGCACCCGCGGGCGGCGGCGGACATATAGCGCGCCCACCCCCTTCGGGCCGTAGAGCTTGTGGCCGCTGATCGACAGCAGGTCGATGCCTTGCGCCACCACGTCGATCGGGATCTTGCCGACGGCCTGCGCCGCGTCGGTGTGAAACAGCGCCCCTGCCGCGCGCGCCATCGCCGCAAGTCCGGCGATGTCCTGGATCACCCCGGTCTCGTTGTTCACCGCCATGACGCTGACCAGCAGGGTCGGCACGTCCAGCGCCGCACGCAGGATGTCGGGGTCCAGCATGCCGTCCGGCCGGACCGGCAGGACCACCGGCTCGAAGCCCTCCGCTCGCAGGTCGGCGACCGACTCCAGGACGCATTTGTGCTCGGTGGCGACGGTGATCACGCGCCGCCGCGTGCCGCTGCGGGCGAAGCGGGCGGCACCCTTGATCGCCAGGTTGTTGCTCTCGGTCGCGCCGGAAGTGAAGACCACCTCGCGCGGCTCGGCGCCGATCAGGCCGGCGACCAGCGCTCGGGCGGTCTCGACGGCCTGCTCGGCCGTGCGGCCCATTACGTGCTCGGCGCTGTGCGGGTTGCCGTAGGCCTCGGTGAAGAACGGCAGCATCGCCGCCACCACGCGCGGATCGCAGGGCGTGGTGGCCTGGTTGTCGAGGTAGATCATGCGGATCAGATGGGGAAAGAAGCACAGGAAGGCGAGGGGCTCTGCCCCCAGGCGCTGAAGCATGGGACCCCGCTGGGGACCGTCGTCCCCAGACCCCATTTACTACTTAAGTCAAGGGGTTTGGGGCCCGCGGCCCCAATGGGGTCCCATGCTTCAGCGATTGGGGGCAAAGCCCCTGGCCTTCCTTCGCTCTGCCATCTCGACATAAGCCACGACAAAGCATTCGACATCCGCGGGCGTCGCGTTCCACGGTAGCGATACCCGGATCGCCTCGCCGGCCAGCGCGCCGAGCCCCATGGCATCGAGCACGTGGCTGCGCGCCACCTTGCCGGAGCTGCAGGCCGCACCGGCGGAGACCTGCACGCCGGCCAGATCGAGCGCGATCACCTGGGTTTCCGCGCGCATCCCCGGCAGCGCCAGGCAGGCGGTGTTGGGCAGCCTGGCGGCGCCGCCACAGACGACGGCGCCGACGCGGCAGGCCGCCGCTTCCGCCCAGTCGCGCAGCTCGGCCAGATACGCGCCATCCCGCGCCTGCTCCGCCGCCGCGGCGAAGCCGGCGATGGCGGGCAGCGACGGCGTGCCGCCGCGGCGTCCCCTCTCCTGCCCGCCGCCGGCGATCAGCGGCACGAGGGCAGCCGCAGTGCCGAGCAGCAGCGCGCCCGCCCCGAGCGGCCCGCCGAGCTTGTGCGAGGAGAGGGCCAGGCTGTCGGCGCCGAGGGCGGCGAGATCGACCGGCATGCGTCCGGCCGCCTGCACCCCATCGACGTGCAGCGTGGCGCCGAAGCGGCGGCAGATCGCAGCCGCCTGCTCCACAGGCTGCAGCGTGCCGGTCTCGTTGTTGGCGAGCATCAGGCAGACCAGGGCGGGGGGGCCGTCGGCCAGCAGCCGCTCGAGCGCCGCGAGATCGGCCACCCCCTCGCGATCCACGGGCAGCACGGCAGCACCGGGTGCTGCCGCCCGGATGGCGTCGTGCTCGGTGGCGCCGATCACCAGCCGCCTGCCCGCGGCAAGCCCGTGCACGGCCAGGGCGTCGGCCTCGGTGCCGCCGGAGGTGAACACGACACTCTCGGCGGAGGCACCGAATCGCCGCGCGATGGTCTCCCGCGCCTGCTCGACAACGCGGCGCGCCGCCCGACCGGCGGCGTGGACCGACGCCGGATTGCCGGTCACGTCCAGCGCGGCCAGCATCGCCTCCCGCGCCTGCGGCCGAAGCGGCTCGCTGGCATTGGCGTCCAGATAGGCCATGGCCTAGCTGCCCGTCCGCTCCTCGGCGGCACGGACCACAAGCTTGCCGACCCGCCCCTCGAGCTCGGCCAGTTCGGCCCGCAGGCTCTCGACGTCGCGCAGCAGCGGGTCGAGGCACGCCTCGACGGGCGTGCCGTAGGCGTCGAAGCCCGGCTTGCGGGGGCTTCCCGGCACCCGCTCGACCGGCCGGGCGGGGATGCCGACCACGGTGACGCCGGCGGGCACCGGCTGCAGCACCACGGCGTTGGAACCGATTCGCGCGCCGTCGCCGACGGTGATGGCGCCGAGGATCTTGGCCCCGGCGCCGATGATGACCTTGTTGCCGATGGTGGGATGGCGCTTGCCGCGCTCGGAGCTGGTCGTGCCCAGGGTGACCTGGTGATACATGTGCACGTCGTCGCCGATCTCGGCGGTCTCGCCGATCACTACCGCCATCCCGTGGTCGATCACCAGGCGGCGGCCGATCACCGCCCCCGGGTGGATCTCGATGCCGGTGAGCCAGCGGCCGAGATGGGAGACGAAGCGGCCGGAAAGGTGCCAGCCCGCAAGCCACAGGGCGTGGGCGGCGCGGTGGAAGATCTGGGCATGCAGCCCTGGGTAGCAGAGCAGCACTTCGAGGCGGGAGCGGGAGGCGGGATCACGCTCCCGATAGGCTTGGACGGATTCACGCAAAAACATGAAGGGCATGCGACATTTCCGTTATGAAACCCCGGCGACCCGACCTATATTGCGGCCGCGCCGGGGATTTCGCAGTCCATCCCTGGCCAAGAATCGGAAATAACGGGACGAACGGAAAGGAGCGGGAGAGAGTATTCCCGCGGCGATCGGCGGCTGTGGCTCTCGCCGCGTGCGGCACAGGAGTATCGGACCGGGCGGGATAGACCTGCCCCGGAAGGTCTGCTGCGTTTGCTTGAACCATGGTTTTCAGCCCGGTCGTTTCGCGGCGGGCGATCAGGAAGCGGAATTCAAACATATGCCCGAGGTGATGTTTGCCGGCCCGGACGGCCGGCTGGAGGGTCGCTACCACCACTCGAAGGAGACCGGGGCGCCGCTGGCGCTGGTGCTTCATCCCCATCCGCTGCACGGCGGAACGATGAACAACCGGATCACCTATTCGATGTACCAGTCCTATCAGCGGCTGGGCTTCTCGGTGATGCGCTTCAATTTCCGCGGCGTGGGCCGCAGCCAGGGGCGCTATGACGGCGGCATCGGCGAGATCGGCGATGCCGCGGCGGCGCTCGATTGGATGCAGGCGGTGAACCCGAACTCCGGCGGGCTGTGGATCGCCGGCTATTCGTTCGGCGCGTTCGTCGGCATGCAGCTGCTGATGCGTCGGCCGGAGATTTCCGGCTGGGTGAGCGTGGCGCCGCCGGCCAACCACTATGATTTCGGCTTCCTGGCACCCTGTCCGTGCGGCGGCCTGATGCTGCATGGCGACACCGACGAGCTGGTGCCCGAGCCGGCGGTGCGCAAGCTGGTGGACAAGCTGAACACGCAGAAGAACGTGCAGGTCGACTACCGCATTTTTGCCGGGGCCGACCACGTCTTCGCCGAGCACGCCGACCATGTCTCGACGGCGCTGGAAGACTACGTCAGCAAGGTGGTCGCCCGCCGCTCGATGGCACTGGCCGCCGACTGACTTAGGTCAAGGGTTCGGGGCCGACGGGCTACCGGCTCCTCGCTTCAGCCCTCGATGCCGATCGCGAGTGCGATCTGGCGGCCGATTGTGCTCGGCTCTTTCGGAATGGCGTCTGCACCAATCGGCCAGCACGATCTGCCCGACCCGAAGCACGAGCGGGGCGGTCTCAGCCGGCATCGGCGCGGGGTGTTCCCCATCCCTCGTAGAAGGCTTGTCCTTCGGTCGACGTGCCGGTGTGGGCGCCTAGGGTCGCGCTGGCCTGGAGGATTCGCCCCCGTTGCGCCTCCTGCGGCGAGATGATGGCTCCCCCGGCAAGCGGACCGGGCACGCCCGTAGTCCCGGGAAAGCTCAGCGGCAGTCCGGCGCGCACGCGTGCTGCGAGGAAGCCGAAGCACTGCGCCTCCAGCGCATCCCCATCCCAGCCCAGTATCTCGACCGGCTGCACCGGGGCGGCGAGGGTTGCTCGCAGCGCCGCCATGATCGCCGGGTTGTGCCGGCCGCCGCCACAGACGAGCCATCGCCGCGGCGCGCCGGGCAGCTTCGCGGTCCCCACCGCTCTGGCGGTGAAGGCGACCAGCGTGGCGGCGCCGTCGGCGGGCGAGAGGGCGGCGAGGCCGCTGCCGGCAAGCGCCGCGGCGAACTCCAGCCGATCGAGCGATTTCGGGGCCGCCCGGACGAAGTAGGGATGAGCGAGCAGGCGGGCGAGCACCGCCCGATCGGGGTGGCCGGCGCTGGCCAGGGCGCCGTCGCGGTCACAGGGGGCGCCGGTGTGGCGCACGGCCCAGTCATCGAGCGGACCGTTGCCCGGACCGGTGTCGAAGGCGAGGAGATCGTGCTCGCCGATATAGGTCAGGTTGGCGACGCCGCCGAGGTTCAGCGCGGCGATCGGCTTCTCCAGCCCGGCGGCGAGGGCGGCGTGGTAGATCGGCGCCAGCGGCGCGCCCTGGCCGCCGGCGCGGACGTCGGCGGAGCGGAAATCGTGGGCCACCGGCACCCCGGTGGCGCGGGCCAGCGCTGCGGCGTCGCCGATCTGCCAGGTCCGGCGCTCGGCGGGGGCGTGCAGGATGGTCTGGCCGTGAAAGCCGATCAGATCGGCGGGGACGCCGAGCGCCGCCACCGCCTCGGCATGACGCCGGGTCAGGCGGGCGACCACATCGGCGAGGAACGCATCATCCGCCGACAGGCTTGGCGCGAGGTCCAGCAGGCGCCGCAGGTCGGCGCGCAGGGCCGGATCGTACGGCAGGGTCAGCGACGGGCCGACGGCGCCGATGCGCTCGCCGTCGGTCTCGAGCGCCGCGGCGTCCACCCCGTCCAGCGAGGTACCGCTCATTAATCCTATGGTGCGCAGCATCGCCCCGCCATTCTATGCGTCGCTCCTCCATGCTAGGGCCAGCCCATGGCAACGAATGATTTCATGTGGGAAGCCGGCGAGCGCGGCTTCATCGCGCAATGCACCGACGCGGCGGCGCTGGATGCGGCGATGCAGGCCGGGCCAGTCGCCGCCTATATCGGCTTCGACTGCACCGCCGACAGCCTGCATGTCGGCAGCCTGGTGCAGATCATGCTGCTGCGCCTGCTGCAGCGCCATGGCCACCGCCCGGTGGTGCTGATGGGCGGCGGCACGACGCGGATCGGCGACCCCTCCGGCCGCGACGAGAGCCGCCAGCTGCTGACCGACGAGCAGATCGCCGCCAACATGGCTGGCATCCAGCGCGTCTTCGAGCCGTTCATCCGCTTCGGCGACGGCCTGGAGGACGGCGGCATCAGCGACGCGATGATGGCCAACAACGCGGACTGGCTGGATCGGCTGGGCTACATCGATCTGCTGCGCGAGGTCGGGCCGCATTTCACCATCAACCGGATGCTGAGCTTCGACAGCGTACGGCTGCGGCTGCAGCGCGAGCAACCGCTGACCTTTCTCGAATTCAACTACATGATCCTGCAGAGTTACGATTTCCGCGAGCTCAACCGCCGCTACGGCGTGCAGCTGCAGATGGGCGGCTCGGACCAGTGGGGGAACATCGTCGCGGGCTGCGACCTGGTGCGGCGGACCGACGGGCGCACGGTGTTCGGCCTGACGACGCCGCTGATCACCACGGCGAGCGGCGCCAAGATGGGCAAGACGGCGCGCGGCGCGGTGTGGCTCACCGCCGACCGGGTCGAGCCGTTCGAGTACTGGCAGTTCTGGCGCAACACCGAGGACGCCGATGTCGGCCGCTTCCTGCGCCTGTTCACGGATGCCCCACTCGACGAGATCGCCCGGCTGGAGGCGCTGAGCGGCGCCGAGCTGAACGAGGCGAAGAAGCTGCTGGCCACCGAGGCGACGGCGCTGGCGCACGGCCGGGCGGCGGCCGAGCAGGCAGCGGAGACGGCGCGGCGCACTTTCGAAGGCGGCGAGGCAGCCGACACGCTGCCGGCGATCACGGTGCCGCCGGAACAGCTTGCCGCCGGCATTCCGGCCTTCCGCCTGTTCGTGCAGGCAGGGCTCGTCGCCAGCAACGGCGAGGCGCGCCGGCTGATCCGCGCCGGCGGAGCCCGGCTGAACGACGCGCCGATCACCGACGAGACCCTGATCGTGACGTCGATGGATCTGGTGAACGGCGCGCTCAAGCTCTCCGCCGGCCGCAAGCAGCATCGACTGGTCGTGGCGGGGTGAGGCGCTCGAGCGCTTAACGCGCGCGGGCTCCCTACCCGATCGGATTCTTCTAATGGCCCAGCGCCGGCCCTGCTGCCGCGACGCCCGCGCGGCGGACCTCCGGGTGCGCGGCCTGCTTCATCACCAGCGCCGCCGCCGCGATCAGGCCGGGCACCGCGACCACCGTGAAGATGCTCGGCAACGCCAGCTGCCGCCTGCTCAGCTCCGCCACCAGGAATGAGCCGGCGATGCCGCCGAACCGGCCGAGGCCCAGCATCCAGCCGACGCCCGTGGCCCGTCCCTGTGTCGGGTAGAACGCCGCCGCAAGCGCCGGCAGCGAGGATTGCGCCGTGTTCATCAGCGTCCCGCCGAGCAGCACCACCGGCATCAGCAGCCCGGTCGTCCCCAGCACCTGGCCGATTGCACAGATCGCCACCGCAGTAAGCGCAAAGCCCGCGGCGATCACCAAATTGCCGTTGGTGCGATCCATCAGCCAGCCGAAGAAGATCGCCCCCACGCCGCCCAGCGGGAACAGCGCCGCGACCAGCGCCGCCGAGCGCGGGTCGAGCCCGGCGTCACGGAAGAGGATCGGCATCCAGTTGATCAGCGCATAGAAAATCACCAGCCCCATGAAATACGCCACCCACAGCATCGCCGAGCCGATCACGTAGGCGCGTGAGAGCACCAGCCCGAGCCCGGCGCTGCCCTCCGCCGCCGCCCGCGTCTCGGTCATGACGAATGCGGCCGCCCCGTCCGCCGCCGCCGAGATCCGTCGCAGCGCCGCCCGGATCCGCTCCGCCGGCTGCGCCTTGGCAACCATGTGCCGCACCGATTCCGGCAAGCGGATCAGCATCAGCAGCCCCAGCACCATCGGGACGATGCCGCCCAGCAGCAGCACGCTGCGCCAGCCGAATTGCGGGATCATCCAGGAGGCCAAAAACCCGCCGAACGCCGCGCCGAGCGGAAAACTGCAGACCATCGTGTTGGTCAGCGTGGCCCGGCTGCGATCCGGGCAGTACTCGCTCATCAGGGTCACCGCGTTCGGCATCGCCGCCCCCAGCCCGAGCCCGGTGACGAAGCGCCACCCCAGGAGCTGTCCCAGGCTGCTGGCGGAGGACGCGGCGAGGCAGGCCAGGCCGAACACCAGCACCGCGCCGACCAGCACCGCCTTGCGCCCCAGCCGGTCGGCGAACGGCCCGGACGCGAGCGCGCCGAACGCCAGCCCGAACAAGGCGGCGCTCAGCACCGGCGCGAGCGCCGGCCGGGCGACCCCGAACTCGGTGATCAGCGAGGGCGCGATATAGCCGATGGCGGAGGTGTCGAACCCGTCCAGCAGCACGACGAGAAAGCAGAGCGCGAAGATGATCCACTGGAAGCGCGAGAACGGATGCTCGTTGAGGAAGGTCTGGACGTCTACGGTTCGGTGCTCCATCGGCATGCTCTCCTCCTCCCCTGACTTCGTGTTGGGGCCGCCGCTCCCGGCAGGTCGAGGGCGGAGCCCCGCCTAGCGTTTGAGCCGATCAGGCGCTAGAGCAATTTCCGTGCTGATAGGGGCACCGAATTTGCTCTAGCTCTTTGTTTTGGCGAGCAACTTTATCCGATCGGTTGATTCCACCCGATCGGATGTTGCTCTAATGGCCGCGCGAGGGCGCCGGATTGCAAGAGGCGGAGGGCGGGATGCGGATCGATCTCACGGGGAAGCAAGCGGTGGTCAGCGGGTCGACCGCGGGAATCGGCTATGCCATCGCCGCCGGGCTTGCCGGTGCCGGCGCCTCGGTGGTGGTCAACGGTCGCAGCGAGGGGCGCGTCCAGGACGCCGTGCAGCGCCTGCGCAGGCAATTCGGCGGGGCGGTGACCGGCCATGCCGCCGACCTGGCGACGGCGGAGGGGGCGGCGTCGCTCTTCGCGCATGTCGAGGACGCCGACATCCTGGTCAACAATCTCGGCATCTTCGAGCCCAAGCCGTTCGCCGAGATCAGCGACGCCGACTGGCAGCGCTTCTTCGAGACCAACGTGATGAGCGGCATCCGCCTGTCGCGGCACTATGTCGGGGGCATGGTGGCGCGCGGCTGGGGGCGGATCGTCTTCATCTCCAGCGAGTCGGCGCTGAACATCCCCAAGGAGATGGTGCAATACGGGATGACCAAGACGGCCCAGCTGGCGGTCTCGCGGGGGTTGGCGGAGAGCCTGGCGGGCACCGGCGTCACGGTGAACGCGGTGCTGCCGGGGCCGACGCGCTCGGAGGGCGTCGCCGGCTTCCTCAAGCAGATGGGGGCGGATGAGGGCCAGTCGCCCGAGCAGGTGGAAGCCGAGTTCCTCCGGGCGAACCGCCCGACCTCGCTGCTCGGCCGACTGGCCGATGTCGAGGAGGTGGCCAACATGGTGGTCTATGCGTGCTCGCCGCAGGCCTCGGCGACCACCGGCGCCGCGCTGCGCGTCGATGGCGGGGTGGTGCGGTTCATCGCCTAGAACGGCGGGCGCGAACTCGCCTTCACGCCCGCCGCTCTGACACTCTGCTTTGGCGAGTAGCTTGGTGCGACCAGGTGATTCCACCTGATCGCACGCTGCTCTAACCCGCGAGTGAATCGGTGCGCCAGCTCGAATGTTGCTGAAACCACGCGCTGTTGCAGATTTCCGGGAACCTCCGCCGGCCCCGCATAGTATCAGTGTTGCGCAGTTTCATTTTGCGGGCGCAGCCTCGCGCCCGGTCGCTCGAGCGAAAAAGGAGACCTCCCAATGCCATCGCGTTTCACGTCATTCCTCGGCTTGCTGGCGCTGTCGGCGGCCTTCGCCGGCTCCAGCGCCATGGCCCAGGGCACACAGCCCGCAACCGGGGCCGGGGCCGCACCGGGTGCCGCGGCGAGCGGGAGCACGGCTACCGGAGCCGGCGCCGGCACATCCTCGACATCGTCCGGACAGTCCTCGACCTCCGGGAAGGCCACGTCGACGCATACGGCGTCCCGCACGAGAACGACGCACGGCCGGACGGGCACGATGCAGGCGAGCCGCGGCGGCAGCGCCGATTCGGGCGACGCCCAGGTCGATCAGCTGAACCAGCGGAGCCTGATGGACGCCCAGAAGGGCATGAACTTCAACGGTCAGCCGATGCCCGGCATGTCGGGAGGCACGGGTGGCGGCGCGGCTACCGGCGGCTCAGCGAGCAGCGGCGGCGGTGCGGGCAAGACGGGCACCGGCAAGTAGGACGCGGAGACGGCGGGGCCTCGCTCCGCCGTCCTCCGGCTCGGATCAGGCCGGCCGGATCAGGCCGGTTGGATCAGGTTGGCGCGGCTTCTTCGGCTTCCGGCTTGGGCCCGCTGTCGAGGCCTTTGGCGGCCACGTCACGGTCGACCAGCTCGATGATCGCCATCCCTGCGGCGTCGCCGTAGCGGATGCCGGCCCGCAGCACGCGCGTGTAGCCGCCGGCGCGGGCGCGGTAGCGCTCGGCGAGGCTGCCGAACAGCTTGGCGACGATGATGTCGTCGCGCAGCTGCGCATGCGCCTGCCGGCGGGCGTGCAGGCCGCCGCGCTTGCCGAGCGTGATCAGCCGCTCCGCGACGGGCCGCAATTCCTTGGCTTTCGGCAGCGTGGTGGTGATCTGCTCGTGCTTGATCAGCGCCACGGCCATGTTGCGGAACATCGCCAGCCGGTGGCTGGAGGTGATGTTCAGTTTTCGGCCGGCAACTCCGTGACGCATCGTCGTGCTCTCCTCAGAACGGCTCTTCGAGCCGCTTGGCCAGATCTTCGATGTTCTCGGGCGGCCAGCCCGGCACCGTCATGCCCAGCGTGAGGCCCATGTTGGTCAGGACCTCCTTGATCTCGTTGAGCGACTTGCGGCCGAAATTCGGCGTGCGCAGCATCTCCTGCTCGGATTTCTGCACGAGGTCGCCGATGTAGACGATGTTGTCGTTCTTCAGGCAGTTGGCGCTGCGCACGGAGAGCTCGAGCTCGTCCACCTTGCGCAGCAGGTTGCGGTTGAACGGCAGATCGTCCTGCGGCTCTTCGTGGCGGATCTGCTGGGGTTCATCGAAATTGATGAAGAGCTGCAGCTGGTCCTGCAGGATGCGCGCGGCCAGCGCCACCGCGTCCTCCGGCCCGACGGCGCCGTTGGTCTCCAGCGTCAGCAGCAGCTTGTCGTAGTCCGTCACCTGGCCGACGCGCGTCGGCTCGACCTTGTAGGAGACGCGGCGGACCGGCGAGTAGATGGCGTCGATCGGGATCAGGCCGATCGGGCTGTCCTCCTGCCGGTTCAGGCTGGACGGCACGTAGCCCTTGCCGAGATTGACGGTGAACTCCATGCCGAGCTTCACCCCGTCATCGAGCGTGCACAGCACGAGCTCAGGATTCATGATCTCGATGTCGTGGCCGGCCTGGATCTGCCCGGCGCGCACCTCGCCGGGCCCGACGGCGGAGAGCAGCATCCGCTTCGGCCCCTCGCTGTGCATGCGCAAGGCGAGCTGCTTGATGTTCAGCACGATGTCGGTGACGTCCTCGCGCACGCCGGGGATGCTGCTGAATTCGTGCAGCACGCCGTCGATCTGCACCGAGGTGACGGCGGCCCCCTGCAGGGAGGAGAGCAGGATGCGGCGGATGGCGTTGCCCAGCGTCATGCCGAAGCCGCGCTCCAGCGGCTCCGCGATCACGGTGGCGGAGCGCGAAGGGTCCGAGCCCGGCTCGACTTCCAGCTTCTCCGGCTTGATCAGGCTCTGCCAGTTCTTCTGGATGACCATGCTCGCCTCGCTGGCCTGCTTGCCGGCGAAGATCGTCTGGCGGGGTGCGCGCATCGGCACCACGGTGCTTGTCGTGTCGGCCATGATCAGACCCTCCGGCGCTTGCGGGGACGGCAGCCGTTATGCGGGATCGGCGTGGTGTCGCGGATGGCGGTGATGGCGAAGCCGACGGTCTGCAGGGCGCGCAGCGCGCTTTCGCGGCCCGAGCCGGGCCCGCTCACCTCGATTTCGAGGGTTTCCATGCCGTGCTCGCGCGCCTTGCGCCCGGCGTCCTCGGCAGCGACCTGCGCGGCGTAGGGCGTCGATTTGCGGCTGCCCTTGAAGCCCTGGCTGCCGCTCGATGACCAGGCGATGGTGTTGCCCTGGGCGTCGGTGATGGTGATCACCGTGTTGTTGAACGTCGCGGCCACGTGGGCGACGCCTGACGTGATGTTCTTGCGCTCCTTTCTGCGGGGACGCGTGGTCGTGGCGGGCTTCGCCATGCTGGGATGATCCTGTCGGTTTCGGGCCGCTTCGGTGCGGCGATGGGTCTGCGCAGGGAAGGGGACGCAGGCCCTACTTCGTCACCTTCTTCTTGCCGGCGATCGGCACCGCCTTGCCCTTGCGGGTGCGGGCGTTGGTGTGGGTGCGCTGGCCATGCACCGGCAGGCCGCGGCGATGGCGCAGGCCGCGGTAGCAGCCGAGGTCCATCAGCCGCTTGATGTTCATCGCGACTTCCCGGCGCAAATCGCCTTCGACGCGGTATTCGCGGTCGATCACTTCGCGGATGCGCAGCACGTCGTCGTCGCTCAGCTGGTTGACCCGGCGTTCGGCGGGGATGCCGAGCCGGCCGCAGATTTCCTGGGCCTTGGAAGGCCCGATGCCGTAGATGTATCGCAGGCTGACGGTCACCCGCTTGTTGGTCGGGATGTTGACCCCGGCAATGCGCGCCACGCTTGACACTCCTGAACGCCGCGGCCTGCGCGAGCGCGTGAGGGTTCGGGATGATGAGCAAACGGAAGGACCCGGGCTCCCGGGCGCCGCCGAAGCGCGGAATATAGAGCCGGTCGGCGCCGAGTCAACGACCGGTGGTCAATTTTGCGTGAGATCTCTTAAGTAGCGGATTTCAAAGGCTCCGCCTTTGACGGGGTTGAGGAGCAGAGCCCCTCACCTTCCTCTTTCCTGTCTGGAACGTCCGGAAGGCTCTCGAGCACCCGCTCGATCTCCGCCGCCACGGTCTCGATGCTGGCCATGCCGTCCAGCGAATAGAGCCGCCCAAGCGAGCGGTAGTGCGGCAGGATCGGTTCGGTCTGCTCGCGATACGCGGCGAGGCGGGCCACCACCGTTTCGCGGTTGTCGTCGGCGCGCCGGCTGAACTCCGTGCTGCCGCACAGATCGCAGACGCCGGGCACGCGCGGCTGCTTGAACCGGTCGTGGTAGCTGGCGCCGCAGCGATCGCAGGTGAAGCGCCCGACGATCCGCTCGGTCAGCGCCGCCTCGTCGACCTTCAGTTCGATCACCGCGTCGAGCATCAGCCCGTGGCCGGCGAGCATGACGTCGAGCGCCTCTGCCTGGCCCTCGGTGCGGGGAAAGCCGTCGAGGATGAAGCCGCGCGCACAATCCGGCTGGGCGACGCGGTGGCTCAGCATGGCGATGATGATCTCGTCGGACACCAGGCCGCCCGCCTCCATGATCGCCTCGGCCTGGCGGCCGATTTCGCTGCCCGCCGCCACCTCGCCGCGCAGCATGTCGCCGGTCGAGATCTGCGCGACGCCGTAGCGGTCTTCCAGGCGCTTCGCCTGCGTGCCCTTGCCCGCCCCCGGAGGCCCGAGCACGATCAGGTTCAGGCGGGACTTCACCTGCCCGACCCCCTCACCTGTTGCGTCCCTTCACCCGCGCCTTGCGGATCAGCCCTTCGTACTGGTGCGCCAGCAGATGCGACTGCACCTGCGTCACCGTGTCCATGCTCACCGAAACGATGATCATCAGGCTGGTGCCGCCGAAATAGAACGGCACCCCGTAGCGGCTGATCAGGATCTCCGGCAGCAGGCAGACCGCCGCGACATAGAGCGCGCCGACCGTGGTCAGCCGGGTCAGCACGTAGTCGAAATAGTCAGCCGTGTTGCTGCCGGGCCGGATGCCGGGGATGAAGCCGCCGTATTTCTTCAGGTTGTCCGCCGTCTCCTGCGGGTTGAACACCACCGCCGTGTAGAAATAGGAGAAGAAGATGATCATGGCCGCGTACATCGCCATGTATAGCGGCTGGCCGTGCGCCAGCTCGGCGGAGATCCAGCCCACCCAGGCCGGGCCGGAGCCGCTGGAAAATCCGGCGATCGTCGCCGGGATCAGCAGTATCGAGCTGGCGAAGATCGGCGGGATCACCCCGGACGTGTTCACCTTCAGCGGCATGTGCGTGGAGTCGCCGCCGAACATCCGCGTGCCGACCTGGCGCTTCGGATACTGCACCACGATCCGCCGCTGCGCCCGCTCCATGAACACGATGAAGGCGATCACCGCCACCGCGATCACCATGAACGCCACGATGAACACCGGCGACAGCGCGCCGGTGCGGCCGAGTTCCAGCAGGTTCGCCATGGCGTGCGGCAAATTGGCGACGATGCCGGCGAAGATGATCAGGCTGGTGCCGTTGCCGACGCCGCGCGCCGTGATCTGCTCGCCCACCCACATCAGGAACATCGTGCCGCCGACCAGCGTGACGACGCAGGAGAGGCGGAAGAACACCCCGGGATCGATCACTGCCGGACCGATGGCGCCGCGCATGCTCTCCAGCCCGACGGCGATGCCGTAGGACTGGAACATGGCGATCACCACGGTGAGATACCGGGTGTACTGGTTCATCTTCTTGCGCCCGCTCTCGCCCTCTTTCTTGAGGCTCTCGAGCTGCGGCACCGCCGCCGTCATCAGCTGCACGATGATGCTGGCGCTGATGTAGGGCATGATGTTGAGCGCGAACACCGTCATCCGGCCGAGCGCACCGCCGGTGAACATGTCGAACATGCCGAGAATGCCGCCGCCATGCTGCTGCAGCAACTCACCCATCACCGAGGCGTCGACGCCGGGAACCGGGATGTAGGTGCCGACGCGGTAGACGATCAGCGCGCCCAGGGTGAACCAGATGCGCTTCTTGAGCTCGGTCGCCTTGGACAGCACGCCGAGATTGAGATTCGCCGCAAGCTGCTCGGCCGCCGAGGCCATGCTATTTCCTCACCTTGGGCGGGTATTGTGCCGTCGCGTCACATGAGGAAGCAAGCGGGGCTTTGCCCCGCGCCCCACCAGACGGCTCTGCCTCTGGATCTCCGCCAAGTCCGTTGCGCGCGCCTTCGCGCGATGGGCCGTCGCCTCTTGGAACCCTTTACTTGGTAGCGACCGTTCCGCCGGCTTTTTCCACAGCGGCTACCGCCGCCGTGGACGCGCCGGAGACCGTAATCTTTACTGCGCGCGTGATCTCGCCGGTGGCCAGCAGACGCACGCCGGCCACCTTGCCGCCACGAACCAGGCCGGCCTCGCGCAGCGTCGCCTCGGTGATCTCCTGACCGGCATCGAGCCTGCCGGCGGCGATCGCCTTTTCCAGGGCGCCCAGGTTCACCGGGGCATAGACCTTGCGGAACACATTGACGAAGCCGCGTTTCGGCAGACGGCGGTAGATCGGCAGCTGGCCGCCCTCGAAGCCGTTCAGCGCCACGCCCTCGCGCGCCTTCTGCCCCTTCACGCCCTTGCCCGACGTCTTGCCCTTGCCCGAACCGATGCCCCGGCCCAGTCGCTTGGATTTCAGCCGCGCCCCGGCGTTGTCGCGCAGCTCATTGAGCTTCATCGGACGGCTCCCCGGACGGCTCTTCGACATGCACGAGATGCGCCACCCTGCGGATCATGCCGCGCACCGCCGGCGTATCCTCCAGCTCGCGCACCCGCCGCAGCCGGTTCAGCCCGAGCCCGATCAGTGTCGCCTGCTGGCCGGGCTTGCGGCCGTTGCCCGAGCCGGTCTGCGTCACCCTGATCTTCCTAGGCATCGGCCGTCTCCTGCACCACCGGCGCCGCATCGCGGCGGCCCAGCAGGTCGGACACCTTCTTGCCGCGCCGCGTCGCCACCGTTCGCGGGCTGGCGCAGCGCTGCAGCGCGTCGAAGGTCGCCTTGACCATGTTGTGCGGGTTGCGGCTGCCCAGGCTCTTGGCCACCACGTCGCCGATCCCGAGCGTCTCGAACACCGCCCGCAGCGGTCCGCCGGCGATGATGCCGGTGCCGGCGGTGGCGGCGCGCAGCACCACGTGCCCGGCGCCGTAATTGCCGTGCACATCGTGATGCAGGGTGCGGCCCTCCTTCATCGGCACCCGGATCATCCCCCGCTTGGCGCGCTCCGTCGCCTTGCGGATCGCCTCCGGCACCTCGCGCGCCTTGCCGGCGCCGAAGCCGACGCGGCCCTTCTGGTCGCCGACCACCACCAGTGCCGCGAAGGCGAAACGCCGCCCGCCCTTCACCACCTTGGCGACGCGGTTGATGGTGACCAGCTTGTCGATCAGGTCATCGCCGCCGTCGCGGTCCCGATCGCGGCTGCGGCCGTCCCGTGCGTCCCTTGCCATGGCTTTTCCTCAGAACGCCAGGCCGCCCTCACGGGCAGCCTCGGCGAGCGCGCGGACGCGCCCGTGATAGAGATAGGCGCCGCGATCGAACACCACCTGCGTGACACCGGCGGCGACCGCGCGCTCGGCGATCAGCCGGCCGACTGCTGCCGCCGCCTCGCGATCGGCGCCGGTCTTCAGCCGCTCGCGCAGATCGCGATCGAGGCTGGACGCCGCCGCCAGGGTGCGCCCCGCCGCATCGTCGATGATCTGCGCATACATATGCTTGCTCGAGCGGAACACCGACAGGCGCGGACGCCCCGCCGCCTTGCGGCGCAGCGAAAAGCGCAGGCGCTCGCGCCGCCGCTCCCGAAGCTCCTCGATCGCGCTCACTTCTTCTTGCCTTCCTTGCACCGGATCGTCTCGGTGTCGTATCGCACGCCCTTGCCCTTGTAGGGCTCCGGCGGGCGATAGGAGCGGATCTCCGCCGCCACCTGCCCCACCAGGCGCTTGTCCACGCCCTCGACCGTGATCGCCGTCGGCCGCGGCGTGGTGATCCTGATCCCTTCGGGAACCGGGAACACCACGTCGTGCGAGAAGCCGAGATTGACCACCAGGTTGCCGCCCTGCACGGCGGCGCGGAAGCCGGTGCCGGTGATCTCCATCGACTTGGTGTAGCCCGTCGAAACGCCCTTCACCATGTTCGCCACCAGCGCGCGGGTGGTGCCCCACATCATCCGCGCCTGCGGCTCGTTGCTGCGCGGCGTGATGGTGACGCGATTGCCCTCGACCGCCGCCTCGACATGGTCGGTGAGCGGCAGCTTCAGCTCGCCGAGCCGGCCCTTCGCGGTCAGCACGCCGTCGGCCACCGCGACGGCCACGCCGGACGGGATCTCCACGGGGTATTTTCCTACGCGCGACATCAGAACACCCGGCACAGAACTTCGCCGCCGACATTGGCGGCGCGCGCCTCGGCGTCGCTCAGCACGCCGCGCGGCGTCGACAGTATCGAGATGCCGAGCCCGGCATAGACGCGCGGCATCTCGCGGATCTTCGAATAGACCCGCCGGCCCGGCTTGGACACCCGGGTGATCTCCTTGATCACCGGCTCGCCCTCATTGTACTTCAGCTCGATGCGCAGCTGCGCCACGCCGGGACGCAACTCCTCGGCGGAAAAGCCGCGGATGAAGCCCTCGCGCTTGAGCACCTCCAGCACGTTGGCCCGCAGCTTCGAGGCCGGCGCCAGGCAGCTGGCGTGCCGCGAGTGCTGCGCATTGCGGATGCGCGTCAGCATGTCGCCGAGCGGATCGGAGAGTGACATGCGGCCCCCTTACCAGCTCGCCTTGATCATGCCGGGGATCTGCCCGCTGCTGGCCAGCTCGCGGATGGCGATGCGCGAGAGCTTGAACTTGCGGTAGTTCGCCCGCGCCCGCCCGGTCATCTCGCAGCGCAGCCGGACCCGGCCGGCGGCACCGTTGCGCGGCAGCTGCGCCAGCCGCAAGGTCGCGTTGAACCGATCCTCCACCGGCAAGGTGCGGTCCATCACGATCGCCTTCAGCGCCGCGCGCTTGGCGCGATCGCGCGCGGCCATGCGGCTGCGCATCTGGTTGCGGTTGATCTGCGACGTCTTCGCCATGCTCTGCTCTATCCTCCGGAACCTGCCGGGACCGCCGGCGGTTTTCCCTTCAACTCGCGAACGGCACGTCGAAGGCGCGCAGCAGCGCCTTGGCCTCGGCGTCGGTCCGCGCCGTGGTAACGAAGACGATGTCCATGCCGCGGATCGCATCCACCCGGTCGTAGTTGATCTCGGGAAACACGATCTGCTCGCGCAGCCCCATGGCGAAATTGCCGCGCCCGTCGAAGCCGCGCCCGGCGGCGATGCCGCGGAAGTCGCGCACCCGCGGCAGGGCGATGGTGACCAGGCGATCGAGGAACTCGTACATCCGCACGCGGCGCAGCGTCACCTTGCAGCCGATCGGCAGGCCGGCGCGGATCTTGAAGCCGGCGATCGCCTTCTTGGCCAGCGTCTTCACCGGCTTCTGCCCGGCGATCAGCGCCAGCTCGCCGACCGCCGCGTCGAGCTTCTTCTGGTCGCCGGCCGCCTCGCCGACGCCCATGTTGATGACGATCTTCTCGAGCCGCGGCACCTGCATCGGGTTGCGGTAGCCGAACTCCTGCTGCAGCGCGCCGCGCACCTCCTCGAGGTAGCGCCGCTGCAGCCGCGGCATCGATCTCTCCATGGTCTCGCTCATCGCGCCCTCAGTCCTCGATGACGTCGCCGGTGGCGCGCACCACCCGCGTCTTGCGCCCGCCCTCCAGCACCCGGAAGGCGACGCGCGTCGGCTTGTCGTTCTTCGGGTCGAGCAGCATCAGGTTCGACAGGTGGATCGCCGCCTCGCGCTCGACGATGCCGCCGGGCTGCCCCATGCCGCGCGGCTTGGTGTGCCGCTTGGCCGTGGCGATGCCCTGCACCACCGCGCGGTTCTCCTTGGGGATCACCCGCAGCACCTCGCCGCGCTTGCCCTTCTCGGCGCCGCTGATCACCACCACGCGGTCGCCCTTGCGGATCTTCGCCGCCATCACAGCACCTCGGGGGCGAGACTGATGATCTTCATGAAACGCCGCGCCCGCAGCTCGCGCACCACCGGGCCGAAGATGCGGGTGCCGATCGGCTCCTGCTGCTTGGTGATCAGCACCGCGGCGTTGCGGTCGAAGCGGATGGCGCTGCCGTCCGGACGGCGCACCGGAAACGACGTGCGCACGATCACCGCCTGGTGCACGTCGCCCTTCTTCACCTTGCCGCGCGGGATCGCCTCTTTGACCGAGACGACGATGACGTCGCCGACCGAGGCGGTCTTGCGCTTCGAGCCGCCCAGCACCTTGATGCACTGCACCCGGCGCGCGCCCGAATTGTCGGCGACGTCGAGATTGCTTTCCACGCTGATCATCGGAGTGTCCTAGACCTGCGCCGGACCGGCGGCGTGCTGCGCCTCGGCCGCCGCCACCGCGTCCGCCGGCGCGTCGCTCAGCGTCTGGCCGTTGCGCTCCACAACCGTCCAGGTCTTGCGCTTGCTGATCGGCGGGCACTCGATGATGCGCACCGTGTCGCCGATCTGGCATTGGTTGGCTTCGTCGTGCGCCGCGTATTTCTTCGAGCGGCGGATGAACTTCTTGTACAGCGGGTGCATCACGCGACGGGTCACCAGCACGGTCACCGTCTTGTTCATCTTGTCGCTGGTCACCCGACCCGTCAGCACGCGCCTCGGCATCGCGCTCCTCCTCAGGCTTTCGCAGGCGGCCGCTTCGGGCCCGCCTGCTCGTGGCTAATCGTCTTGATGCGCGCGATGTCGCGCCGCACCTGGCGCACGCGTCCTGTCGCCTCCTGCTGGCCGGTGGCGCGCTGGAAGCGCAGGTTGAACTGCTCGCGCCGCAGGTCGAGCAGCAGCGCGGCCCGCTCGTCCGGCGTCCTGGCGCGGATGTCGCTCGCTTTGGCCATGCCCTAGGCATCCCCGATGCGGCTGATGAACTTGGTCTTGATCGGCAGCTTCGCCGCCCCGAGCGTGAGCGCCTCGCGCGCCAGATCGCCGGAGACGCCGTCGATCTCGAACATGACGCGGCCCGGCTTGACCCGGCAGACCCAGAACTCCGGGCTGCCCTTGCCGGAGCCCATGCGCACCTCGGCCGGCTTGATCGACACCGGCACGTCCGGGAAGATGCGGATCCACACCCGTCCGGCGCGCTTCATGGCGCGGGTGATGGCCCGCCGCGCCGCCTCGATCTGGCGCGCCGTCACCCGGTCCGGCTCCAGCGCCTTCAGGCCGTAGGTGCCGAAATTCAGCGCCGTGCCGCCTTTCGCCAGGCCGTGGATCCGCCCCTTGTGGGCCTTGCGGTATTTCGTGCGTTTTGGGGAAAGCATGTCGTCGGTCCTAGCGCTGCGGCGCCTGTTCGGCGGCGCGGCGGTCCTGCGAGAGCGGGTCGTGCGCCAGGATCTCGCCCTTGAAGATCCAGACCTTCACGCCGCAGGTGCCGTACGTCGTCTTTGCCGTCGCGGTGCCGTAATCGACGTCGGCGCGCAGCGTGTGCAGCGGCACCCGGCCCTCGCGGTACCACTCCGTCCGGGCGATCTCGGCGCCGCCCAGCCGGCCGCCGCAATTGATCCGGATGCCCTGCGCGCCGAGCCGCATCGCCGACTGCACGGCGCGCTTCATCGCCCGGCGGAACGCCACCCGCCGCTCGAGCTGCTGGGCGATATTCTCGGCGACCAGCGTCGCGTCGATCTCCGGCTTGCGGATCTCGACGATGTTCAGCGACACCTCGGCCTTCGCCATGGCGGCGAGATCGCGGCGTAGTGCCTCGATGTCCTGGCCCTTCTTGCCGATCACCACGCCGGGCCGCGCGGCATAGATCGTCACCCGCGGCTTCTTCGCCGGGCGCTCGATCACCACCCGCGACACGCCGGCGCCGGAGAGCTTGGTGCGCAGATGTGTGCGCAGCTTGAGGTCCTCGCGGAGCAGGCGCGAATAGTCCGCCCCGGCGAACCAGCGGCTGTCCCAGGTGCGATTGATGCCGACCCGCATGCCGATCGGATTGACCTTGTGACCCATGCTATGCGGCCTCCTGGCCGGCGGCTTCGCTTTCCGGCACCTCTTCGGCCACCACGATCTTCAGGTGGCTGAACCATTTCTCGACGCGCGCGGAGCGGCCGCGGCCGCGCGCGTGCATGCGACGCATCACCACCGAGCGGCCGACCTCGGCGCGCGAAACGACCAGCCGGTCGACATCGAGCTGGTGGTTGTTCTCGGCATTGGCGATCGCGCTCTCCAGCGCCTTGCGCACCTGATGGGCGATCCGCCGCTTGCTGAAGGTCAGCGTCGCCACCGCATCGGCCGCCGAGCGGTTGCGGATCAGCGCGGCCACCAGGTTCAGCTTGCGCGGGCTGACCCGCAGGTTGCTGACGATCGCCTGCGCCTCGGTCTCCTCGAGGAAGCGCGGATGCTTCGGCTTGCTCATCTCAGCTCCGCCTCGCCTTCTTGTCGGCGGAGTGGCCGGTGAAGGTGCGGGTCGGCGAGAACTCGCCGAATTTGTGCCCGACCATGTTCTCGTTCACCTGCACCGGCAGGAATTTGTGGCCGTTATAGACGCCGAAGGTCAGGCCGACGAATTGCGGCAGGATCGTCGAGCGGCGCGACCAGATGCGGATGATCTCGTTGCGGCCCGAGGCGCGCGCCGTTTCGGCCTTGTTGAGGAGGTAGCCGTCGATGAACGGACCCTTCCAGACGGAACGCGCCATCAGCCCTTCCCCTTATTGCGATGACGGATGATCAGGCTGTCGGTGCGCTTGTTGACGCGCGTCTTGTAGCCCTTGGTCGGCTTGCCCCAGGGTGTCACGGGATGACGTCCGCCCGAGGTGCGGCCCTCGCCGCCGCCATGCGGGTGGTCGACCGGGTTCATCACCACGCCGCGGTTGTGCGGCCGACGACCGAGCCAGCGCTGCCGTCCGGCCTTGCCGATATGGATGTTGGCGTTGTCGGGGTTGGAGACCGCGCCGACGGTCGCCATGCACTCCGCCCGCACCACGCGCAGCTCGCCCGATTGCAGCTTGACCTGGGCGTAGCCGGCGTCCTTGCCGACGAGCTGGGCGTAGCAGCCGGCGGCGCGCGCCATCTTGCCGCCGGCGCCGGGCTTCATCTCGATGTTGTGCACGATGGTGCCGACCGGAATGGCGCCGAGCGGCATGGCGTTGCCCGGCTTGATGTCGGCGCGCGCCCCGGCCACGACGGTGTCGCCGGCGCGCAGCCGCTGTGGCGCCAGGATGTAGGCCAGCTCGCCGTCGCGGTACTTGACGAGCGCGATGAAGGCGGTGCGGTTCGGATCGTATTCCAGCCGCTCGACAACGCCCGGCACGTCGAACTTGCGCCGCTTGAAATCGACCATCCGGTAGGACTGTTTGTGGCCGCCGCCGCGGAAGCGCGTGGTGATGCGCCCGTGGTTGTTGCGCCCGCCACTGCCGATCTTGCCTTCGGTCAGCCCCTTGACGGGCTTGCCCTTCCAGAGGTCGTTGCGCTTGACCAGCACCGTGCCGCGCAGGCTCGGGGTGACCGGATTGAAGCTCTTCAGTGCCATGTCCGCTACCTCAGGCGAGCCCGGTCGAGAGGTCGATGGACTGCCCCTGCGCCAGCTCCACGTAGGCCTTCTTCACGTCCGACCGCCGCCCGGGACGGCCACGGAAGCGCTTGGTCTTGCCCTTGACGATCAGCGTGTTCACCGCCGTCACCTTGACGCTGAACAATCCCTCGATGGCCGCCTTGATCTCCGGCTTGGTCGCATCGAGGGCGACGCGGAACACCATCTGGTTGCGCTCGCCCACGGTGGTCGCCTTCTCCGTGATCACCGGGTTGCGCACGATGGCGTACATCGCCTCCCGGCTGAGCTTTGCCGCACGCCGCCGCGCCGCCAGCGCGCTCTTGTTCGCCGAGCTCATGCCGGCGCTCCTTCGCGCTCATCGGCGACTCGCTCATCGAGCCCCGGCGCGACCGCGTCGGACGATGCCGGCGCGATGCCGAGCCGCTGCTTCAGCCCTTCGAGACCCGTCTGGGTGAGCGCCAGCACGTCGTGGCGCAGGATGTCATAGACATTGGCGCCGATGGTCGGCAGCACGTCGATGAACGGCAGGTTGCGGCTGGCGCGCAGAAAGCCCTGATCCGGCGCGCCGTCGACGATCAGTGCGGACTGCCAGCCCAGCGCCTTCAGCTTGGCCGCGAGATCCTTGGTCCTGGCGGTGCCGACGGCGGTGTCGAGCACCACCAGCCGGCCCTCGCGCTGCTTCTGCGACAATGCGGAAATCAGCCCGAGCCGGCGCACCTTCTTGGGCAGATCATAGCCATGGTCGCGCACCACCGGGCCGTGCACCACGCCGCCGGTGCGGAACTGCGGGGCGCGCAGACTGCCCTGGCGGGCGTTGCCGGTGCCCTTCTGGCGATACGGCTTCTTGGTCGTGCCCTGCACCTCGCCCATGCCGCGGGTCTTGTGCGTGCCGGCGCGGCGCCTGGCCTGCTGCCAGTGCACCACGCGCGCCATGATGTCGGCGCGCGGCGTCTGCCCGAAAATCTCCTCGGGCAGCTCGGCGATGCCGGCGCTGGTGTTGTCGAGGGTCCTGATCTCGATCTGCATGGCGCGTCCTCAGGCCGCCGCGGCTTCGACCAGCGCCGCCGGATACGGCGCCTCGGCCGGGCGCGCGCGCTTGATCGCATCGCGCACCAGCACCCATCCGCCGGCGGCACCCGGCACCGCGCCGCGGATCATCAGCAGGCCCTTCTCCGGGTCAACCGCCGCCACCTCGACATTCAAGGTGGTGATGCGCTCGGCGCCGAGATGACCCGCCATCTTCTTGTTCTTGAAGGTGCGGCCGGGATCCTGCCGGTTGCCGGTGGAGCCGTGGCTGCGATGGCTGATCGACACGCCGTGACTGGCCTCGAGCCCGGAGAAGTTCCAGCGCTTCATCGACCCGGCGAAGCCCTTGCCCTTGGAGGTGCCGGTGACGTCGACCTTCTGGCCGACCAGGAAATGCGCCGCCGACAGGCTGACCCCCGGCTCCAGCAGCGCATCGGCGGAGACCCGGAATTCGACCAGCTTGCGCTTCGGCTCGACCTTGGCGCGGGCGTAGTGGCCGCGGTTCGGCTTGGAGACGTTCTTCACCTTGGCGCGCCCCCAGCCGAGCTGCAGCGCGGTGTAGCCGTCGCGCTCGACGCTGCGCGAATCCACCACCTGCAGCTGGTCGAGATGCAGCACGGTGACCGGCACGTGCGTGCCGTCATCCCTGAACAGCCGGGTCATCCCGAGCTTCTTCGCCAGCAATCCGGTGCGCATCGCCGTCACGCCTTACAGCTTGATCTCGACATCGACGCCGGCGGCGAGGTCGAGCTTCATCAGCGCGTCCACGGTCTGCGGCGTCGGTTCGACGATGTCGAGCAGCCGGCGATGCGTGCGGATCTCGAACTGCTCGCGGCTCTTCTTGTCGACATGCGGGGAGCGGTTGACGGTGAAGCGCTCGATATGCGTCGGCAGCGGGATCGGTCCGCGTACCCGCGCACCGGTGCGCTTCGCCGTGTTGACGATCTCCTTGGTGCTGTTGTCCAGCACGCGGTGATCGTACGCCTTCAGGCGGATGCGGATGTTCTGGTTGTCCATGGTCTTTTTTTGGGTCTTTTTCCTGCGCGGTCCGGTCCCGCCGCTCTCCCGGCCGGTCAGGCGACGATCTTCGCGACGACGCCGGCCCCGACGGTGCGGCCGCCTTCGCGGATGGCGAAGCGCAGCCCCTCGTCCATGGCGATCGGCGCGATCAGGTCGACATCCATCGAGACGTTGTCGCCCGGCATCACCATCTCGGTGCCCTCCGGCAGCTGCACGATGCCGGTCACGTCGGTGGTGCGGAAATAGAATTGCGGCCGGTAGTTGGTGAAGAACGGCGTGTGCCGGCC
>JAFAYM010000137.1 GCA_019240395.1 Acidisphaera sp. | reverse complement strand
CATGCTGTACGGCGCCTCCCGCGGCAGCAGGCTTTCCTCCATGCGGAAGGCGAACTCGGCCTCCGCCACCAGCATCCGGTTGGCGCCGATCTCCAGCTCGGCGCCGCTCTCGCGAGCCCGCTCCGCGAGCAGGCGGCCGGCGAGCGGACCGTCGACATTGATATGCCTCTGTCCGGCATTGCTGGTGGCAGCGATCTTCCAGCCGAACAGGCGATGGCGGCTGCGCTGCTCCAGCAGCGCCTGGATGGCGTAGCCCTCGACACGGCTGCGCGGCCGCAGATGTTCGGGCAGGCAGGGCAGCGACGCTCCCTCCTCCCAGTGACGGAACAGCAGGTCGGATGCCGCCTGGAGCTGATCGGGGGTCAGCATGGGTTCAGAATCCGGTCAGCACGATTTTGCCGATAACGTCGCCCCGCTCGATCGCCGCATGGGCGCGGCGAAGGTTGCCGGCATTGAGCGCGCCGAAATTCTGCGCCGCCGTCGGGCGCAGCGCGCCGCGATCCACCAGGCCGGCGACCTCGGTCAGGATCTCATGCTGGCGGATCATGTCCTCGGTCGCGAACATCGGCCGGGTGAACATCGCCTCCCAATGGATCGACACGCTCTTCATCTTCATCAGCCGGAGGTCGAGCGGCTCGGGATCGTCGATCAGGCCGAATTTTCCTTGCGGCGCGATCAGCCGCGCGATCTCCGCCCAGACCCGCGCATCGGTGTGCGTGGAGAAGACGTAGCGGATCGGCGCGATGCCGAGCGCCTTGACCTGATCGTGCAGCTTCTTGTGGTGGTCGATGACGTGCTGCGCACCGCATTCGCGCACCCAGCGCTCGCTCTCCGGCCGCGACGCGCTCGCCACCACCGTCAGTCCGGTCAGCGCACGGGCGAGCTGGATGGCGATCGAGGGCACACCGCCGGCGCCGCCCAGGATCAGCAGCGCCTGTCCGGCCCCGCCATGCCGCTCGATGCCGAGCCGGTCGAACAGCATCTCCCATGCGGTCAGCGCGGTGAGCGGCAGCGAACTCGCGGCGGCGTGGTCGAGCGAGGCCGGCTTGCGTCCGACGATCCGCTCATCGACGCATTGCAGCTCGGCGTTCGACCCCGGGCGGTTCAGCACGCCGGCGTAGAACACCGCGTCGCCCGGCCGGAACAGCGTGACCGAGGAACCCGCCCCCTCGACCGTGCCGGAAGCGTCATAACCGAGAATGACGGGCTGCCCGGCCGACGGCTCGGTGCTCTTGCGGCTCTTGATGTCGCGCGGATTGACCGAGATCGCCGCCACCCGGACCAGGAGGTCTCGCGGACCCGGCACCGGGTCGGGCAGATCGAGATCGAGGAGCGCGCGCTCGTCCTCGATCGGCAGGCGTTCGGTGTAGCCGACCGCTTTCATGCAGCGACCGCCTCCTCGCGAAACATCGCCTCCATCTCGCGGCGCACGCGCACCGCCTCGCGGCTGTCGTCGATCGCCACGTCGCTCCAGCGGACGGTCTCCCCCGCCGCAACGGGGCGCTGCAGCACCATGTCGTGCGCCAGGCCGATCGGCAGTCCGCCACAGGCCAGCGAGTCGGCCGCCGGCATCAGCCGCCCGTACACCATGTGCCCGCCCTCGCCATCGAGCCGCTCGCCCGCCCGCAGCGCCCGCTTGGCGGTGGCGACCGCATCGCCGCGAAAGCCGCTGGCACTGCCGGTCGGCTCGCCGCGCAGTGCCACGCTGGCGACGGAGATGCCGAGCTCCAGGCCGATCAGGTGATACGGCTTGTACATCGCGGCGTAGCGGCCGCTGGCGTCGGTGTGCAGGCCGTACTGGGCGAAGCAGTCGCGGACATAATCGGTCGACGCCTCGAACACGACATAGACGCCCCAGCGCAGGTCGCGAAACACCGGCCGGCCATCGCGCTCGAGCGAGGAAACCACTTCCACCGTCCCCTTGTGCCCGAGGATGCCGCCGTCGCCGCGCGGCCGCAGCACGCTCGGCAGGTCGTCGACGCCGCAGGGCGGAAAACCCAGTCCTTCGCCGGCCGGCAGCAGGCCCGTGGCATTGGCCACCGCCGCCATTTCGATCGCCGATTTCGTGCCGTCGAGGAAGGAATTGAACATCTGCGCGTTGAAGTCGCCGGAGGCCACCTGCTCGGCGCTGAAGCCGTAATGGCCCCACACCGTGTCCGGCGTCGATTGGTGGTAGGCCGGCAGGTATTTCGTCCCCTTGCCCGCGCACACCACGTCCAGGCCGATGGCACGCGCCCAGTCCACCATCTCCGCGATCAGCGCGGGCTGGTCGCCATAGGCCATGGAATAGACGATGCCAGCCTCCGCCGCCCGCCGCGCCAGCAGCGGGCCGGCAAGCACGTCGGCCTCGACGTTGACCATGACGATGTGCCGGCGGTGGCGGCAGCACAGCAGTGCGTGGCGGATGCCGGCGGCGGGACTGCCGGTCGCGTCGATCACCACGTCGAGCCCATCGGCCGCGATCAGCGCCTCGGCATCGTCCTGGACGAACGTGCCCCCGGTCCGCGCCGCCTCGGCAAAGGAGGACGCGGCGTGGCGCTCGGCCGGCCAGCCCACCCGCTCCAGGGACTGGCGTGCCCGCGCCGGCGATAGATCGGCGATGCCGAGGAGGTGCAGCCCGGGGGTGCGCGGCACCTGGCTGAGGAACATCGAGCCGAACTTTCCGGCGCCGATCAGGCCGACCCGGACCGGCTTGCCGGCTGCCTCGCGCGCTTGCAGCGATCTGAACAGGTTCATGCGTTCCCCCCGGGGTTGGAGGGATCGTTCCCCAGGGCCGCGCGTTGTCAAGCTTCCACCACCGTCTCAGGGGAATCCCATGATGAAGGCTCTCGCGCTCGTGTCGGCTCTGGCTCTGGCCTTGGGGGTCGGACTGGCGCCGAGCCCGGGGCGGGCGGCCAATGCCGACCAGCCTTACAGCAACGTCGACCACCGCAACGACGCCGGCAACAACACCGGGGATTCGCAGGTCGATCGCCTGAACAGCGGCCAGCTCGACGCCAATCAGCATCCCGGCCAGTCGGGATCGGCCGCTGCCTCCGCCGGCGGCGCCGCGACCGGTACGCCCGCGCCGAAGCAGTAATCCCGCGGGGCAAGCAAAAAGCCGAGGGGGTTCGCCCCTCGGCTTTCCTGTCTTCAGGACGTGATCGCGCCGTTCACGCCGCGCGGGAAGAACGCGCCACCGGTCGCGCCGCCGCCATAGACGATCCGCAGCACCTGTGACGGCGTGCGTCGGAACGCTTGCGCGTTGATGTCGGCGTTGACGAAGTTGAACGGATTGCCGTTGTAGTTGGTGCCGTTGTCCCCCACTCCGGACAGCGATGCCCGCAGAGCGGAGATGGCGTTCGTCGCCGCACCGCCGCCGATGTCGGACAAGAAGCCGCGAATTCCGCCGGAGTGGTACGCTTCGGTCGCCAGGATGCTCGCGGCGTAGGAGATATTGGCGGGGACCGTCAGAGAGGCGGCAGCACCGGCATAGGCGGTGACACCGACATCCTCGAAGATGTAGGCGCCGACAAGAAAGTTCACTTCGCTCGAGAACGGATTGAAGGTCTGCCCGGGCACGATCAGGCCGGCGGCGATCGCCACCGTGGTGAAGCTCTGCATCAGGTCGATCGCCGGTTCGCCGACGGCCGCGCTTCCGAGCACGGCGCGGATGAACTCCACGTGGGCCAGCTCGTCATTGGCGATGCGCTGGAAGTAGTAGGCGAGCGCCGGCGTCTGGAACGGCACGAGGCTGCCGCCGGTGACCGTGTTGGCGAAGCCGGCACCGGAGGTGAGCCCGCTCGGCAAGCCCGAGCCGGTGACCCCGCGCAGGTAGTACTCCGCTTCGAGGTATTCGAGGTTCAGTGCAAAGTTGAAGACGTTGGCGTCGCCGGCGGATTGCGCCACCGCCGGCGCGCTGGTCAGCGACAACGCGCCGGTCGCCAGCGACGCCGCCGCGGCGGCGCCGGCGACACCCGCGCCGACGCGCTTGAATAGGTTGCGGCGATCCACGGTAGCCGCGGCCGCTGGCTCGTGGCCAGAGGTGGTCTCGGTCATGGAGGGAACTCTCCTGCAGGGATGATTGCGCTGAGCGCCTGATCCCTACGCAGCCGCCGATCAGCCGGATGCTGCGGCTGCCTTGCCGGAGATGGATGTGATGTAACGTTGCGGTGAGGCTATGGGCGCGGGCGGCCGTGCGCTCTCGCCGCGTCGGCCTCCGCCTGCCTTCGGTCCATCATGCTCTCCACCGTCGGCGGTGGCGGCAGCGCGACCGTCGGGGGATGACCCTGCTGCAACGTCTCCAGGATGGACGGGGCCGCCGGCACAGTCGCCGGCGCCGCGGCAGCCGGCGTGCTCGAGAAGCTCGGCTGCAACACCTGCGCCCCGCCGGGGCCGAGCACCGTCACTTTTCCCACCGCGATCGAGGTGACGCTGAACGCGCCGAGCCGATCGCCCTCCTGAAGCACCAGCGGCTTGTCGTCGCCGGCGAAAATCACGCGCCGCTCGGTCGCGGTGACCATGATGCCGGTGAGCCGGGGCAGGGGTTGCGCAGTCGCTCCGCGAACCTCCGGTCCGGCCGGCGGTCGGCGATCGGGGCTGAACAGCGGTCGCTGCTGCAGCGTCGAGGCCAGTTCTGCGCTGTGGTCCACATCGGCGGGCGACGCCGTCGGCGACCCCGCCGGAGCGGTTGGGCTCGCGGCGGAAGCCGGCGGGCGCTCCTGCAGCGCCTGTTTTAGCTCCGCCATCTCCCTCAGTTCTGCGGCAATGGCGAAGCTGAGCAAAGCGATGAGCGCGACGAGTGCGAAGTGGACCCGGTTCATCTCGTTCAGACCGGTCGCTCCGCCGGAGCTTCGGTGAAAGCCGGCCCGAGGTCAACGCGGCCCGCGTCTCCCGCCGGCGCCGCCAGCCCCAGCAGCATCCCCTGCATCCGCCGGGCGATCAGGCTCCACGCGCGGTCGGCCAGCCATTGCTGCGCCGCCGCCTGCGTCTGCACGCGCCGGGCCCGATCCGCCAGCAAGCCGTCCAGCCCGTCGGCGATGGCCGCGGCGTCGGTGCCGCCGCAGCGCGCGCAGGCATCACCCGCCTCGTCGAACAGCGCGAGCGGCGTCACCATGACCGGAGCGCCCCCGCCGAGGGCCGTGCGCAGGGCGGCGCTGGAGGCCTCCGTCGACGCCCGATACGGCAGCGCCACCACGTCGCACTCCGAGAGCAGGGCGAGCGAACGTTCCTGAGGCAGAAAGTCGGTCACCCATTCCACCGCATCCAGGCCGCACGCCTGAGCGACTGCGCGGCACGCCGCGATCTCGGCGGCGGATTCCGGCGCGTCGTATTCGGCGTTGACCAGGCGCAGGCGGGCGCCCGGCCACCGCCGGCGCAGGATCGCCACCGACTCGATCAGCTGGCCGATGCCCTTGTTCGGCAGAAAGAAGCCGTAGCAGCCGATCAGCGGCGCCTCACCGGGAGTGAGCGGCCGCGGCGAACGGGGCGCAATTCCCGGCGGGGCGCCCTGCGGGAACAGCGCGACGTTGGAAACCAGACCGAAGGATTTCA
>JAFAYM010000198.1 GCA_019240395.1 Acidisphaera sp. | reverse complement strand
CGACCATCGCGCCGAGATCGTCGGCGAGGATCACCGCCGCGCGCCGCCGCACCGGTGCCGCCGCACGGCGCGCCTCCGGCCCGGCCGCCCAGTCGGCCAGCCGCCGCATCGCCTCGGCCGTTTGCGCGCGGGCGTCCGGTTTCGCGTTCAGAACCATTGCCAGAAATCCGATCTTTGCGCGAGTTCGCTCGCCGTCGCGTCGAACACCACCGCGGCCGATTTCAGGATCACGGCGTGTTCCACCGCCTTCAGCGTCGCCGGCACATTCTGCTCGACGATGATCAGCCCGGTGCCCAATGTCTCGTTGATCTCGCGCAACTTGCGCATGAGGTCACGCACGATCACCGGCGCCAGCCCGGTGGAGGGCTCATCGAGCAGAAGCCATTTCGGCTGCGTCATCAGCGCCATGCCGAGCGCCAGCATCTGCTGCTCGCCGCCCGACATCGAACCGGCGCGCTGGCTGCGCCGCTCCTGCAGCACCGGAAAGATTTTCAGCACGTCCTGCATGAAGCGCATGTCGAACAGCAGGCCGGAAATGCGCAGATTGCGTTCGACCGACAGGTTCGGAAACACGTTGTGCCCCTGCGCGACGAAGGCGATGCCGCGCCGCACGTTCTCCGGCACATGACCGGCGGCGATCGGCCGGTCGTCGAACCGGATCGCGCCGCTCGCCGGCACGTGCGCGCCGACGATGCAGCGCAGCAGCGTGGTTTTGCCGGCGCCGTTGTGGCCGAAAATCCCGATGCGGGACCCCGCTTGCGCGGTCAGGGTCACGTCACGCAACGCAGTGAGCGGACCGTAGCGGGCGGTGACGCGATCGATCTCCAGCACCGCGTCAGGTCCCGAAATAGAGTTCTGTGAGGCGCGGATCGGCGATCAGGTCTTCGACGCTGCCGCGCGCCAGCACCTTGCCCGCGAACATGAACACTCCCTCGTCGCAGAGGTCGCGGATGAAGGCCACGTTATGCTCGACAACGCAGACCGCGATGCCGCGGGCGGCGAGCCGGCGCACCACGTCCTGGATCGCTTCGTAGGCGTGCCCCTCCACCCCGGCCATCGGTTCATCGAGCAGCAGGCAGCGCGGTTCGTTCATCAGCGCGCGCGCCACGCCGACCAGCTTCTGCTGGCCGAACGGCACGCTCGCCACATCGGTGTGGGCGACGCCGGCGAGGCCCATGCGTTCAAGGATGTCGAGCGCCTGCGTGCGATCCGC
This sequence comes from Acidisphaera sp., assembly GCA_019240395.1. Taxonomy (GTDB): domain Bacteria; phylum Pseudomonadota; class Alphaproteobacteria; order Acetobacterales; family Acetobacteraceae; genus JAFAYA01. The sequence goes on along the minus strand of JAFAYM010000198.1, from coordinate 23,442 downwards.
GGCTTCGGCGCGGCGAAGGCGGCCCGGACCGGCGATCAGCGCTGGCAGGCTTTCGCCGGGGTAGACCCGAGCCCCGATCAGCAGATTGTCGAGCACGGAGAGCGAGGGAAACAGGCGCAGGTTCTGCCAGGTACGGCTGAGCCCGAGCCGTGCCCGCTGATGGATGTGCAGGCCGGTGAGAGCCCGCCCATCCAGGCTGACCCTGCCGCCATCCGGCCGGACAACGCCGGTGACCAGATTGAAGAACGAGGTTTTTCCCGCGCCGTTCGGACCGATCAGCCCGACGATGCGACCGGGCGCGAGATCGAGCTCCATCGCGTCGGCGACGACGATGCCGCCGAAGCGTTTGCACAGGCCGCGGACTTCAAGCCCGGCGGGCATCGGTGGCCATCGCCTTGCGCCCGCGCCAGATGTCGCCGGCCGGGATCAGGCCCTGCGGGCGGGCGAACATGAAGATCAGCACGAGCCCGGTGAACAGGATGCCCTGCAGCGGACCCAGCAGACTCGGGGGAAGATCGAGGAAGGTGATCGCCTGCGGCAGCGCTTCGAGCACGATTGCGCCGAGAATCGGCCCCCACGTGCTGCGCAGGCCGCCGACGACGACCATCGTCAGCAAGGCCGCCGATTGCAGGATGTCGAACTGCCCCGGCGCCAGGAAACGGAAATAGTGCGCGTAGAGTCCGCCCGCGAGGCCCGCCAGGCCCGAGCCGAGCGCGAAGATCGCAACCTTCATGGCCAGCGCATTGCGGCCGAGTGCCGCGAAGGCGAGCTCGTCGTCGCGCATCGCACTCATCGCACGACCGTATGGGCCGCGGCTGATCCAGCGCAGCAGCACCACCGTGGCGATGGCGACCGCGATGGTGAGCGCGACGTAGATCGCGTGATTGCTGCCCGGCGCGAGCAGGGCGGGGATATTGGTCAGGCCGCCGGCACCGCCGGTCCAGCCGATATTCTTGATCGCCTCGAGCACGCCGAGCTGAAAGCCGATGCTGGCAATCAGCAGATAATCCCCGGAAATGCGCACCGACGGCACCGCGACCAGGATCGACGCCAGCAGAGCCACGAGCGCGCCGGCGACGATCGCCAGCGGAATGGGCCATCCGGCGTCGCGCGCCAGCAGCGCCGACGCGTAGGCGCCGATGGCGTAGAACACGGGATGCGCGATGGAGATCAGGCCGCCATAGCCGATCACGAAATTGAAGCTCGCGGCAAGGATCACATAGAGCGCCATCAGGATGGCGAGGGTGTAGAGATATTCCACGGCTACGACTCCGCCGGACCGAGCGCCGGCGCCGGCGTGCGCCGGACCAGCCGCTTGCGCTGCGGCAAGCGCACGCCGCGCGGGAACAGCACGATCGCGAGGAACAGGAAGGCGTAGAGCAGAAATCCCTGCCACTCCGACGGGATGAACAGCACGCTGCCGTTCTGGATGATGGCGAGGACGAAGGCCGCAACGACCGCACCGGCGAGATTGCCGATGCCGCCGATGATGGTCGCGGCAACTGCAAACAGCAGAAGCTCGATCGCGCTGCCCGGCTGCACCTGCGCCCGGGTGCCGTACAGGAACATCGAAAAGCCGGCGATCAGCCCGGAGAGAAGCATCGCCGCGAGAAACACACGATCCCTGGCAATGCCGTAGAACTCGGCGAGATCGGGGTTGTCGGCGACCGCCGTCATCGACTGCCCGGTCCGCGACCAGCGCAGGAAAGCGAAGGTCGCCGCCAGCACCACCGCCGTGCCGCCGAGCGCCATCAGATCCCACTGGCTCACCGCGATAGTGCCGACCAGCGTCACCGGCCAGAACAGCGAGGGAAAAATGGTGGCCGGCCAGGTGCCGTAAATCAGCATCGCGACGTAGGAGATCAGCTCGGAGACGATCAACGTGAAAATGAAGACGAACATGGACGAGGCCTGCCGGCGGCGCAGCGCCCGGAAGCCGAACAGTTCAAGCACCGCGGACATGGCCACCGCCCCGGCGACGCCGGCGAGCAGGCCGGCCCAGCCCGGACCGCTCGCCAGGCCGACCACCGTATATGCCGCATAAAACGCCGTCGTCATCACGGCGGCCTGTGCGAAGTTGAAGATCCGGTTGACCTTCAGCACAAGCGCAAAGGCGAGTGCGAACAGCACGAAGCAGCTCGATGTGGCGAGCGAGGTCCAGAGGATCTGTATCAGGATGAGAGGAGACAGCATGATCCCGTCCAGGACGGCAGCGTAAGGCCTGCCGTCAACCCACCTGCTCAGCTGACGACGGCGAGCTCGCTCCACGCGCCGTTCTTCACCTCCATGAGATAGACCGGCTTCTTCACGGTGTGATTGGGATTGATCACCAGCTTGCCGGTGAGCGGCAGGTCGAAGCTGCGTATGCCCAGCATCTCGGCACGGAAGTTTTCGCCGGTGATCGGCTTTTTCGCGCTGTCCAGCGACTTCAGCACCGCTGCCACGAGGAAGGGCGCGTCGTAGAGATATTGGGTGTACGGCAGACCGTTCGGCGGCCGCCCCACCTCCTTCTGCCAGCGCTCGACATAGGCCTTCACCGCCGGGCTGTCCTCGGTCCCGGGCGCGAGGGATGTCGCGATCACGCCGTTGGCTGCCGCGCCCAGCTGCTGGATCAGCTTGGGGTTGTACACCGCCGAATAGGACGAGATCGGCTGCGTCAGCCCGAGCTGGCGGAGCTGCGCGATCAGCTGCGGCGTGTCCGCGACCAACCCCTGGATGTGGATGATGTCCGGCGTCGCCAGCCGCACCTTCAGGATCTGGCCGGTCCAGTCGGTGGCCTTCGGATCATAGGCCTCGTAGGCCACGATCTGCCCGCCGGCCTTGGTGAAGGTGTCGCGATAGACCTGTGCCGCGGTGATGCCGGTCTCGTTGTTGATGTAGAGAACGGCCGCGCGCTTCTTGCCGAGCTTGGTCGCGGAGTATTCGGCAACCGCGGTGATGTCCACGTCGGCCAGCGGAAATGTCGTGTAGACGTAGTCGCCGAGACGGGCGATCTCCGGCGAGTTGGCGCCGACGGAAAGCTCGACGATCTTGCCGTCATTGGCGATCGGCGCGACCGCCTTCACCACCTCCGACCATGCCGTCACGAAGACCGGCACCTTTTCCACGGAAACCAGGCGGTTCACCGCCTGAATGCCGGTCTGCGCATCGGCCTGCGTGTCAAGCACGATGGCCGCGAGCTTCCTGCCGTTCACGCCATCAGCGGCATTGACGGCGTCGAGCCCCCATTGCGCGGCGCGGACCTGATCCTGGCCGTAGGTCGCCTGTCCGCCGGTCAGCGGCATGGCCAGCCCGAACCGGAGCGGCTCCTGCTCTGCCCGTGCGCCACGCGCGAGCCCGCCGACGCCGATCATGCCGAGACCGCCGAGCGCGGCCCGGCGGGTGAGAGCGAATGACCGACGAGCGTCGGGATGTCCGGGCATGCTTGTTCTCTCCGCGCGTGTTTTCAGGAAACAGCGTTCAACTTGGCGACGGCGTCCTCGGTGGACATGACGTCGGCGTATTTGGAGGCCATGTCGAACAGATTGACGGCGTGCGAGGTCGCGCTCCGGTCATAGACCGCGTCGTGCGGCACCAGGACGCGGAAATTATAGGCAAATCCGTCCACCACGCTGCCGCGCACGCAGCCGCTCGTGGTGCATCCGGTCACGATGAGCGAGTCCGCGCCGCAATTGATCAGGTAGCTCGTCAGCGGTGTGCCGAAAAACGCGCTTGGGTGCTTCTTCGGGAGCAGGATGTCCTGCGGCTCCGGCGCGATTTCGGCGACGAAATCATAGCCCTTGCTGGCCACGGTCATGATCGCCGGGACCTTGTCCGAGAGGCGCCCGTGGTCGAAGTTTTCCTTGGGCGCGACATGCGGGTAGAGAACCGGCCAGCGCCGCTCGCGGAAGACGTGCAGAAGGTTGCGGATCTGCGCCACCGCCGCCCATCCGACCTCGCCGCAGGAGGTCGGAAACTCCTCGATCGCCTCCCAGAACGGCAGCGGCCGCGTGCCGACGGTGCGGTACTGCACGTCGATGATCAGCAGCGCCGGCCGCTTTCCGAGGCCGGCCGGGCGACCGAAGCCGGCAGCGTTGTAGGCGCGCTGCTCCTCGGCCGAGATGACGCCATCCCATGGGTTCGCCATGGTGTCCTCCCGTTTTTTTCGGCGGTCGGGCCGATGCCTCTGACGTAGCCGAAGTGATCTGATATTTGATGTGATCCAGCACGCCCCGGAGGTCAACCCAAAAATCTGGTCTTCGGAAACCTGGCTTGCTCTGGCCAACACGGAGGTCACGTGACTTCGGATCGACCCAAGACGCCGACGCAAGCAGGCGCTCCCCGTCCGTCCAAGCTCGGCCGGACGCCTGCGAAGCCGCGCATGAGCGCGATCCTCGATCGCACGCGCGCCGGGCATGGCGCCGCAGAGCTCAGCTTTTCGAAGACGCGGCACGCCTATGCGGTGCTGCGCGCGCAAATCCTGGACGGCGCGTTGCGACCCGGCGACTGGCTGCGCCTGACGCAAATCGCCCGCAGCCTCGACCTCAGCGAAATGCCGGTGCGCGAGGCGCTGCGCCTTCTGGAGAAGGACGGGCTGGTCACCTTTCATCTGCACCGCGGGGCGCAGGTGGCCTCGCTCTCGTTCGAACGTGCGCTCGAAATAACGGAGGTCCGCATGGTGCTCGAGCGCGCCGCCGCCCTGGCCTCCATCCCGCTCCACGACCGGACATCGATCGACACGGCGAGAGCCGTTTTGGTGCAGATGGAGGCGGTGACGGACGATCTCGTTAAATTCGCAGTCAGAAACCGGGAGTTTGCGGGGCGGATCTACGCGAAATGCCCGAATTCATTCCTTGTGCAGCACATCCAGGATCTCTGGGACAAAGTCTGGCAGTATTCATCGACCGCGGTTTTCGAAGTGATGCGTCACCGCGTCCGGGACACCTTGGCGGAGAATCGCGCCATCTGCGAGGGCATCCGACGCGGCGATACCGGGATGGTGGAGGATGCGTTCGATCGACGCCTTCGCAAATCGGTCGAGGCCTGGCAGATGGCGATCGCCGGCGCTCATACCCGCCCTGCCACGTCAAACAAGCCATAGAGCAGCGTGCGATCAGGTGGAACCACCGTGGGCGGCGAGCATGGCGATTCGCCAGCCGAACACCATCGCCGGACCGAGAGTGGTGCCGGGGCCGGGGTAGGTGCCGCGGAATATCGAGGCCATGTCATTGCCGCACGCGAAAAGACCGGGGATGCCCCGCCCGTCCGGACCGAGGACCCGGCCGTCACCGTCGGCGCTGAGCCCCGCGCTGGTCGCCAGGTCCGCCGGCCACACGGCCAGGGCGTAGAACGGGCCGGGACCGATCGGCCGCATGCACGGGTTGGGCTCGTTCGAGGCGTCGCCGTTGACGCGGTTCAGGTCGCTGCTGCCCCTGCCGAACGCCTGGTCGACGCCAGCGCGGGCGTCTTCATTGTGCTGCGCGACGGTCGCCTCGAGCCCGTCAGCGTCCACGCCGATTTTGCCGGCGAGTACGCGCAGCGTCGGCGCCTGCACGAGATAGCCGTCCTCGATGAAGGCGGACAGGGCCCGCGCGCGGGGATGCACCAGGCCCAGACCATAATCCCTGATGAAGCTCCGGTCGCAGATGAGGTAGGCCGGCACGCTCCGGGTGGTGCAATCGGCCTCCAGCATCGCGGTGACGAAATCATGGTAGCTGTCCGCCTCGTTCACGAAGCGTCGGCCGGACGCGTTGACCGCGATCAACCCCGGCTTGGCGCGATCGAGCACGATGTGCGGGAACAGGGCGACGGTGCCGTCCTTGTACTTCCGCATCGAGCACGGCATCCACAGCCCCGCATTCTCGGCACCGTCGTCCAGCGCCGCTCCGCTGCGCAGCGCCGCCTTCACGCCGTCGCCGGTGTTGCTCTCGGGGGCCAGCGAATGGGGGCGCGCAGCGGCAGGAAACAACTGCTCCCGCAGCCGCGCATCCCGGGCGAACCCGCCCGTCGCCAGCACGACGCCACGGCGGGCGCGGATCGCACGGCGGCCTGCGCGATCCTCGACGACCGCGCCGGTGACGCTGCCCCTCTCCTGCACCAGCTCGGCGAGGGCGGTCTCGAAGCTGATCGGCACGGCCGCACGGCGCAGGCTGTACAGCAGACGGGCAACCAGCGCGTTCCCCATGACCAGACGCGTCCCGCGCCGGTGCCGGATACGGTCCAGCCCGTGGCGCGCCAGCAGCCGCGTCACATGCACGAAATTCGACCAGGAGCGAAACGGCGCGAGCAACGGCGGGATGTCGGCACGGCTGACCATCATGCCGCCGAGCACCAGGAACTCCGGACGCGGCGGGCGGACCCGGTCGAAATCGGCACCGAGCCTGCGGCCGTCAAAGGGCAGCGGTGCCAGGGCGCGGCCGCCGTACGCCGCGCCCGGATGGTTGGCGAGATAATCGGGGTGGGCCAACGCCGCCGCAAACTTCACCTCGGATCGCGCTTCGAGGTCGTCGATCGCCTTCGGCCCGGCTTGCAGGAACGCCTCCAGCGCACCGGCATTCGCGCGGGTTCCGAGCACCGAGCCGAGATACTGCCGCGCCCGATCGACCGAATCGGGAACGCCGGCCCGCACGCTTTGGCTCGTTCCGGGGATCCAGACGGTGCCGGCGGAGGTGGCGGAGGTGCCGCCGACCATCCCCGTCTTCTCGCAGAGCAGCACGTCCAGCCCTTCCAGCGCGCCGACCAGCGCGGCCGTCATCCCGCCGGCACCGGCGCCGATCACGAGCAGGTCGACCTCGCTGTCCCATGCCGTCATGGGCGGATGGCGGCGACCCGGCGCGCGTTGGCGCGGGCCAGGACCTGCTTCGATGCCGCGAGCGCCCGGCGCGCCCACTCGCGCGGTCCCAGCGCCGGCGCCTGCGTTTCGCTCGGTATCTCCACGCTGACCGGCAGATCGGCGGGGAGCGTCGCAAACAGGCCGACCAGATCGATCGTTCCGTCGCCGGGGAGCAGGCGCTCCCGCCGCGCCGCGTGATTCAGGCCCTCCAGCGTGTGCGGGATTTCCGCCGGGCCGTCGCAGATCTGGCCGTAGTTCATCCGGCTCCTTGGGATCGCGGCGATATCGCCGAGCGGCGTGCGCGAGCGCGATACATGCAGCGCATCGACGATGATCGCCGCATTGGGTTGGTCGGCCGCCGCGAGGATGCGCAAGGCGGCGCGCGCATCGTGCACCTGCGACTGCGGCATGAACTCGAGGTCGGCAGACAGCCCGTAGGGGGCCGCCACCTGGCAGAACGCGGCAAAGGAAGCGGTCAGGCGCGCCTCGTCCGGATCGTCGCCGGCAACCAGAATGGAGCGCGCGCGCAGGCGGGCGCTCGTGGCGAGGAACGGCTCATAGGCGGTGGCCGAGAAGTCGGGTCCGATGCGGACGATCTCCATGTCGAAGACTTGCACGCCGGTTTCATCGAGCGCGGACAGCGTCTGCGCGAGCAGCGCGGGTTCGTCCATCAGGCGGAATGCGATGCCGCCCGGGCTGGCGGGCAGCATGCGGAGGCCGACGAAGTCATAGCCGGTTTCGGCGGCGATCCGGATCGCCGCGGGTGGCGGGGCGTCGAGGCAGGTGAGAAAGGAAAGCGAGAATCGCCGTTGCATCCGTATTCCCCGTCTAGAGCAGCGTGCGATCAGGTGAAATCACCTGATCGCACGAAGCTGCTCGCCCAAACAAAGTGTTAGAGCGGCGAGCGTGAACGCGAGTTCGCGCCGCCACTCTAAGACGCCGCGAGCTCGCGCACCGACACGCTGCGGTTTTCCCGGGCGGACACTGCAACAGCGAGGGTAGCGGCGAGGGTGAGCATCCCCTCGCGTGCGGTGATGGCGGGCGCCGCTGTCCCGGCGATCACGGCGAGGAAGTGATCGAGCTGGTTGGCATAGGCGCGCGACGGATCAAGCGGCCGGTGTTCGCGCACGAGCGGGTCCTGCCAGTGCCCGCCGGGCTTCGCGTGCCGCCAGAGATACATGTCGGAGACGGAGAGCGATGCCTTGCGCCCGCCGAGGAACAGGTAGGCGCCGGGCTGGTGGGGGAAGTAGAGCGCCTGCGCCGAGGTGAATTCCCACGACCAGGGCGAAGCCACCGCGTCGCTGATGCTGAACGTGCCGAGCACGCCGGACTCGAAACGGATCGCCAGCCCCGCCGTGTCTTCGACCGGGAAGCCGCGCACGGCGTTCGCCGTGAAGGCGCACACGCTGTCGATCTCGCCGCAGATGAAGCGGAGCGTGTCGATGTCGTGGATCAGGTTGATCAGCAGCGGCCCTCCGCCTTCGGCACGGCGCCACTCGGCCTCGAAATACGCGTCCGGCTTGTCGAACCAGCACATGCCGTTCACCGCCACGAGGTCGCCGAGCAGGCCCTCCCGCACGATCCGGCGCGCTTCGCTGATGTCGGGGCTGTGGCGGCGGTGGTGACCGACCAGCACGGGGACGCCGCGCTGTTCGCTGGCGGCGACCAGTCGATGCGCCGCCTCGATGCTCTCGGCGATGGGTTTCTCGACGAGGCATAGAACGCCCCTCTCGATGCAGGCAAGTCCGGCCGGAACATGCAGGTGGTTCGGCAGCGCGACGATCGCACCGTCCGGGCGGAGCTGATCGAGCATGGATGCGTAGTCAGCAAAAAACGGCACGCGCAGCGCGGAGGCATGCTCCCGCGCTGCCGGAGACGTATCAGCGATGCCGACGAGTTCGGCGCCTGGGTGCGCCGCGATCAATGCCGCGTGCTCGCGGCCGATCAGCCCGGCACCCAGCAGCGCGAGCCGCCGCGTCACGCCGGAACCAGGCGCCGCATCGCTTCGAGCGCCAGCTCGTAGCCGAAGGCGCCGAAACCGATGACGATCCCTGTCGCCGTGCGGGAGACCAGCGAATTGTGGTAGATGCTCTCCCGCGTGTGCACATTGCTGATGTGCAGCTCGATCTTGGGGCCGTCGAACATCTTCAGCGCATCCAGCAGCGCGATCGAGGTGAAGGTGTAGCCGGCCGGGTTGATGATGATTCCAGCGGCGGCGCGGCGGGCCTGGTGCACGCTCTCCACCAGATCGCCCTCGAAATTCGTCTGGCGGAAGTCGATCTCCAGGCCGAGCGAAGCGGCCCGCGCCTCGCAGTTCTGCCTGATCTCGTCGAGGGTGGCGCGGCCGTAGATCTCGGGCTCGCGCTCGCCCAACAGGTTGAGGTTCGGCCCGTTCAGCACGTAGATGAGCGTCATGCGTTGAACCCTCAGTGCTTGAGCAGCTGGCCCAGGAAGGCCTGCGTCCTTCGGTGTTTCGGCGCCGAGAAGAACTCGTCAGGCGGCGCCTCCTCGACGATCTCGCCGTCCGCCATGAACACGACGCGATTCGCCACCGCCCGCGCGAACCCCATCTCGTGCGTGACGCAGACCATGGTCACGCTCTCGGCGGCCAGCCCGATCATCGTGTCGAGCACCTCCTTCACCATCTCCGGGTCGAGGGCGGAGGTCGGCTCGTCGAACAGCATGATCCGGGGCGACATGCAGAGGGCGCGGGCGATCGCCACGCGCTGCTGCTGCCCGCCCGAGAGCTGCGCCGGATACTTGTTTGCCTGCTCCTGGATCTGCACGCGCGCGAGCAGGCGCATCGCCGTCTCGCGAGCCTCCTCGCGTCTGGCGCCGCGCACCTTGATCGGCGCCAGCATGCAGTTCTGCAGCACGGTCATGTGGGGAAAGAGATTGAACTGCTGAAACACCATCCCGACGTCGCGCCGCACCGCGTCGACCGCCTTGCGCCCTGCCGTCAGTTCGGTGCCGTCGACCACGATCCGTCCACGCTGCACCGTCTCCAGCCGGTTGATGCAGCGGACCAGGGTGGATTTGCCGGAGCCCGACGGCCCGCACAGCACGATTCGCTCCCCGCTCGCGACCCGAAAGTTCACGGATTTGAGGGCCTGGAAGGCGCCGTAGTATTTGTCGACGCCTTCCATCAGGATGGCCGGCTCCTCGGTTCCCGGCATCGGCTTACTGCACCGTGTAGGGGACGCCCGGAACGCTCGCCGGAAACTGCGGCAGGGGCTGGCCGATCCATTTCTGGCTGATCGCCTCGAGTTGGCCGTTCGCCTTGATCTCGTCGATGAAGCCGTTCAGCCATTCGTTCAGCTGCTTCTGGCCGGGCTTGGTGGCAACGCCCATCCATTGCTCGTTGAAGGTCAGCTTCGGCTCGAAGTCGTTGTTGGGCATCACCTTGTTGATGTTGATCATGTACGTCGTGTTGGCGCCGATCGCGTCGACCTGGCCGGTGATCAGGCCCTGGATGGCAGCGGAGTCGTCGTCGAAGCGGCGAATGTCGGCGGTTTTCGGCAGCCCGGCGGTGATCGCGGTGTCCTGGGCCGAGCCGCGGGTCACGCCGATGCGCAGGTTGGCGGCGTCCTCGAGCTTCTCGATCTTCTGGCTTTTTTTCGCCAGCATGATGATCTTCAGCCCGGCATAGGGCTCGGTGAACTGCACGACCTTGGCGCGGTCGGGATACATGCCCATCGTGGCCAGCAGCATGTCCACCTTCCCGGTCATGACCTGGGCGATGCGGGCGGCGACGGTCATGCCGACGAACTCGGGCTTGACGCCCAGCTTCTCGGCGATGAGCTTGCCGACGTCCACGTCATAGCCGGCGAGGTTGCCGGAAGCGTCCAGAAAGCCCCAGGGCGGGAGCTCCGAAAGCACGCCGATGCGGACCACGCCGCGCTTCTTGATCTCGTCGACGGTCTGCGCCGATGCTGCGGCCACGCCAAGCCCGAGCAGGGCGAGGGTGAGAACGCTGCGGCGCAAGAGCTTGGACATGAGTTGCCTCCTGGTTGTCATGTGCGGGCTGCGGGTGTGAGCCGCCGTTCCATCGCCCGGCCCAGCCGCGACAGCGGCCAGCAGACGGCGAAGTAGGCGAGGCCGACGATCCCGAAGATGAGCAGCGGCCGATAGGTGATGTTCGACAGCAGCGTTCCCGTGCGCGACAGCTCGGTGAAGCCGATGATGGCGGCGAGCGATGTGCCCTTCACCAGCTGCACCAGGAAGCCGATCGTCGCCGGGACCGAGATCTTCAACGCCTGCGGCAGGATGATGTAGCGCATCCGGGTGGCGTAGTGAATGCCGAGCGCGAGGGCGGCCTCGGTCTGCCCGGCCGGGATCGCCTCAATCGACCCGCGCCAGATCTCGCCGAGGAAGGCGCTGGCGTGCAGCATCAGCGCGATCGAAACCGCCATCCACGGGCTGACGGAAAGATCGAGAAGCCCCACGCCGTAGTATACGATGAAGAGCTGCAGAAGCAGCGGCGTGCCGCGGAAGACCTCGATGAAGAAGGCAGCCAGCCCCTCGAGCCATTTGAGGCCGGAGCTGCGGGCCAGCGCGATCACCAGCCCACCGAGGCCGCCGAGCGCAAAGCCGATGGCCGAGAGTGCCAGCGTCCAGGCCAGGCCCTGGGCGAGCAGCAGGAACTGCGCGGGGCCGAGCGTCGTGATCATCGTGCGGCGGGATAGGCGAAGCTGACGCGATAGATCACGGCGAACAGCTTGGACAGGCCATATGACATCGCCAGGTAGAGCGCGGCGACGGTGAAATACACCTCGAAGCTGCGGAATGTCTCGCCCTCGATCTCCGCGCCGACATGGGTCAGCTCGCGCGCGGTGATGGACGACGTGATGCTCGACGTCAGCATCAGGAAGATGAACTGGCTCGTCATCGCGGGGTAGACGGCGCGCAAAGCCGGCTTGAGGATGATGTAGCGGAAGATCTGTGCGGGGTGCAGGCCGAGCGCGAAGCCGGCCTCGATCTGCCCCCGGGAGATGGCGTCCACGCCGCCTCGCAAGATCTCGATCGAGTAGGCGGCGCCGTTCAGACCGAGTGCGAGAACCGCGGCGACATTGGGCTCGAGCCGGATGCCGATGCTGGGCAGGCCGAAAAAGAGGAAGAAGATTTGCACGAGAAACGGCGTGTTGCGCACCAGCTCGACGAAGCCCTCGATCAGCCAGGTGCTGATGCGCTCGCGCAGCTGCAGGATGAAGACGCAGATGATGGCGATCCCGAGCGTGATCGGTATGGCCAGCAGCGAAAGTTGCAGGGTGAGCAGGCAGCCGTGCAGCAGTTCCGGCCAGCGGGCGAAGACGACGCCGAAATCGAAGGTATAGCCCAAGCCGCCTCCCTAAGCCTGTCCCGCCCTGGGCCGGACCTGTTTTGGGGACGCCAGTAATCAACGAGTTGGTTGATGTCAAGCAAGAATCTGCTAAGCTCCGCAGCAACGCAAAAGGGGAGGTAGCGGATGGGCGATAGCGGGTACGGCCGCGCGTACCGAACCGGGTCTCCATGAAAGCTGCGACCAGGCCTGCCCGCAGCAGGGCGGCCGAACCGCCGGAGCCTGGCGACGACGCCCGGCCTGTCGCACCCCGCGAGCGGGCGCCGGAGCGGCGGCGTCGCGAGCTGCTCGAGTCAGCGCTGCTGGAGTTCTCGACGAAGGGTTATGGCGGCGCGCGCATGGACCAGATCGTCGGCCGCACCAACAGCAACAAGGCGATGCTGTACCACTATTTCGGCAGCAAGGAGGCGCTGTACATCGCCGCCCTCGAGGAGGTCTATGCGGGCATCCGCCGGAGCGAGGCCGAGATTGACTTCGACGGCCTCTCCCCGCCCGACGCGATCCGCCGCCTGGTGGAGTTCACCTTCGGCTACTACATCGACAATCCGAGCTTCGTGCGGATGATCAACAACGAGAACCTGCACGAGGCCGCGTTCCTGAAGCGCTCCAAGTCGATCGCGGCACTGAACACGTCGATCATCGTCAAGCTCGGACGCATCCTCCGGCGCGGTATCGAGGCGGGGGACTTCCGCAAGGGCATCGACCCGACGGACCTCTACATCAGCATCACCGGACTGGCCTACACGTATGTGTCCAACCGCCACACGCTCAGCATCGTCTTCAAGCGCAACCTGTTCCGGCCCTCAATGCTGCAGGCGCGCAGGAGGACGATGGCGGAGATGGTCCTGCGCTATCTCGCCGCATAGTTCAGCGAGAGGCGGATCGAAAGCAGCCATTGCGCGACCTCGGTGAGCGCGCGGTCCTCGCCCAGCCTGCCGAGAAGCTGCAGGCCGAGCGGCAGCCCATCCGGGCTGCGCCAGAGCGGGACGGTGATGGCGGGAATGTGCAGCGTGGTCCAGAAGCGGCTCATCACGGCGTCACCCGTCTGCGTGCGCGCAGGCGCGGTGCCGGTCGCCGCGGGCAGCAGCACCGCATCGTAGTCGCTCGCCAGAGCAGCGAACTGCTCCTGGTAGCGCTGGCGCCGCCGCCGCGCCGCCGCGTACTCCGCGATGTCCTTGTCGAGGTACGGGGCGAGCAGCTCGCGCAGCTCGGGGTGCGGGTTTATCCCGCCGGGTGCGAGCAGCAGGCGGGCCGCTTCCCAGTAGCACAGCGCCTGTTGGAGCTGACGGAAATCGTCCGCCGGAAACGGCAGGGCGAGCGCGTCGACGGCCACGCCCTTCCGGCACAGCGCATCCGCCAGTGCGGCCAAGCGCTCGGGATATCCGTCCTGCGGAATTGTGGGCGGCAGGTGCAGGACGAGCACTCGTCGCGGCTGGCGCGCCCTGAGAATCTCGGCGCGGCGCATCGCCAGCGCGCTGACGAAATACCAGACATCGCGCGGCGAGCGGGCGAACAGGCCGAGATGATCGAGGGTGGGCGCGATCGGCTGAACGCCCTCGGTCGGCAGCAGGCCGTAGCTCGGCTTGAACCCCGTGACGCCGCAGTAGGAGGCCGGCCGGATCGTCGATCCCGCGGTCTGCGTGCCGATCGCGAAGGAGACGAACCCGGCCGCCACTGCCGCCGCCGAGCCGCTGGAAGAGCCGCCGGGGGTGCGTGCCGGATCGCTCGGGTTAGTCGTCGGCCCTGGCACCGGAAATGCGAAGCGCGTGCAGACGGTCTTTCCGAGCAGCACGCCGCCGAGCCGCAGCGCCTGCGCCACGCACCACGCATCGCGGCGTGGACCGGGTGCGATTTCGTCCTCCCCATACCGGGTCGGGAACGCGGCGGTTTCGATGATGTCCTTCACGCCGATCAGCGCGCGCCCGAGGGGGCCCGCGGGTCGTTCGACGAGGCGCCGGCGTGCGGCGTCTTCGTCCAAGCAGACGAAGGCCCGCACCGTCGGCTCCCGCGCCGCCAGGGCGGCCAGCTGGCGCTCGGCGAGCGCAGGACGCTCCTGCGGAGGCGTCCCGCAGAAATCCACGCCATCCATTTCGGTCGAGTCGCCGGCGCGCGTCGTCACGCAACATCCTCCGTCGCCGGAACCGGTGCGCTGGGCGCAGCCAGATGGCAGGCGACGGCGTGGCCGTCTGCCACCGCCGCGAGTTCCGGCCGCAGGCTGCGGCACAGCGCGACGGCATAGGGGCAGCGTGTCGAAAAGCCGCATCCCGGGGGCGGGTCGAGCGGCGAAGGCGGATCGCCCTGCAGCCGGATGCGGTCGCGCGGCGGCCCATGCGCGCGCGGCACCGCCGAGAGCAGCGTCTTCGTATAGGGATGGCGCGGGGCTGCGACGAGGGCACGCGCCGACCCGATCTCCACGATGCGGCCGAGATACATGACCGCGATGCGGTCACTCAGATGCGCAACGATCGCGATGTCGTGAGAGATGAACAGATAGGCGAGCCCGAATTCCTGGCGAAGCCCGGCGAGCAGGGCGACGATCTGCGCCTGGACGGAGACGTCGAGGGCGGAGACCGGCTCGTCGCAGACGACGAACTCGGGGCGCAGCACCAAGGCGCGGGCGATGCCGATGCGCTGCCGCTGTCCGCCGGAAAACTGGTGGGGATAGCGGTGCAGGTGCTCGGGACCGAGCCCGACCCATTCCAGCGCCTGCACCACGCGCTCGCGCCGCGCCGCAGAAGCAAGGCGCGTGTGCAGGCGTAGCGGCAAGCCGACGATATCCGCCACGCTGCGCCGCGGATTGAGCGAGGCGTAGGGGTCCTGAAAGATGATCTGCATCCGTGGGCGCAGCGCCGCCAGCGCGCGCGATCCGAGCCGGCCGAGATCGGTTCCCGCAAAGCGCACGTTTCCGGCGGTCGGCTCGCGCAGGCGCAGCGCGAGCCGGCCGAGCGTGGTCTTTCCGGATCCGCTCTCGCCGATCAGGCCGAGGCACTCGCCCGGCGCTATCGAGAGATCGACGCCGTCCACGGCGCGCAGATGTGCGGGCGGGCGACGGGCCAGCAGGCCGGCGAGCGAACGGCGCTGCGCAAAATCCCGCGTGACGCCCTGCATTTCCAGGAGCGCGGTCATGCCGCGTCGGCCAGCCGGCAGCGCACCTCGCCATCCGCGAGACGGCGCATGCGCTGCGGTGCCGCGCATTCCGGCATGCGCGCGGGACAGCGCTCGGCGAAACGGCAGCCTTCCGGCCAGTGCGCGGGGTCCGGCGTCCGGCCGGGGATCGGCCGGAGCGCTTCCGCGGGGCGGTCGAGATCGGGCACCGAGGCGAGCAGCCCGGCGGTATAGGGGTGGCGCGGCGCCGCGATGACGCGCGCCGCCGGGCCGGTCTCCACCACCTGGCCCGCGTACATCACCGACACACGGTCGCAGCGTTCCGCCACCACCGCGAGGTTGTGCGTGATCAGCACGAGGCTCATCCGCAGCGTTTGGCGCAGCTCCGCCAGCAGATCCAGCACCTGCGCCTGCACCGTCACGTCCAGCGCCGTCGTCGGCTCGTCGGCGATCAGCAGGCGGGGGCCGCAGGCCAGCGCGACGGCGATCATGGCGCGCTGGCGCATGCCGCCGGACAGTTCGTGCGGATAGGCGCGCAGCCGCCGCCGCGGATCGGGAATGCCGACCAGCCGCAGCAGTTCTTCAGCGCGGTCCCGCCGCGGACCGGCCGCGCGCGCGTCCGCGTGTGCCGCCAGCGCTTCCGTGATCTGCGTGCCGATCGTCAGCGCGGGATTGAGCGCGGTCAGCGCGTCCTGCATCGTCAGCGCGATTTCGCGCCCGCGCAGGGCACGCAGCGCCGCCCGCGGCAGCGCGCCGATTTCGCGCCCTTCCCAGACGATGTGTTCCGCGGTCACGATGCCGGGCGGAGCAACCAGGCCGAGAGCCGAGAGAAACGTCACCGTCTTGCCGGAGCCGGATTCTCCGACGACGCCCAGGCATTCGCCGCGGCGCACGTCGAGGTCCACCCCGTCGACGGCGCGGATGACGCGCTGCTCGGCCGGGAAATGCGTGCGCAGCCCGCGGATACGCAGGATGACGTCGTGCCGCGCCGGCGATGCAACCGCCGGGCTCATCGGTGCAGCCGGGGATCGAACGCCTCGCGCATGCCCTGGCTCGCCAGGTTCGTGGCCAGCACCACGAGCAGGATCGCGAGCCCGGGGAAGGTCGCGACCCACCACCCGTCGACAAGCACGTCGCGCCCGTCGGAGACCATGCCGCCCCAGGACACCGCCGGGGGCTGCACGCCGAGGCCGAGGAAGGAGAGGCTCGCTTCCATGATGATCACGTTGGCCATGCGGATGGCGGCGACCACCAGCACCGGCGAGAGCACGTTCGGCATGATCTCGTCGCGCATAATCCGCCAGCGCGGACAGCCCAAGGCGCGCGCCGCCTCGACGTAGTCCTGCTCGCGGGCGCCGAGCGTCTCGCCCCGCGCCACGCGGAACGGCACCACCCATTCCTTCAGCACCAGGGTGAGCACGATGTTGGACAGGCCGGGTCCCATCATGCCCATCAACCCGATCGCAAACACCAGGTAGGGGAAGCCGAGCAGCACGTCGGCGATGCGCGACAGCACGGCGTCCGCGGCGCCGCCGGCAAAGCCGGCGAAGATGCCGGCCGAGGCCCCGATCAGGGTGGCGAGCAGGACCACGCCGACGCCGATACCGAGCGACAGCCGCGCGCCGAAGATGAGGCGGGAAAGAATGTCGCGGCCCAGCCCGTCGCAGCCGAGCGGATAGGACCACTCGCCATCGGACATCCAGGCCGGCGGCAGCAGCCGGCGCAACAGATCCGCATCGGCGGGATCGTGCGGCGCGAGCATCGGCGCCAGCAGCGCAACCGCTGCCATCGCCACCACGAACGCGGCGCACACGAGCGACAGCCAGTCCCGCCGGAACCGGCGGACCGCAAGTGCGGTGGGGGAAACGGCGAGGCTGGCGCTCATCGGGCGATCCGCGGATTGAGCACGCCGTAGAGCAGGTCGGCCAGGAAATTGAGCAGCACGAAACTGGTCGCGTAGAGCAGCACCGCCGCCTGCACCAGCGGATAGTTGCGGGCAAAGATCGCTTCCACGACGAGCCGCCCGAGTCCCGGCCAGGCAAACACGGTTTCGACGATCATGTTGCCGCCAAGCAGCGCACCGATCTCCAGGGCCGCAACGCTGACCGCCGGCGCCAGGGCATTCTTCAGCACGTGCAGCAGCAGCACCCGGCGTCGCGCCAATCCCTTGGCCTCGGCAAACACGACGTAGTCGGCGCGCAAGACGTCGATGACGGCGGCCCGCGTCACCCGCATCAGCACCGCCGCCATCGGCAAGGCGAGGGTGATCGCCGGCAGCGCGATGTGGCGCAGCGCATCGGCGAATTCCGCCGGGCGTCCTGCCAGCAGCGTATCGATCAGCAGAAAATGCGTGAGCGCCGGCGGCTCGTCCGCAAAGCCGGTGCGGCCGGAGACGGGGAACAGGTGCAGGGTGACGGAGAACAGCAGCATCAGCACCAGCCCGAGCCAGAATCCCGGCATGGAGACGCCGACCAGCGAGGCGATATTCGCCAGCCGGTCCAGCGCACGGCCGCGCCGCACGCCGGCAAACAGACCGAGCGGAATGCCGGCCAGCAGCGCCAGCAGCGAGGCGACGAGCGTCAGCTCGATCGTCGCCGGCAGGCGCTCCGCGATCACCGCGATGACCGGGCGGTGATGAAAAAAGCTGCGGCCGAAATCGCCGTGCAGCGCCCGCCTGACGAAGCTGGCGTAGCGCGCCACGGGCGGGAGATCGAGCCCCATCTCATGGCGCAGCGCCGCGACCTGATCCGCTGACACGCGCTGGTCGCCCAGCATGACCTGCACGGGATCCCCCGGCGTCGCCCACATCATGGCGAAGACCGCGAGACTCGTGCCGAACAGCACGACGGCGACGTGCAGGAGGCGGCGCGCCGCACGCATCAGCCGCTACTCGACCGTTGCGCGTGAAAGATCGATCTTGCTATCCGCTGACGGTTTCCAGCCATGCACGCGCTTCGATACGCCATAGACGTCCTGCGGCAGCCACAGAAAGACCCAGGGCGCGTCGGCGTTGATGATGGTCTGCGCCTGCATATAGAGCGCGCGGCGCTTGTCGCGGTCCACTTCGGTCTCGGCGGCGTCCAGCAGCCTGTCCACCTCCGGGTTGGCATAGCCCGCGGTGTTTCCCCGCCCGCCGCTATGCACCGCGGGGATCATGATATCGGAGGGGTCGAGCGAAGCGTTCCCCCAGGAGGTGAAAAAGAGGTCGTGATCCGCCCGCTTCGCCGGGTCGCGCCAGATCGGCACCAGCACCGCGGTCTCCCACACCTGCACCTTGGCCATGATGCCCGAGCGTGCCAGCATCGAAGCGATCGCCTCGGAAATTTCCTTGCCCGCGCCATCCGTGTCGATCGTCAGCGACAGCCCGCTCACTCCCGCTTCTGCAAGTAGCGCGCGCGCCTTGCCGGGATCATAGGTGTACTCCGGCAGTTCCGGATCGAAGCCGAAGGCATCCGGGCTCAGCACGCCGTTCAGCGGCGTCGCCAACCCGTTCAGCAGCCTGGCGATGATCAGTTTTCGGTCCACCGCATGGTTCAGCGCGCGGCGCACCCGCACGTCGCTGAAGGGCGGCTTGGCATTGTTGATGGCCAGAAAGAATGTGCGCGTGCCGTTGACCGTGGCGACCTGCGTGCCGGGATTGGCGTTCACCTGGCGGACCGCGGTGACCGGCAGCGCGTTGATGATATCGACATCGCCGGCAAGCAGTGCCGCGACGCGCGCGGCATTGTCCGGCATGATCCGATAGATCACCCGGTCCACCCGGGCCGGGCCGGCGGGCGGGATATCGGTGGCACCCTCGTAATAGTCGGGCACGCGCTCCATCACGATGCTGTCGCCGCGCCGCCATTCGCGCAGGCGGAACGGGCCGGTGCCGTCTTCCTCCGTGACCAGGCCCTGGTCGCCCATGCGCTTGACGAACGCCTGGCTGACGATCTCCTGGAACGGCAGCATTGCCGGAAGCAGCGGCCAGGGTTTTGCCAGCACGAAGCGGACCGTACGCGGGTCCACGACATCCACGCGCTGCAGCGGGCCGAGCAGGTCGCGTCGCGGATTGGTCTGGCCGCCGATCGTGCCGTTCAGCACGCGGTCCATGGTGAATTTCACGTCCTCGGCGGTGAGCGTGGTGCCGTCATGGAAGCGCACGCCCTCGCGCAACCGGAACTCGTAGGTGAGGGGATCGGCCTGCCGCCAGGACTCCGCGATCTCCGGCACGACGCGCATGGCCGGGTCGCGCGTCAGCAGGCCGTCGTACATGTTGCGAATGATCGTTTCCGTATCCCGATTGCCGGGATTGGCGGGATCGAGCGTCAGCGCGTCCTGGGTGAAGCCGACGCGGATTTCCGTGGCCCGCGCCGGCGACGCTGTAAGAGCACAACCGGCCAGCAGCAACCCGACCAGAACTCGCCTGGCGCCGTTTCGCATGCACTCCTCCGGTCGCGCCCCGAGGCCGCTTGTTCACCAGCAGCCGGCGTCGAAAATATCTCAGCCGTTCGGCCAACCGCCGCAAATCCCATTATCCCGACGACGGAAATCGGGCGCAAGCGGGACCGGGCGGCGAAAAGCTCAGAGCGATGCGCCGCCGCAGATGACGATCTGCTGGCCGGTGATCGCGCCAGCTTCCGGCGAGAGAAGGAAGGCGGTGAGGGCGGCGACCTCCTCCGGCTGGACGAAGCGGCCGATCGGCGGGCGCAGCGGCGGGGACAAGGTGCGGGCCGGATCGTGCAGCATCGGGGTCTCGGTCGCGCCGGGGGCGACGACGTTGACGGTGATGCCGCGCGGCGCGAGCTCGATGGCCCAGGACCGCGCCAGCCCGACCACGGCGGCTTTGCTGGCGGCGTACTGACTGCGCCCGGCCACGCCGACAGCGGCGCGGCTGCCGATCAGCACGACACGTCCGCCCGACGCCATCCGCGGCAGCAGCGCATCCGCGAGCAGCGACGCCGCCGCGACGTGCAGGCGCCACATCGTCGCACCGTCCGCCTGGTCCAGTTCTCCCAATCGGCCGACGCGCAGCACGCCGGCCGCGTGGACCAGAGCGGAGACGTGGGGAAGTCCGGCCAGCGCCACGTCGATCGCCGCCGCGTCCGCATCGAGCAGGTCGAGAGCGCGATGCGTGAAGCCCGGCACCGCGTCGCGGGGTGCAGTGCGGCTCAGCCCCGTGACCTCCCATCCCTCGCGCAACAGGCGGGCGACGATCGCGGCACCGATGCCGGAGCTGGACCCCGTGACGACGGCGTGGCCGCGCGCGCCGGGTCGGTTCGGCGTCATCGCGTCACCTCGCTACGGCGTGCCGGAGCGGACCCAATCCTCGTTGACCCGCACGTATTTGATCGCCTGACGGAAGTAGGTGTAGGCGATATGCAGCGCGCCATCCGGCCCCTGCCTTATCGAGGGATAGGAATACTCGCGGTTGAGCTGCTCGCGCGAGTTGTTGGTCATGCAGTAGCCGTCGCCGATTTCCAGGTTGCGCTTGTATGGCCAGGTCCGTCCGCCATCCTCGGAAATCGCCAGCGTCATCGGTGCGCGCGGCACGCCCCAGAACGCCGCCCGCTCTCCGTCCGGCTTTGCCTGCGGCTCCGGCAGCGCCGCTGCGCTGTCGTCCTCGATGTCGTCATAGAGCGAGGCGCGGCGCTCGGTGACGCCCTCGGCGTTGATGTCGTTGAACACCAGCGCGAGATGACCGTTGGCGAGCACCGTGAACTGTATCGAGGAATTGTTGTTCGGCAGCCCGGCCGGCACCGGCCGCGACCAGGTATGGCCGCGGTCGTCCGAGCGGCTGGCGTAGATGCTGTCGGCCCAGCGGCTGCGGAACAGGGCGAGCAGGGAGCCGTCGTGCAGCTGTGCCGCGTTCATGTGCACGCAGCCCGTGCTGTCCGGCACTTCGTATTCCTGCCAGCTCCGTCCGCCGTCGCTCGATATGCGCACGGCGCTGGTGTCGTAGCTGCCGATCCATTTCTCGCCGGGGCGGCCGTGGCAGTAGAAGATCGGCAGCACGATGTCGCCGTTGTCGAGCACCGCCGGCGGCTGGCGGACGAACACGCCGGACGCGCCGACAGTGTCGAACAGCGTCTCGATCGGTCCCCAGTTCCGGCCGCTGTCGGTGGAAATCCGGCGGCGGACGATGGCGGTGTCCTGGTTGCCGGAAATCTGCGCCGTCCAGAGCAGCCAGAGCCGCCCGTCCGGCGCCGGGAACAGGATCGGGTTCTGTTCCGAGCGCGTGGCATCATCCGACAGCCGCACCGGCTCCGACCAGCGGTCAGCGCCGGCCGAAAGCCGCGAGAAATAGACGGAGATGTCGGGAATTCCCTCCTGCGTGCCGCCGAACCAGACGCAGGCGAGATCGCCGTCCGGCAAAGGCATGATGTTGGCGGCATGGTTCTGCACGCACGGCGAGGGCAGGAAGGCTTCCCGCCGTGCCGGATCGGCAGCGGATGGCCGGACGATCGCCGCGTCCGGCTCGCCGAGGCGGTCTGCGGGCAGAGTGATCTCGAGAGTCGTGTTCATGGAAGTCTCCCTTGTTCTGACGGTCACGAGGCGACGGCGGCGTGCTTCGACCCGCTCAAGGCGTGGTCGACCAGCATCACCATGATCGGCGTCACGGCGGCGACATACATGTTGTCGATGCCGTAGGGGTTGCCGAGCACGTACCAGACGGAGGTGAGCACCGCCGCCCCCAGCAGGCCGAGCGTGGCACCGCGGCCGCTGCGGAACAGCGGCAGGTAGAAGCCGATTACCGCGACGATGCCGATCGACAGCCGCAGCGCCCGGGTGAAGAACGACAGGGCCAGGATCTGCGGGACGAAGAACACGAAGATCAGCGGCACGAAGGCGATGATCAGGGATATGATCCGCGTCACCCGGAACTCCTGTTCGGGCGTCGGGTGGAAGCGCGGCTCATAGAAATCGCGCATGATCAGCGAGGCGATCGCCAGAGCGACGGTGCTGACGCTGACGAACACCGAGGCGACCAGCGCCGTGGTGACCAGTCCGGCGAGCAGCGGGTGCATGCCCTGCAGGAACACCGGCAGCGCATACAGGCTGTTCAGCGAGGGATGAAGGAATTTTGCCGCGACACCGATCAGGCCGAGGGCGATGCCGAGCGGCAGGCAGAGGGCAGCGGCGTAGAGCGTCGAGCGCCTGGCCTCGCTCGCGTTATGCGCCGAGGAGATCGCCTGCATGATGAACTGGGTGGAAAAGATCGCCCCGGTGGTGCCCACCGTCCAGGCGACGATCGTGGAGCCGCCGATGCTACCGTCCCAGGTGAAGTATTTTGCCGGCAGTGTTGCGGCCATCGGGGCGATGCCGCCGGTTGCGTACAGGGCGACGCCGAGGATCAGCGCGACGCCGATGAGCTTGATGGCGCTGTGCAGGACCGTGACGTAGGCGACACCCTTCAGCCCGCCGAACACGTAATAGAACGTGCTGACCACAGCGATGATGCACATGGCGACCGGCAGGTTGATCTTCAGAACCGTCGCGATCGCCGCCGCGCCGCTGATGTAGTTGCCGACGTTCACCAGCAGCAGCGCGTAGATCATGATCAGCGACACCGTCAGCATGGTGCCGCGGCCGTATTTCTGGGCGATGGCTGCCGAAATCGTGTACTCGCCGGAGCCGTAGAGTTTCTTGACGAAGAACAGGCCGAACAGCAGGAAGCCGATCGACGCGCCGATCACCGACCAGCTCGCGGCAAAGCCGGAGGTGAAGGCCTCCTGCGCGGTGCCGACCGTCGACTTCGCGCCGACGAATTCGGACATCAGCAGAACGCCGACCACCGAGGCCGGCAGGGCCCGCGAAGCGGTCATGAACTGGTCCATCGTGCGGCTGCGCAGCCGCACCGTCAGCCAGCTCGTGAACAGGATATATCCGATCACCATTGCCACGATGATCGTCGTGTCGAACGCGCTGAACTCTGTCATTGTCGTTTCCTCTCTTGGACTTGGAAGGCCAGGGGCGCTGCCCCTGGACCTCGCTGGGGCCCGGATGCCCCAGACCCCATGACTTAAGTAACGGATTGCAAAGGCTCCGCCTTTGCCGGGGTCCAGGGGCAGAGCCCCTGGCCTTGCTTTCTCCGCACCATGCTAGAGCGCCGACGCCTCCGTCGCGGTCAGCGGCAGCAGCGGCGGGCGGACATTGTTCCAGTCCGCATGACCGGTGCGCCGCGCAACCAGCGTCTTGATCGACGCGA
>JAFAYM010000004.1 GCA_019240395.1 Acidisphaera sp. | reverse complement strand
CGCGTGGTGGCTGCTGGCGCTGCTGCTCGGAGCGTGCGGCGGTGGCGGCGGCGACCCGATGCAGGCGCGGTGCAACGGACAGGTCGATCGCGACCCGGAGGTCCGCCGGCTGCGGATGCTGGCCGCCGGCAGCCCCTATCTGCTGGCTGAGAACCAGAAGGAACTGACCTTCGCCGTGCGCCAGGCGCGCCTGAAATGCCTGCAAGACCAGGGCCTGGCGCCGCCCGGCGGGGTCGAGCCGGTCAAGCCGGTCGAAGGCGAATTCTAGAGCGGCGGGCATGAACTCGCTTTCAGCGTGCCGACCGTCCAGAAGCCCGTCGCGAAGTGCGACGAACTTCTGAACCGGCACACTACCTCGCCGCAGCGTCCAGTGACGCGGTGCGACCCGTGGCGGGCAGAAGCAGCAACGGTCGGCCCGCGCGGATCGTCAGGCCTTCGCGTACCCCGTCGCACGGCGCGAAGCCGGCCGGCGCGAACAGCACGATCGTCGAGCCGTGCTCGAACCAGCCCATCTCCTCGCCCTTGCCGAGCGGCACGTCGCACGGGAAGTGTCGCCGTGTCTCGCCGCGCGAGAGGGCGATGTCGAGGAAGCGCAGCCGGATGCCGGCGACCAGGATCGCCGCCACCGCGACCAGCGTCACCGGCTGATCGCTGCCGGCCAGCGTGGTGCGGATCACCGCCCGCTCGTTCCGGCAGAACAGTCTTTCCACCCGCCGCAAGGTGGCGGGGTTCACGTTCCAGCGGTCGCCGAAGACGTGGGTGACCGCCATGACGCGACACTCGTGCGGCGCGTGGAAGCGGTGGTACATGCCGGAGGTCAGCCGCAGCGTCACATAGGTTCCGTCATCGAACGCCCCGGCCTGCCCGGCATCGCCAAGCAGCTCCGCGAGGGAATAGGCAAACCCCTTGACCTGCAGGACCTGGCCGTCCTGCACCCGGCCGGTGGCGCCGATGATGCCGTCGCACGGGCTCACCAGGATCTGCGGATCCGTCTCGATCGGCCGCGCACCTTCCTTCAGGCGGCGGGTGAAGCAGTGATGCAGGCTGCGAAAGCGCGTCTCCTCTGCGTCACTGAGATCGATATCGGAAAACAGGCGCCAGACGCGCAGCGAGACGGCGCAGACCAGCGGCTGCTCGATCCGGCTGAACCATCCCATGAACCGCGTTGCCAGCCGCCGCGGCAGCCGATTGGTAAGCAGGAAATTCACATCATCCTGCTGCGCGATCCTGGCTATAAGCGCGCGGATCATCGTGGGATCGGCGGAGTCGCCGAGGAGACGGGACAGTGCCGGCACCCTTGCTCGCCGTGGCCTCCTGCGCGACCGGCGGCGCCGCCGCGCTGGGAGCGTTGCTCGCCCGGGTAAAGCCACGCCTGGAACTCTCGCAGGCGAAACATCGCTCGCTGACCGGGCATGCGCGGATGGCACGGCGGATCGCGGCGCTCGTCCCGTTCTACGAATACGATGAGGCCCGGTTCTTCCGCTGCGATGACGCGCCGGCGGCGGTCGCGGCGCAGCGCCGGGAGGGCTTCATGCAGCTCTCCCGCCTCTATGGCGAGCGCTTCGCCCGGACGCGCGCGCTGACGGAAGAGGCGGCGGACGGGATTTCCGACCTGCAGTTCACCGCCGCGTATCGCGTGCCGTTCCAGTTCAGCCGCTTCGTCCGTCAGCATCTCTCGGCCGGATCCTTCCTCGCCTCCTCGTCCGGCGTCACCGTGACCGATCTCGACGGCAATGTGTTCTACGACCTGACCGGCTCGTACGGGGTCAATCTTTTCGGACAGGATTTCTACAAGGCGTGCATCGACCGCGGCGCGGCGCGCGTGCGCGCGCTGGGTCCGGTGCTCGGCGCCTACCATCCCGTGGTCGCCGACAATGTCGCCCGGCTGCGAAAGATCTCCGGCCTGGACGAAGTGTCGTTCCACATGTCGGGCACCGAGGCGGTGATGCAGGCAGTGCGGCTGGCGCGCTACCACACGCGCCGCTCGCATCTCGTGCGGTTCTGCGGCGCCTATCACGGCTGGTGGGGCGACGTGCAGCCGGGCCCCGGCAATCCGGCGCCGGCGCGCGACACCTACACCCTGGCCGACATGTCGGACCGCACCCTGCGCGTACTGCGCCGCCGGCGCGACATCGCCTGCGTTCTCGTCAACCCGCTCCAGGCGTTGCATCCGAATGCCGGTGCGCCGGCGGATTCCGGGCTGGTCGACAGCGCGCGCCGCGCCCGATTCGACGGGGAGGCTTACACCGCCTGGCTCAAGCAGCTGCGCGCGGTGTGCGACGAGCGCGGCATCGTGCTGATCTTCGACGAGGTCTTCGTCGGGTTTCGCCTCGCACCTGGCGGAGCCCGCGCGTATTTCGGCGTGCAGCCGGATCTCGTCACCTACGGCAAGACGCTCGGCGGCGGCCTTCCCGTCGGTGTGCTCTGCGGCCGCAGCGCGCTGATGAAGCGCTTCCGCGCCGACCGTCCCGCCGATATCTGCTTCGCCCGGGGAACCTTCAATGCGCATCCCTATGTCATGGGTGCGATGTCGGAGTTTTTGCACGCGCTCGACGAACCGGCCGTTCAGGCGCTGTATGACGGCCTCGACGATCGCTGGAACCGCCGCGCCGAGCAGCTCAATGCCCGGCTGAGCGAAGCGGGGTTTCCCGTCAGGGTCGCCAATCTCTCCTCGATCTGGACCGTGTTCTATACGCAGCCCTCACGCTACAATTGGATGCTGCAATATTATCTCCGCGCCGCCGGGATCGCCCTCAGCTGGGTGGGAACCGGGCGGCTGATCTTCAGCCTCAACTACACCGACGCCGATTTCGCTGCCGTGATGGACCGCTTCCTCGCGGCCTGCGCGGCCATGCAGCGCGACGGCTGGTGGTGGGCGGACGCTGCGAGCACCGACCGTGCGATCAAGCGGCGCATTCTGCGCGAGATGCTGACCTATCGGCGCTTCCGCGGCGCGGCCGGGCCCGGCGCAGGAACCCGTCAGCGCCTGATCACTCAGTGGCCGAGATCGGTCGCTTCCTCCTCGTAATCCCCCGGCAGGTCGACGCCGGCCGCGCCCCGCAGCAGCAGGCCGGGCGCGCTGTGGTAGAGTTTTATGTCGTGAAACGGGTCGGTGATGATCTTGGTCGCCCAGACCAGCCCGGTCTGCAGATCTTTCAGCAGGAAAAGCTGCACCGTGCGGAACAGCAGGCCGCCCACTCCGATCACCAGCCACAGATTTCCGACGTGGCGCGCAAATCCCATGGCGGTGCGGGACGGGCTGCAGAGCCCGAACAGCGTCGGATCGAAGATGAAGAGGATCGGCGACAGCGCCCAGATCGTCATCAGCACGATCTTGCGGCGCAGATTGTAGCCGACCTTGATCTCCTCCTTGTATTCATGCGTGGCCTGATTGACGTAGTCGTAGTCTTTCGGCTCGAAGACGAGATGGCCGATCTGCCGGGAGGTCATCGACACCAGCCAGCCGATCAGCGCGGCGATGGCGGGATCCTTGAACACCACGAGATAGGCGCAGACGAAGCTGATCGCGCTGAGCAGATGCAGCGACTGGTTTATCCGGCTGTGATGGTAGTAGCGGTGGTCATCCCATCGCTGCACCCTCAGGAGTTCACGGAAACTGGTCATCACTGTTCCTCTGGAGTTCCAGGCACATCACGCTTGCCGGATCACCGCCATGCGGCGGATGTGTTCGCTCGCGGTTCGGTTCGTTCTGGTTCGGGCGCTCCGTTATCTCACCTCCGCAGTCTGGCCAGCCGGATCAGCGAGAAATGGCCGAGCGGCGGCAGCGCACGCTTTTCGACGAGGCGAACCGCCCCCGACCTCTCGATCCAACGCTGGTAGCGTGCCCAGGGGAATTCGGTGCGCCAGCCGAGCCGGCTGGTGATCGGCATCAGCAATCGCTCGACCTGTCCGCGCAAGCCTTTCCCGGCGCCGATGCGGCTGGTGAGGATGATCTCCCCTCCTGGTCGTACCACGCGGGCAAACTCGTCGAGCGCCCGCTCCGGGTCCGGAATGGCGGTAACCACATATTGCGCCACGACGACGTCGAAGCTGGCTTCCGGAAACATCAGGTGCTCGGCGTCCATGACGGCGATCGATTCGACATGGCCGAGCCGCTCTCTGGCGACGCGCTCGCGGGCCTTCTCGAGCATCGGCTCGGAGATGTCGATGCCGACGATGCGATTGGATCGCGAATACTCGGTCAGCGAGAGGCCGGTTCCCACGCCGACTTCGAGGATCCGACCGCCGATGCGCTCGGCGGCTTTTACCGCCGCACAGCGCCCGCGCTTGAACACCGGTCCGAATACGACGTCATATACCGGCGCCCATCGCCCATAGGCCTCTGCGACTCGATCGCGAATCAGTTCCGATGCCATTGTCGGGAGTCTGGCTCACAATCAGCAGTTTTATCAAGTATACTGTCCCGCAACGTCACACTACTGAAACGTCGAGGGCTCTGCGTGCTGAGCTGCGAAATACGTGACGGATCGATGACCATATGTTTGCGATTGCACTGGCAGGCAAGCCGCCGAGTCCAGTGTCATACGGTCGACGTATGCTTCGGCCCGGGAGCTTTGTCTTGCCAGGTGCACGCTAGCTGGTTCGCCAGGCGGCCAGGGCATCGCCGGCAGGGACATTAACCAGTTGCACAGCATCCGGTTCGGGCAGTGTCGCCAGCCATCGACCGGCGATGTGGTACCCTAACGTGTAGCCGAGCCAGCGCGGGCGGTGTCCGCCCGCCCCGAAGAACCACCCCGCGTGGTCGTAGGCGGTGGAGGCCAATTCTGCCGCAGTAGGAAAGTTGCGGGTGAGGGCTGCTTCATCCATTGCCCGCTCCCACGGCTCGGGCGGCGTCTGGAACAGCACGCGGACGAACTGTCCGGCGAGGCCTTCGCTCACCAATGCCTCTCCCAGGCTGCTTCCATAGCCTGGACCAGCCATGCGGAGGCAATGATGCACTTCGTGGGCGACCTGGCGGCGCAGCGTTCCGTCGGCGAGGCAGGAGGCGAAATGCGCGTTGTCCGGATCCAGGGTCAGAGCGAACAGGCTGCGCCGGTAGGCATGCCCGACCATGCCGATTTCGGGAATGACGGCACGGGCGAGGCGCTGCACCAGGATATCCAGGCGCGGCAGCGTCAGCAGGCGCGAGATGATGTCGCGCGTCGCCTCAATCTCGGCGGTGATGCGCGGGCGCCAGGGCTCGAGATCGCCCTCGGCTTGCAGCCAATGCAGCCGCCATTCCGCCATGCGGGCTGCCGGTGCTACCCGGCCTCGCGCTGCATCCGCCGGAACGGCGCCGCCTGATACACCCCGAGCACCCGCGCCTCGCGCGAGAAGAACGCCAGCTCCTCCAGAGCGCGG
>JAFAYM010000210.1 GCA_019240395.1 Acidisphaera sp. | reverse complement strand
CTACCTGGCACAGGGTCCTGCGGCGGCGGCCGCAGCACCCGAGCTGTCGCCGACCGTCGCATTGGCCTGCCGGGAGACCTTACTCGCCACGTGCCCTACCCGTGTGGACTATTGCACGCTGCTCGGCCGCTGCACGGCCTATCTCGGCTGTCCGGTGACGTACGCGCCGCCCTGCATGCGCGTGAGCGTGCGTTGCCCGCCTGACCAGCCGATGGCAGCGGCAGCCGCGCCCGCCCAACTGCCGAGCATCGTTCACTGCCCGACATTCGGCGCCTGCCCGAGTTTCGGCCCATGCACCCATTTGCCCCAGTTCTGCTTCCCTCACGTCTCGGTGAACGTTCCCTGCCGGGCCGCGGCTCAGGCGGTCCAGCCGGAGCTGGTGCTCCAGCCGAGCAGGCTGTGCACCCGCGAGGCGCCTTACTGCACCTACATCTGCGCCACGACGTACCCCTACACCTGTCCGACGCACTACTACTACTGTCCGACGCGCACCCCGGCCTGCTTCTATCAGCAACAGGTCGCTATGGCCGCGGGCGGCGCGATGGCGCAACCCATGGCAGCGCAGGCGATCCATGTCACGCTGAATGTCCTCTGCCACATCACGCATGGCGGTCCGGAGTGCCCGGTGCAGACCGTCGAGCCCAATTGCGTCACCCAGTTGCGCGGCTGCGGCCTCCCCGCGGGCGGGCAAACGTTCGCCGCCTGCACGCAGGTCTGCGGGGCGGGCTTCCCGGGCCAGGGCTACGATCCGTATGCGGGCTATTACGGGACTTGACGCCCGACGCTGACGGCTGCAGCTAGGGGAGGCAGGCGATCGGAGGCGGGACCGGGCGATGCCGCTGAGCGAGGCCGGGCTGGTGCGCTACCTGCTCGATCTCGGACTGGTCGAGCGTTCGGCGGTGGTGGACGGGTCGTTCGTCGCGATCCCGGCCTCACGACGCAACCGTAACTTCCGCGTCGAGTGCGGGGACGCGCGGCTGTTCGTCAAGCAGGCAGGGCCTCAGGGGCTGATGACGCAGGCGAGCCTGGCGCGCGAGGCGGCGTTCTGCTGGCTGACCGCGACCGAGCCCAAACTCGCCGCCCTCGCGCCTATTGTCCCCGGCTGCGTGCTCCACGACCCGTCGCGCGCCATCCTGATCCTGCATGCCGTGCCGGGCGCGGTTGCGCCGCCGCGGCAGCAATCGGTGCAGCGCGGCTTCCCGCCCGCGACCGGCGAGGCGGCGGCCGACGCCTTGCGCAGGCTGCGGCTGTTCCGCCGGGCCGAGGCCGGGAACGCGGCCGAGCTGATCCCCACGGACCGGCCGTGGGTGCTGTCGGTATTGGAAGCTGGCGCGCAGGGCGGGCTGCCGGATAATGTCGCGACGGCCTACATGCTCGACGTGATCCGGCGCTTCCCCGGCTTCGAGCGGGCGCTGGCGCGGCTGCGCGACGGCTGGGCGGGCGATAGCCTGGTGCATGGTGATGTCAAATGGGACAATCTCCTGCTGGAGGCGGGTGATGCCGGCCGGCCGCGGCTGGTAGACTGGGAGATGGTGATGTGGGGCGATGCTGCCTGGGACGCCGGGTCGCTGATCCAGGACTATCTCGGCCAGACCGTCCTTGGATCGCCGCTGCCGCCGCAGGCACCGGCCGAGGCGGTGGCCGACGCCGCCGAGAGGGCGCTTACGGCGGTGCGGCCGGCGATCGGCGCGTTCTGGCGTTGCTATGCCGCGGATGCCGACGACCCATCGCTGCTGCGCCGCAGCGTCAGCTATGCCGGTGCGCGCATGTTACAGACCTGCATCGAGGCGCTGGCCGGATCGAGCGGCATGACTCCCAATGTGGCTGCACTCCTGCAACTCAGCCACAACGTTCTGCAGGACCCGGATGGGGCGGCCGGTACGCTGCTGGGTCTGTCTTGACCGGCGCCAGCGCGACCGAGGCGCAGCTCGCGCAGATCGTCGATGCCGTGCGCATCGAGACGATGACGCGCTGTGCGATCGGCGGGCGAAGCATTGAAGTGGGCCCGCCGCTGCCGAACCGCTTCCCGCCGCTGCCGCTGGTGCATCGGCTGCAAGCCGAGCTGTACACGGGCGCCTATTGTACTCGCATCGGTGGCGGCGGCTTCGATCAGCTCAGCGCAGACGCGGGCGAGATGGTCGCGGCGCTGTCGGCCGCCAACGCCAGCCGGCCGCAGCGAGACCCGAACTGGCTGGTGCTGGAGCGCGATCAGGCAGGCGTCGTCACCGTGGCCAAGCGCGGCATGGTCCGGCGGCTGGGGCCGGGCGAGCTTGGCCCCGATGTGCCGGCGACGGGTGCCGTGGTTTCGATCCCGATCATGCGCGAGGTTCCCGATGCGGGCGGCTTCTACTTCGCTTATGGCGAGACGATCGAGTCCAGTCCGGAAGGGCGGCCGCTGCTGCGCTTCTACTGGAACGTTCCGGTCGAGGCGGCGCCGGCGCTGATGGCGGCACTGACCCGCCGACTGAACGAAGGCGGCATCCCGTTCGCCTTCAAGCTGCCCCGCCGGGCGCAGGACTATCATCGCTTCGATGCCGGGGTCCTGTTCGTCGCCACGCCCCGGCACGACGCGGTCGTGGCCCGGCTGCCGTCGATCCATGCAGCTCTGGCCGATCGGCTGCGCCCGGACGTGCCGCTGTTCACCTGGCGACTGGCGCCCGGCCTCGGCTTTGCCGAAGACCCCGGAACCGACGAAAGCTTCGGCATGGCCCGCTGCCGCCTGCTGGCCGAAGCGCTGTGGACCGCGTTCGTGCGCGATGTCCGCGATCCGCCCGGCATCCTGGCCGAGATCGGCGGTCATTTCCTCCGCAACGGCCTCCATCTCGCCGCCGCGCATCTACGGCCCTGGAGCGTCGATCGCCACCGGCACGCGATGCTTGCATGAGCGGTGCGGCATCGGGCATGGCGGATCGCTACCTGGCGGTCGCGACCGCGCTGGGCGACCGGCTATGCCGGGATGCGCTGTGGGATGGTCCGCGCTGCACCTGGGGCGGTGCCGCGATGGAGGCGGCGGACGGCGAGTGGACGACGATCTGGCGCACTGCCGGCCCGAGCCTGTATGAGGGCACGGCCGGCATCGCGCTGTTCCTGGCCAGGCTCGGCCGCGCGACTGGCGCCGCACGCCACCTCGATGCAGCCGGCGGCGCCATCGCCCAGGCGCTGTCGCGTCTGGACAGCGTGCCGCCGGATGCTGCCCTCGGCTGCTACGCCGGCCGCCTGGGCATCGCCTTTGCCGCCGAGACGGTCGGCAGGCTGTGCGGCGCGGAGCCGCTGCACGATGAGGCGGCACGGCTGGCGGCGCAGATCGCGCAGTCCGACCTGTCCGGTCACGAGAGCGACGTGATCTCCGGGCTGGCAGGGGCGATCCCGGTGCTGCTGGCTTTGGCGCGGCGCTGGTCCGACGCCAGCCTGCTCGCGGCCGCGAGGCGCTGCGGCGAGGCGCTGCTGGGACGCGCGCTGCAGCATCCGCGCGGCTGGTCGTGGCCGGCAAGCTGGGATGCCGGGGGGCCCGCGCTGGTCGGGTATTCGCACGGCACGGCCGGGATCGCGGTGGCACTGCTCGAGTTGCACGCCGCGACCGGCGATGGCCGGTTTCGCCACGCGGCCGACCGGGCGCATGACTACGAACGGCACTGGTATGATCCGGTTCGGCGCAACTGGCCGGACCTTCGCTTCACCGGCGCCGCGCCCGGCGCGGAACCGAGCTTCCCGGTCTTTTGGTGCCATGGCGCCGCGGGCATCGCCCTGGCGCGGCTGCGGGCCTGGGCGATCACCGGCGACCCCCGGCTGCGGGAAGAGGCGGAGACGGCGATCGCGACCACCGCGGATACGGTTGATCTGCTGGCCGCCGGTGCCGCCGGGGACGCGAATTTCTCGCTCTGCCACGGGCTGGCGGGGAATGCCGACGTGCTGCTGTCCGCCGCCGTGCGGCTGGACGATGCCGAGGCGCGGCGGCGGGCCTTCCTGGTCGGCGATGTCGGGCTGGCGCGGCATGGTGCGGCCGGGGTGTGGCCATGCGGCCTGCCGAACGGCGGCGAGACACCGGGGCTGCTACTCGGCCTGGCCGGCATCGGTTATTTCTACCTGCGGCTGCACGCGGCATCGGCCGTGCCCAGCGTGCTGCTGATCGATTCCGCCGACCCCGCGTCTTGAGCGTGTATGGCTCTCCTTGCGCGCTCTCCTTGCGCGCTCGCAGGTTACGACGCCATCGTGGATGCGTGCTGCTCAGCCTGGAACCAACTCACCCCCGAACGCCTGCGCTTGACCGCCAGCTATCCCTGCCTGCGACAATTTAACTCCTAGGCTTGGCGGTGTTAGCTATCGAAGCTGCGGGGCGCGCGCTGGAACGGGCGGCTCGGATCGACGGCAGCGGCGGCCGCAATCATGGCGTGCATCATGGGAACGACGGTCGCGGGGTAGCTGCCAGCGTTGATCCGGCGCGCCATGTAGTAGAGCGAGCCGGGCGTGCTCGTTCCGGCGGCGAGCACAGCTGGGTCGTGGCTCAGGGCGAGGAAGTTGCCCTTCCGCGCGCTATCAATGTTGATGGCGGCGGCAAGGGTCACGGTCTCGGCGAAGGCCCCGTCCCAATCCGCATTCGTCGAGCGCGTGGCGACCGCGTCGAGCAGCGCGGCCCCGGTCAAGCCGGGCGAGGCGCCGCGCCAGGCCTGCGCGAGATGCGCGAGCGACGACACGGCCTGTGCCGCAGGAGACTCCAGGATCCAGGCAGCGACCGCCTTGTAGGCGTCGCGTCCGGTCGTCTGGATCACGCCGCGGCCGCGGAACTTGTAGAAGTCCGCCTCCATGACGAAGCCGTTGACCGCGGGGTTGGGCGCGGTCGGGAAGCCGGGCGGCCAGGTCACGCCGTCCCACTGGCTGCTGACTCCGTGGCCAAGCACGGCCGAAGCACCCGGCAGGCCGCCGTGCCGGTCGAGGAACACGGGATCTTGGAATAGGCGGAAGGCCGAGACGTTGCCGCCCACGTGGTTGTAGGACGCTTTCAGCCCGGGGATGGCGTCGAAAGCGTAGGCGAGGCCGGGATGGTTCGCGTTGCCGACGCCCTCCGGATTCGCCCAGAGATTGCCCGCGTTCTCCTGGATGCCGATGCACATCAGCGCGCAGAACTCGATTGCGGTGATCCCGGGCGCGCCGAACACGGTGGGAATCTGGTTCCAGAAGGCGGTGAACCGGCCAGCAACGGTCGCATTCGACGCGATAGCGCCGCGATGGGCGAAGGCGGGATGAGTCCTGAGCGTTTTATTATACCAGGCGATGAACCCGCCGGGGAAGAAGGCGTCGATCCCGGCGGCATCCGTGAACGGCACCGCGCTGCACGCGGCGACCGCGTCCGGGTCGAGGCCGAGATCCCTGGGCGCGGCCAGGCTGGACGCAGCCTGGGCGGTGAAACCGCCTTGAGATTCGGCGTGCGGGGGAGGACTGGGC
>JAFAYM010000180.1 GCA_019240395.1 Acidisphaera sp. | reverse complement strand
CACGCCGACCTGATGATCACCGACGGCGTCGAGACGCGACTGCAGCAGAAGCTGCACCCCGAGCTCTGCGCCATCCACCCCGATCAGCCGTTCAGCATCTCTGAGTTGGGCTACATGCTGCCGCGGGATCTGCCGCTGAAGCTGTTCGTCGACGAATGGCTGCGCGAGCTCGACGAGACCGGCGAGCACACCAAGATCACGGCGAAGTGGCTGTAGGAAGGCGAGGGGCTCTGCCTCTCAACCCCGGCAGGGACCGTCGTCCCTGCACCCTTTTACTTTGTAAATGGGGTCTGGGGCCGACGGGCCCCAGCGGGTCGAGGGCGGAGCCCTCGCCTTGCTTGCTAATCCAGCAACTGTCCCGCATTGCCGTGCTGCGCCACTTCGTGGCCGCCGGCCATGAGTTCGAGCACCTTCACCAGGCCGGAATGGTCCCAGGCCTTGCCGCCGTTCGCTTCGGCGGTGTTGAACAGCTGTTGCGTGCTCGCGGTGTTGGGCAGCGCAATGCCGAGCGTGCGCGCGCCTTGCAGCGCCAGGTTGAGATCCTTCTGATGCAGCTCGATGCGGAAGCCCGGATCGAAGCGGCGCTGGATCATCCGCTCGCCGTGCAGCTCGAGGATGCGCGATGACGCGAAGCCGCCCATCAGTGCCGCCCGCACCTTCGCCGGATCGGCCCCCGCCTTCGATGCGAAGAGCAGCGCCTCGGCCACCGCCTCGATGGTGAGGGCGACGATGATCTGGTTGGCGACCTTGGTGGTCTGGCCGTCGCCGTTGCCGCCGACCAGCGTGACGTTCTTGCCCATCAGGTCGAACAGCGGCTTGACCTTCTCGAACGCACGCTCCGGCCCGCCGACCATGATCGTCAGGCTCGCCTGCTTGGCGCCGACCTCACCCCCGGAGACCGGCGCGTCGAGATAGTCGCAGCCGAGCGCGTTGATCTTGCGCGCGAACTCCTTGGTGGCGAGCGGCGATATCGAGCTCATGTCGACGACGATCTTTCCCGGCGACAGCCCCGCCGCGACGCCGCCGGCGCCGAACAGCGCGGCGTCGACGTTGGGCGTGTCGGGCACCATGGTGATGATGATTTCGGATTGCCGCGTCACTTCCTCGCTCGACTTGCCGGCCTGGCCCCCGCGATCCAGCAGCGGCTGCGGCAGCGGCCCGATGTCGTGGAGGAACAGCTTGTGGCCGGCGTCGATCAGATGCTGCGCCATCTGCCGGCCCATGATCCCGAGCCCGATGAAGCCGATGTCACTCATGGCATGCTCTCCCTGCTGGTCGTTGCCGCCGCTCAGGCCTGCGCATACTCCGGCGCCAGCGCGAAGTCGGTCGGCAGATCGATTGTGTCCTCGAATTCGGTGACGTTGTTGATCTCGGTTCCCATGGCGATATTGGTGACCCGTTCCAGGATCATCTCGACGACCACGGGAACCCGGTGCTCCTCGAGCCATGCCTTGGCGCGCTGCAGGGCGGGCTGGATCTCATCGGGCCGGGTGACGCGGATGGCCTTGCAGCCCAGCCCCTCCGCCACCTTCACGTGGTCGACGCCGTAGCCGTTCAGCTCAGGGGCGTTGATGTTGTCGAAGGAAAGCTGCACCGCGTAGTCCATGGAAAAGCCGCGCTGCGCCTGCCGGATCAGTCCGAGATAGGAGTTGTTCACGACGACGTGGATGTAGGGCAGCTTGAACTGCGCGCCGACCGCCAGCTCCTCGATCATGAACTGGAAATCGTAATCGCCGGAGAGTGCGACGATCGGCCGCGCCGGATCGGCGGCGCGAACGCCGAGCGCGGCCGGGATCGTCCAGCCCAGCGGGCCAGCCTGGCCGCAATTGATCCAGTGGCGCGGCTTGTAGACATTGAGGAACTGCGCCCCGGCGATCTGCGACAGCCCGATGGTGCTGACATAGCAGGTGTCGCGGCCGAACGCCTCGTTCATCTCCTGATAGACGCGCTGGGGTTTCAGCGGGACGTTGTCGAAATCCGTGCGGCGCTGCATGATCCGCTTGCGCTCGCGGCACTGCGCCGGCCATTTCGAGCGGTTGCGCAGCTCGCCCCGCGCCTTGCGTTCTCCCGCCTGCTGCACGAGAAGCTCCAGTGCCGCCTTGGCGTCCGAGACGATGCCGTAATCCGGGTTGAACACCCGGCCGATCTGCGTCGGCTCGATGTCGATATGCACGAATTTCCGGCCGCTGGTGTAGACCTCCACCGATCCGGTGTGCCGGTTGGCCCAGCGATTGCCGATGCCGAGCACGAAATCCGCCGCCAGCAGGCTGGCATTGCCGTAGCGGTGGCTGGTCTGCAGCCCGACCATGCCGGCCATCAGGGGATGATCGTCGGGGATGCTGCCCCAGCCCATCAAGGTCGGGATCACCGGCACGCCGGTCAGTTCGGCGAATTGCACCAGCAGATCGGCGGCGTCGGCGTTGATGATGCCGCCGCCCGCAACGATCAGCGGCCGCTCCGCCTCGTTCAGCATCGAGAGCGCGCGGTCGATCTGCGCCGGTGTCGCTCGCGGCTTGTAAACCGGCAGAGGCTCGTAGGTCTCCGGGTCGAACTCGATCTCCGCCATCTGCACATCGAATGGAAGATCGATCAGCACGGGTCCCGGACGGCCGGAGCGCATGACGTGGAAGGCCTGCTGGAACACCCGCGGCACCAGGCCGGGCTCGCGCACCGTCACCGCCCATTTCGTCACCGGCTTGGCGATGCTCTCGATGTCCACCGCCTGGAAATCCTCCTTGTGCAGCCGGGCGCGCGGCGCCTGGCCGGTGACGCAGAGGATCGGGATGGAATCCGCCCAGGCGGAATAGCAGCCGGTGATCATGTCGGTGCCGGCCGGGCCGGAGGTGCCGAGGCACACGCCGATATTGCCGGCGCGGGCGCGCGTGTAGCCCTCCGCCATGTGCGCGGCACCTTCGACGTGGCGCGCCAGGACATGCTGGATGGTGTTGCGCGGCCGTATCGAGGCGTAGATCGGGTTGATCGCCGCCCCCGGCACGCCGAAGGTCATCGTGACGCCCTCGCGCTCGAGCACGTGCACCGCGGCTTCGGTCGCCCTCATCTTCGCCATCGGTTCCTCCTCTGCTCGGGAGCGGCGTCAGTGCGGAATGATGCCGGGGATCAGATACTGGTAGATCAGCACCATCACCCCGAGCAGGAAGGCCAGAAAGATGCTGTGCTTGAAGGTGCGTGCGAACACCACGCCCTCCTGACCTTTCAGATTGGTGACCGACACGCCGGTGGCGATGTTCTGAGGGGAGATCATCTTGCCCATGACGCCGCCGGAGGAGTTGGTCGCCGCGATCAGCACCGGGTTGAGATTGAGCTGTCGCGCCGCCACCACCTGCAGGTTGCCGAACAGCGCATTGCCGGAGGTGTCGCTGCCGGAGAGGAACACCGCCACCCAGCCGAGGAAGGGCGAGAGCAGTGCGAACAGCCTGCCGACCGAGGCGACCCCCAGCCCGAGCGTGTAGTTCAGGCCGGAGTAGTTCATGAGATAGGCCAAGCCGACGATCAGCATGACCGTGATGATCGCGACCCAGACCTGCTGGAAGGTTTCACCCACGCAGGCGAAGAACCCGGCCACCGGCAGTCGCACCACCAGGGCGGTAATGATCGCCGAGACCAGGATCGCGGTTCCCGTGGCGAGCGGCTGGAAGTCCCAAACGGCGCCATAGGGGGCGTTGTTGTAGAGCGTGATGGAGACCGCGTTGTGCAGCCCGGGCCAGGGAATCTTCTGGTCGCCGATCGCGAAGATCGTAAAGGTGGTCCAGAGAATCACCACCACCGAGACAATGATCCAGGGCAGCCACCCCTGCCAGGTTGCGCCACCGGCGATGGGATGATGCAGCGCGCCCGGATCCCGCACCGCGAAAGCCGGATCGTGCCGTGGGCGCCAGACCTGCAGGAACAGCAGGGTGACCACCAGCGAGCCGAGCGAGGACAGCACGTCGGTGAGGCTGTAGTTGATGAAGTTGGACGATATGAATTGCGACAGGCCGAAACTGCCGCCGGCGACCAGCAGCACCGGCCACAGCGCCCGCACCG
The DNA here is from genome assembly GCA_019240395.1 of Acidisphaera sp. Lineage (GTDB taxonomy): Bacteria > Pseudomonadota > Alphaproteobacteria > Acetobacterales > Acetobacteraceae > JAFAYA01. The sequence goes on along the minus strand of JAFAYM010000180.1, from coordinate 6,238 downwards.
AACGGATCCCGCCGTAAATGCCGATGACATAGAACGGGAGAAACAGGGCGAAGAACGGCAACTGACGGCCGACCATCGCCCCCAGGGTCGTGTCTTGCAGATGGGTAACGACGCCGAGCACCGTGATCGGCACGCCGAGCGCCCCGAAGGCGACTGGGGCGGTGTTGAAGATGAGGGTGAAGACCAGCGCCTCGAGCGGGGCATAGCCCACCAGGATCAGCAGCGAGCTGGTGATCGCGACCGGGGTGCCGAAGCCGGCGATACCCTCCAGCAGCGCGCCGAAACAGAAGCCGATCACCACCAGGACGACGCGCCGATCGTCCGGCAGATGGTTCAGCACCCAGTCCCGGAATGCATCGAACCGTCCGGACCGCACCGCGACGTTGTAGAGCACGAGGGCGTTGAACACGATCCACATCACCGGCCAGACCGCAAACACGGCACCGGCGGCGAACGCGTCCAAAGCAAGGCCGACCGGGAATTGCCACACCGCGATGGCGATGATCAAAGCGACGATCACCCCCGAGAGCGACGCCTGCCAGGCCGGCCGTCGGAACACGCCGAGCATCACCAGCACGCTCACGATGGGCAGAACCGCGACCACGAAGGACGCGAGCAACGAGCCGCCGACCGGTGTCAGCAATTGGTGGAACATGCCTCTCCCCTACTTCCCGGGCGTCCGCTCCGCAGCGGAGCAGCATCCGACCATCCGAGGGGTCGAGCCCCCGTTGGCTGAAGGCTAGCAGGGTCGAAGCATCGCGCAAGTTCCGGTCCGCCGAAATGACCGGGAAACTCGTTCCGGAGGCAGCCTGGATGGGCGGAAAATGCGTCTCAGGCCGGAGGCTGACCGGAACGATTGGCGATCCGGTCCGGCTTCGGTCCGCCGGTCGCCCAATCCAGCAACTCGACCGTATGCAGGATTGGCAGTGCCGTTCCCGTGGCGATCTGGGTGATGCAGCCGATATTGCCGGCGGCGATGAGATCGGGCTTTGTGCTCTCGATGTTCGCCACCTTGCGGTCACGCAACCGCACGGCGATTTCCGGCTGCAGCAGATTGTAGGTACCGGCCGAGCCGCAGCAGAGATGCGCCTCCGGCACGTCGGTCACCTCGAAGCCGGCGGCGGCCAGCAGTTCTTTCGGCTCGCGCCGGACGCGCTGGCCGTGCTGCAGCGAGCAGGCGCTGTGATAGGCGACGCGCTGACCGGTCTCGACCACCGGCGGCTGCAGGCCGATCTGCGCCATCCACTCCGTGAGGTCGCGGGTGATGGCGGAGAGTGCCGCGGCCTTCTCGGCGTAGGCGGGATCGGCGCGGAAGGTGAAGCCGTATTCCTTCACCGTCGTGCCGCAGCCCGAGGCGTTGATCACCACCGCATCCAGCCCGGATCGGCTTTTCTCCGCGGTCCAGGCGTCGATGTTGGCTTTCGCGAATCCGCTGCCGTCCTGGCCGAGGTGATGCGTCAGGGCGCCGCAGCAGCCGCTGCCGCGGGCGACGACGACCTCGCATCCATGGCGGGTCAGCAGCCGGATCGTCGCCTCGTTGATCTGCGGCATCAGCACCTGCTGCGCGCAGCCGTTCATCAGCGCCACCCGGGCGATCCGCTTGCCCTGCGCCGCAAACACCTGCGGGCGGTCCATCGGCGACGCCTTCGGCACGGTCGGCGGCGCCATGTCCATCAGCACGCGCAGGCGCTTGGGCAGCAATCCCGAGGCCAGCTTGCCGAGCCGGGCACCGGACAAGGCGGCGCGGAACACCGCGGGATACGGCAGGACAGAGCCCAGCAGCCGGCGCATCTGCCGGTCGGGCCAGGGCCGCTTATAGGTCTTCTCGATGTGGTGTCGCGCGTGGTCGACGAGATGCATGTAGTTGACGCCGGAGGGGCACGTCGTCATGCAGGAGAGGCAGGTGAGGCAGCGGTCGATGTGCTTCACCGTCTCGGCGTCGGCGGGCCGGTCGTTCTCCAGCATATCCTTCATCAGGTAGATGCGGCCGCGCGGGCTGTCGAGCTCGTCGCCGAGCAGCACGTAGGTCGGGCAGGTCGCCGTGCAGAAGCCGCAATGCACGCAGGTCCGGACGACTTTTTCCGATTCCGCGAATTCCGGATCGGCGAGCAGGTTGGGGGCGAAGCTGGTCTGCATGAGGTCCTCAGATGCCGGCGTACATCCGTCCGGGATTCAGGACGCGGCGAGGATCGAAACTTTCCTTGACGCGGGCCGACAGCGCCGCCAGCGGACCGGCGAGCGGCTCGAAGACGTCAACCGCCGCGCGGAGGCTCTCCGGCGCGCGCAGCAGCAGGGCGTGGCCGCCGCCGTGGGTCGCGACCGCCATGCGCACCGCGGCCGCCCCGGCATCCGGACTGTCGGAAATCGCGACCCAGACCAGGCCGCCGCCCCAGTCGAAGTAGCTTTCCGCCTCGGCTCTCGCCGCGAGGTCGGCGGCCACCGCCGGGCCGCTCGACGGCGTCACCGACAGCCGCCAGACCGCCCGTTCGCGCGGCTCGACGAAAAATCCGGCGTCGCGCACTTCACGCCAGAGCATCTCGCTGCCCGCTTCGTCCAGGATGTCGGTCGGTCCGGCGCCGCTCAGCAGGTTCACGAGATTTTCGACGCGATACGCCGTCGAGGGTTCCGGGCCCTCGATGCGCAGTGCGGTCACCGCGGCGCCCGCTCCGGCGACCGCCGCCACAGCGGAGCGCCGCGCCACGGCCGCCGGCAGATGCGCCGCACCGGAGACTTCGTGCGGCGAGTTCAGCGCCTCGGCAAGCGCGCGGACCGCCGCCGCATCATCCAGGCCGAGGACCAGGAGGCTGCGCGACGTCTCCGCCTTCGGCAGCACCTTGATGCTGATCTCGGTGAGCACGCAGAGCGTGCCGTAGGCACCGGCGATCAGCTTGCAGAGATCGTAGCCGGTGACGTTCTTCACCACGCGGCCGCCGGATTTGTAGATCTCGCCGCGGCCGTTCACCCCCTGGAACCCGAGGAAATGGTCGCGCGCGGCGCCCGAGCGGATGCGTCGCGGCCCGGCGAGGTTGCAGGAGAGCACGCCGCCAATGGTCTGCGCGCTCGCTTCGCTGCCGAGCAGGGCGCGCCAATCCGTCGGCTCGAAACTCAGCACCTGCCGGCTTGCCGCCAGCGCCGCCTCGATCTCGGCCAGCGGCGTCGCCGCCGCGGCGGTCAGCACCAGCTCCGCGGGCTCGTAGTCGCCGATGCCGGACAGGGCCGAGAGATCGAGCACGTGCTCGACCTGCATAGGCCGGCCGATGCCGCGCTTGGAGCCGCCGCCGAGCAGCTCGAGCGGCTGTTCCTCGCCCGCCGCCCAGGCGATGATTTCGCCGACCTGCCGCGCATCCGCCGGACGGAAGACCGCCATGGCGATCAGAAGCGCGGCAGATCGGGAAAGCGCATCTGGCCGCGATGCACGTGCACCCGACCGAGCTCGGCGCAGCGATGCAGCTGCGGAAACACCTTTCCCGGGTTCAGCAGGCCGCCGGGATCGAAGGCGCATTTCAGCCGCTGCTGCTGGGCGAGGTCGATCTCGTTGAACATCGTGTCCATCAGGTCGCGCTTCTCGACCCCGACGCCGTGCTCGCCGGTCAGCACCCCGCCGACCTCGACGCAGAGGCGCAGGATGTCGGCGCCGAACGCTTCCGTGCGTTCGAGCTCGCCCGGCTTGTTGGCGTCGTACATGATGAGCGGATGGAGATTGCCGTCACCGGCGTGGAACACGTTGGCGACACCCAGGCCGTAGCTCTCCGAGAGTTCCCGCATGCGCGCCAGCACGGTGGGCAGCGCGCGGCGCGGAATGGTGCCGTCCATGCAGTAATAATCGGGCGAAATCCGCCCGACTGCGGGGAAGGCGGCCTTGCGCCCGGCCCAGAACAGCTCGCGCTCCGCCTCGTTGCGGCTGACCCGGCTGGTGACCGCGCCGTTCTCGCCGGCGATGCGCTCGACCACGGCGATCAGGTGGTCGACCTCCGGCGCGCAGCCGTCGAGCTCGACGATCAGCAGGGCTTCGACATCGAGGGGATAGCCGGCATGGACGAAGGCCTCCGCGGCGTGGATCGCCGGCCGGTCCATCATTTCCATGCCGCCGGGGATGATGCCGGAGGCGATGATGTCGGCAACACATTTCCCCCCCTGTTCGCTACTCGGGAAGCCGAGCAGGATGGCCCGTGCGGTCGGCGTCTTGCGCAGCAGCCGCACGGTGACCTCCGTCACCACGCCGAGCAGGCCCTCCGATCCGGTCATCACGCCGAGCAGGTCGTAGCCCGGGGCGTCCATGGCCTTGCCGCCGAGGCGCACGATCTCGCCGTTCATCAGCACCATTTCGATGCCGAGCACGTTGTTGGTGGTGAGCCCGTATTTCAGGCAGTGCACGCCGCCGGAATTCTCGGCGATGTTGCCGCCGATGCTGCAGGCGATCTGGCTGGATGGGTCAGGCGCGTAGTAAAAGCCGACGTGCTGGACGGCGTTGGTGATGCCGAGATTGGTGACACCCGGCTGCACCACGGCGCAGCGGTTCGGGAGATCGATCTCCAGGATACGGTTGAATTTTCCCAGACCGAGCAGCACCCCATCCTCGAGCGGCAGCGCGCCGCCGGACAGCGACGTGCCGGCGCCGCGCGGCACCACCTTGACGTTGTTCGTCTGGCAGTAGCGCAGGATCTGCGAGACCTGCTCGGTGGTGGAGGGCAGCACGACGATCATCGGCAGCTGCCGATAGGCGGTCAGCCCGTCGCTCTCGTAGGCGCGGCGCTCGGCTTCGGTGGTGATCACGCCCTCGCCTGGAACGATCTGCCGGAGCGCGGCGATGATTTCCTCGCGCCGCGAGAGCACCATCGGGTCGGCGGGCGGCATTGTCAGCATCGGTTCCTCCGCTGGGCGAGGGTGCTGTCCCTCTTCCCTGATGATTGTGCGTCCGGTCCGCCGGCCGCCGTCAAGCCCAAGCCGCCTGCGGCGGTCGCTGCGCGAGGCTTGACCGCGGCCGGCAGACCGGAGCGGCGGTTTTCATCGAAGAAGGAACGCCTATGCACAGCTTGCCTTTCTTCGATGGAAGCACCGTTGCCGGGTTCGGCGCCGGCTCAAGATCGGCGAAGCCGCCGGCGCAGCCGGCTTGATCTTGAACCGGCGCCGGACCCGGCGGACCATCAGCCATCGAGGCAAAGGCGAACCCCGGTCAGGGCCGGAAGCGTACCGCCACCGCACCGAGCTCGCCGAATTCCGCGCTGGCGGCAGCACCGGGGCCGATGTGCATCGGTGTCCAGCACGTGCCGGTGGTCGCCACCTGCCCAGCAAGCAGGCCGACGCCGATCCGCGACAGTTCGTTGGCGAGCCAGGTCAGGGCGATGCGCGGATCGCCGAGCACATTGGCGCCCACTCCCTCCGCTTCCACGCCGCCGCACACGCCGTGCACCCGGTGCGCCGCCAGATCGAGCGACCGCCAGTCTGCCTCGGTCGCGGGACCCAGAACGAAGAAATGCGCGCAGGCATTGTCGGCGATCAGCTGGTCGGCGCCGACCACCGTGAAATCCGTGTAGCGGCTATCCGGCACCTCGATGGCGGGATGCAGGGCGCCGACCGCCGCCATCACCTCCGCCATGCTGTACGGCGCCTCGCGTGGCAGCAGGCTTTCCTCCATGCGGAAGGCGAACTCGGCCTCAGCCACCAGCATCCGGTTGGCGCCGATCTCCAGGTCGGCGCCGCTCTCGCGAGCCCGCTCGGCGAGCAGGCGGCCGGCGAGCGGACCGTCGACATTGATATGCCTCTGTCCGGCATTGCTGGTGGCGGCGATCTTCCAGCCGAACAGGCGATGGCGGCTGCGCTGCTCCAGCAGCGCCTGGATGGCGTAGCCCTCGGCACGGCTGCGCGGCCGCAGATGTTCGGGCAGGCAGGGCAGCGACTCTCCCTGCTCCCAGCGACGGAACAGCAGGTCGGAGGCCGCCTGGAGCTGATCGGGGGTCAGCATGGATTCAGAATCCGGTCAGCACGATCTTGCCGATCACGTCGCCCCGCTCGATCGCCGCATGGGCGCGGCGAAGGTTGCCGGCATTGATCGCGCCGAAATTCTGCGCCGCCGTCGGGCGCAGCGCGCCGCGGTCCACCAGGCCGGCGACCTCGGTCAGGATCTCATGCTGGCGGATCATGTCCTCGGTCGCGAACATCGGCCGGGTGAACATTGCCTCCCAATGGATCGACACGCTCTTCATCTTCATCAGCCGGAGGTCGAGCGGCTCGGGATCGT
>JAFAYM010000236.1 GCA_019240395.1 Acidisphaera sp. | reverse complement strand
TCCTCGAACACGTCGGGGTTGTCGGCGACCACCGACTGCAGGTCGGCTCGCAGGCGCTCGCCCTTGCGCACGACATCCTCCAGGAAGCCGGGGGCGAGAATCACGTCGAGCACGGCGTTGGCGGCGGCGCAGGCGAGGGGATTGCCGCCGAACGTCGTGCCATGCGTGCCGGGCACCAGGTGCCGGGCGAGTTCTTCGCGCGCCAGGATGGCGCCCATGGGAAAGCCGCCGGCGATGCCCTTGGCCACCGACATGACATCGGGGGTGATGCCGGCCCATTCATGGGCGAAGAGCTTGCCGGTGCGGCCCATGCCGCACTGCACCTCGTCCATGCCGAGCAGCAGGCCGAATTCGTCGCAGGCCGCGCGCAGGTCGCGCAGGAATTGCCGGTCGGCGGTGCGGATGCCGCCTTCGCCCTGCACCGGCTCGACCAGGATGCCGGCGGTCTGCGGGCCGATGGCATCGCGCAGCGCGTTCATGTTGTTGAACGGCACATGGTCGAAGCCGTCGACCTCCGGCCCGAATCCCTTCAGGTATTTGGCGTTCCCGGTGGCCGCCAGCATGGCCAGCGTGCGGCCGTGGAAGGCGCCGTCGAAGCAGATGACGCGGAAGCGCTCGCCGCGGCCGGTCTCGGCCATGGTCTTGCGCATCAGCTTGACCATGCCCTCGTTCGCCTCGGCGCCCGAATTGCAGAAGAACACGCTGTCGGCAAAGGTCGCCGCGGTCAGCCGTTCGGCCAGGCGCTCGGCCTGCGGCACGCGATAGAGATTGGAGACGTGCATCACGCGGGAGGCCTGCCCGGTGATGGCGGCGACGAGGTGCGGGTGGTTGTGGCCGAGCGAGGAGGTGGCGATGCCGGCGCCGAAATCGAGGAATCGTCGCCCGTCTTCCGTCCACAGCCAAGCGCCCTCCCCCCGCTCGAAAGCGAGGTCGGCGCGTGCATAGGTCGGCATGAGAGCGGGGATCATGATCCTCTCCGGGACAGCGAAACCCCTATGGTTGCGGGCTTGCCCGGCGGAAGTCAACGCGCGTCAGATGACGTGATCGGGCTCCAAGGCGCAGACGACGCCTTCGTCCAGCTCGATCTGCAGGGTGGCGTGACCGATGCCGAAGCGGTCTCCGAGTTCGTGGCAGACCTCGGCGATGAAGCGATCGCCGGGATGGCGGCCCGGCATGACGAGATGCACGGTCAGCGCCGTCCGCGTCGTGCTCATCGGCCAGATGTGCAGATCATGGGTGCGGGCCACCCCGGGCAGGCCGGCGAAATAGGCGCGCACCGCCTCCGCGCTGATGCCCGGCGGCACCGCGTCCATGGAGAGATCGAACGCCTCGCGCAAGGTGCTCCAGGTGCCCGCCAGGATGGCGCCGGCGATCGCCAGGCTGACCAGCGGATCGAGCCGCAGCCATCCCGTCAGCAGGATCGCCGCCGCCGTCGCGACGACGCCGATCGAGATCAGCGCATCCCCGGCCATGTGCAGGAAGGTGGTGCGCAGGTTGAGATCGCCGCGGCGGCCGGCGGCGAACAGCAGCGCCGTGCCGCCGTTCACCGCAATGCCGATCGCCGCGATCACCATGACGGTCAGCGTGCCGATCGGCGCGGGATGCAGCAGCCGGCGCACCGCCTCCACAGCGATGGCGCCCACCGCCATCAGCAGCAGCCCGGCGTTGAGCAGGGCCGCCAGGATGGTGCCGCGCCCCAGGCCGTAGGTGTAGCGCGGCGTCGGGTTGCGCCGGGCCAGCACGGCGGCAGCCCAGGCCATCAGCAGCCCCAGCACGTCGCCGAGATTGTGGCCGGCATCGGCGATCAGCGCCATCGAGTGGGCGAGCACGCCGCAGATCGCCTCGATGACGACGAAGCCGGCATTCAGCACCGTGCCGACGGCGAAGGCCACGCCGAAACTGGCGGGGGCATGCGTGTGCCCGTGTCCGCCATGGCCGTGATGCGGTCCGGTCACCGGTTCGCCCCGTGCCGCACGATGCGCTGCGCCAGGCTCCAGCGATGCACTTCGGACGGGCCGTCATAGATGCGGAACCCGCGCACCTCGCGGAAGATGCGCTCGACAAGCGTCTCGCCGGTGACGCCCTGGCCGCCCAGCACCTGCACGCAGCGGTCGACGATGCGCCAGATCGCCTCCGAGCAGACCACCTTGGCGATGCTGCTCTCGGTGCCGGCGCGCTCGCCCTGGTCCAGCAGCCAGGCGGTGTGCCAGATGGTCAGGCGGCAGGTGCGGATGTCCATCTCGTTGTCGGCGAGCATGAAGCCGACGCCCTCGTGCTCCACCAGGGTGCGGCCGAAGGTCTCGCGCTTGCGGGCGTAGTCGACGGCGATGTCGTGGGCGCGGCGGGCGGCGCCGAGCCAGCGCATGCAGTGCGTCAGCCGCGCCGGGGCGAGCCGCACCTGGGCGTAGCGGAAGCCCTTGCCGAGCGTGCCGAGGATGTTCTCCTCGGGCACGCGCAGGTCGCGGAAGCGGACCACCGCGTGGCCGCCGGGAAACGCCTGGTCGAGGCTGTCCATCGTGCGCACCACCTCGATGCCCGGCGCGTCCATGTCGGTGAGGAACATGGTGGCCTGCCCGTCCTCGCCCGCCGCCATGACGATGGCGAAGGCGGCGCCGACGGCGCCGGTGATGAACCATTTCTCGCCGGTGATGACGAAGTCGCCGCCGTCGCGGATCGCGGTGGTGCGCAGCGCCGCCGGGTCGGAGCCCGCGCCAGGCGCCGGCTCGGTCATGCAGAAGCAGGAGCGGATCTCTCCGCTGGCCAGCGGCCGCAGCCAGCGCTCCTTCTGGGCGTCCGTCGCCACCAGCTCCAGCAGGTGCATGTTGCCTTCGTCGGGGGCGGCGAGGTTCATCGCCAGACCGCCGAGCAGCGAATAGCCGGCCTCCTCGAAGACGATGGCGCGCCCGACATGGCCGAGGCCGAGGCCGCCGTAGTGCGGCGCGACCTGCGGAGCCAGCAGCCCGGCCTCGCGGGCGAGGGCGTTCAGCTCGCGGCGAAAATCGTCGGTCGGGCCGTGCGGCGTCTGCCGGGGGTCGCCCTCCAGCGGAATGATCTTCGACCGGAGGAAAGCGCGGGTGCGCTCCTGCAGGTCCAGCAGGTCGGGCGGGATGGAGAAATCCACCGCGGCAGTTTCGCGCGGCGCCGGGCCGGGAGGCAAGCCGGGGTCACCGGGCTCCGACGAGCAGGATCCCGGCTAGGCTCGGGCCGGCGAAGAGCACCGCCGCGCCGCCCAGCGCCAGGGCCGGGCCGAACGGCACCGACCGGTCGAGCCGCAGGCGTCCGGAGAGCAGCCCGGGCAGTGCGGCGCAGCTGCCGGCGACGAAAGCGACGAGCAGCGCCGCCGGCAAGGCGTCCAGGCCGAACCAGGCGCCGATCGCCGCGGCCAGCTTAAGGTCGCCGCCGCCGAACGCGGCGACCTCCCGCCCGGCGCGCAGGCCGTAGAGGGCGGCGAGCAGCCAGAGCGAGAGATAGCCCGCCGCTGCTCCGAGCACGGCCTGCGCGGGCGTGGTGAACGCCCCTGCGGCATTCAGCACCAGCCCCGCCCACAAGGTCGGCAGCACCACCCGGTCGGGCAGCCGCCGGATGCGAAAATCGATGACGCTCAGCGCCGCCAGCACCGCCAGAAAACACGCCTCCGCAACCAGCCGCACCGGCGCCGCCGCGGTGCCGAGCCATTCGGGCAGCGCGCCGCCGGTCACGCCGCCCCCACCTCCTGGCGCAGCCACTGGGTCAGCCGATCGCGGTGCAGATGCGGGTTGACGAAGCTCAGTCCGTAGAAGCCGTTGCCGACATGGACGATCCGCGCCTCGATGGCGCCGAACTCATCGAGCAGCAGGATGAGCTGCGTGCCGGCGCGGAACGGCTTGTGCTCCGTGTCGAAAGCGACGAGAGCGCCGGAGGCCGACAGGTCGGAGACGGTGACCGGGCTGCTCATCTCGCCGACGCGCACGGTTCCCGGCAGGTCGACCTGGTAGCGCTTTTCGCGGCGCCGCTCGGCACCCGGACGCGATGCAGAGCTGGCAATCAAGGGAACTCGCATGATCGGTGGCGCCGTTTCGGCAGGATTGTCGCAGTCCGAGACGGCATCCTGCCATGCCCCGCATGAACGCCCTGTTAACCCGGCCGGTCAGCAGGTCGGGCGATGAATGCTGGTGATGAACTGGTACGTGCCGGCATTCGCAACCAGATCGTTAACGCCGCACGCATCCGTCGAATTCCCGACCAGGCAGTAGCGGATTTCAACGGGTCGCGTGGCGTTGATGGTGCGCAGGGAGTCGGGCGTGCCGTTGGCGGGAGCAGCAGGTTTCGGGCAGGCTGGCGGGTTGCCGTTCCCAGGCGGGGCGGTCGGGCATTTCGGCCCTCCGTTGAACGAGAACACGATGACCAGTTCGCCTGATTTGAGCGCCGGCGCGAGCGCATCCGTGCAGACGGTTCCCTGAATGGTGAACTGATAGGCGGAGGAGATATCGGGGTACATCCAGAACTGCAGGCTCTTCGGTCCCGTGGTGATCTCCTTCAGATAGTTGTTCTCGGTCGTCACGAGCGAGTTCTGAGTGTAATTGGCAGCGGTCGCGGCACCCGTGGCCATCGTATGGCTGAGCACGTAGGTGGCCTGTCCCATCGCCGCCCAGTAGGCGCGAGTCTGCGCCAGGCTGTCCTCGACCGCGCGATATTCCGTGACCATCTGGGTCACGACGCTGAGCCCGACCAGCACGGCCAGCGCGCCGAACAGGGTCACGGCGATGGTGGCACTGCCACGATCCCCGGGATTCTCCGGCCGTCTCACCAGCTCGCCTCGGCGCCGAGGGTGAACATCGTCCGGTAATGCTCGGTGGCGCCGGCCGGCAGCTCAGCGCGGAGCGCGTAAAACGGATTGGTCACGGTGATGTTGATGTCCAGCGTCGACACAGGCGTCGACTGGCCAGCATAGGTGATCGCGGGATCGCTTCCCATCCAGCCCTGCACGCTGCGCGTCTCGGTTCCCGCGCAATCCGGAATCGGCACCCCCGCCTGTTGGCAATTCACGTTGAGAGCCGGGAACAGGTCACCCAACAGGGTGAGGGAACCGTCTGGAAACACGAACTCGGATGTGTTGCGCAAGCAGGCGCCGAGCGTGCCCTGATTCTGGGCGTTCTGGCAGGTCGGCAGATAGCCGCGGCTGCGCACGCTCTCGACCAGGGCGAAGCCGCGCGAGCTGGCCGGCGCGAGCAGGGCGGCCACCTCCATTTGATTCTGCACGCCGCCGCCGTCCCCAAGTAGGGCGAAGGCCTGCCGCGCCTCCTCGTTGCTCTTGAACCGGCTCTGCAGCGTATCGACGAACCGGTACGTGGTCCGCAGCAGCGCGAATGACGGCAGGGCAAGCAGCATGGCGAGCGTACCGGCGATCAGCACCTCGGGCAGAGTAAAGCCGGCCTCGTTCGGTCGCCTCATCGCCGCCGTCCTACGATCGTGTTCAGCGTCAGGGTGGATTGGTGCGCCATGGCAACCGGCGTGTTGCCGGAGAGCTGCCAGGGGTAATCGAGCACCAGGGTCAGCAACATGCAGGTGCCGTTGCCGGATCCGGAGAATGCCTCGCAAATGTAAGTGGACCCGGCCGGGGGCCCGGGCCCGTTTCCACTGACGCCCCAGCAATTCTGCGCCGTTTTCGCCGACACGGCGCAGGTAATCCAGCTGACCCGCGCCAGCAGGTTGCGGCTGCTGTCCAGCCAGACGAAATTCTGCGACGACGTGCCACTGCCATAGACCCACACCGCGGAATCCATTGTCTGCAATGTGGCCGCCGAGTTGCTGACCGCGCTGATGCCGGTCGAGTTGGTCGCGTAGACGGAGCGTGTCGTCGACCCGGTAACATTGGTCAGCGCCGTGTAGCCGGTGCTCTGCGTGATCGTCCCGGCGCCGAACCCGGTCGTATCGTAGAGCCAGGCGAGGCGCTCCATCTCGCCGTTCAGCACCAGCACCGCCTTCTGCCGCAGCAGCAGGTCGAAGGACATCCGGTCCATCACCTCCCACAGATTGGCCAGACACAGCACGAGGATGCCGAGCACGGCGGTTGCCGCCATGACCTCGACCAGCGTGAAGCCGCGCTCCGCCGCCTCAGCCGCATGGCTGCCCCGCGGGCGCTCAGGGCGACATGGCATCGGACAGGCTGACCCCGTCACGCCAGTCGAACAGGACGGCGTGATACGTTCCGACGGAGGTAGAGAAACCGTTCGCCGGTGGCGGGTAGCGCAGCGCCACCGCCTCGCCCGCGCGTCCCGCCAGGGTGGTCGCGCTGCTGGCATTCACCCACCCCGTCGGCGAGACCTTGCCGGGCAGCGGCGCGCAGTTGGTATTGCCGGGTCCGTTCGTCTTCGGCCCGGTCGCCTGCAGGATCGCCCAGATTTCGAAATCCGGCGTGTTGGTCGGGCCAGCCGGCGGCGCCACGATCCAGCCCGGCCCGGAGGTCTGCGCGCACAAGGTCGTGCTCTGGCAGATGAACACGAAGCAGAAATCGCCGTTGTCGATCAGGCTGAGTCCAAGGCCGTTGGCCAGGGTCTGCTCGTCGAGATTGTAGCCGGAGCAGCAGTAGCCGCCGGTCTCGGCCTTGTACATCCGCTGCTTGGCGGCGATCTCCATGAGATAGGGTTTCGCGGCGTTCAGCCGAGACTGCAGCACATAGCCCTGCAGCCGCGGCACCGCGATCGCGCCCAGGATCAGCATGCAGGCGATCGTCGTCATCAGCTCGATCAGGGTGAAGCCTGAGTCCGAGGCGGTCCTGCGCAAATCCGTCCTGTCCGTGCTGGGATGCGGACGGCAGTCTTTACGGTGCAAGCATTGCCGCGTCGTGAATGCGGCCAGGCAGCGCGCTGGCCGCAATTTCTTAACCCCTGCACTGCATGCTGCTACGGCTCGTCAAGGACTGGCGGAACGGTGAACGGCGTAAATCAAGCGGGCGATCGCGCCGGCATGGCGGCGATGCCCGAGGTGTGGCAGGCGGAAGCGGAAAAACTGCTGGCCGCGGTGCGCCGGGGGCTTTCCACGCCCAAAGCGCGCGTTGCACTGGTGCTGCGCCTGTCGCTGCTGGCGCCGCCATTGCCGCGGGCGCACCACCGCCGGATTGCCCGTGCCATCCTCGAGGCGTCGGCGCAGCAGCATCAGGGGGAGATGTTCGAGCTGTTCGGCGGCGATATGGTGCTGCTTTGCCGCGTGCCCTCCGTCGATGTCGCTTCCGAACGCGCCCTGCACCCGGCATCGCTGCCGCAGGCGATGGCGCGGCTGTTTCGCGCCGACGTGCCGGGGAGCATTTCATTGGCAACCCTGTGGAGCCTGGAGCGGGACAGCACGGCACTGCTCGCTTATACGGCGGAGGTGACGTCATGACCGTACCGCTGACCGCGGCCTGCATCGCCGTCGCCGCCGGGGTGTTCCAGGTTCCCGAGCCGGCGCTCTGGACGATCCTGAAAGCCGAGGGCGGCCGTGTCGGCGTGTGCACGACGCAGGCGAACGGCTCGCATGACTGCGGGCCGGCACAGGTCAACGCGGAGACTTGGGCGCCGCGGCTCGGCGCATTGCTGCATCGCGGGAATGGGGAGATCGCCGCCGAGCTGCGCGACGACGGCTGCTTCAATGTGTGGGCGGCCGCCTACGTGCTGCGGATCAAGCTCAACGAGGCGAATGGCGACGCCTGGGATGCGGCGGGGCGCTACAACTCGGCGACCCCGGAACGCAAACTCGCCTATCAGTCGCGGCTGATCGGCGCCTATGCCGCGCTGTTCGGACCGCGATAGAAAGTAATACCAGTTCTCGGGCGCGCCGACTCATAACAGTCATTCCCGCGAAAGCGAATCCATGTGCCGCGCGTGGACCCCCGCTTTCGCGGGGGGTGACGATAATGGGTGGCGCTCTGTGGGACCTCGTAAAAAGGGGTCTGGGGCCGACGGGCCCCAGCGGGGTCCAGGGGCAGAGCCCCTGGTCTTGCTTACTGCCCCGCCAACCGGTACCGCGTCAGCACCCGGGAACCGGCCGGCGCGCTCCCGTATCGGTATTCCATACGCACATAGTTCTGTGCCACGCGGCTGTACCACCAGCGCTCGAACCCGGTCCAGCCGTCGCTCAGGTTGCGGGTGCGCATGACGAGCACGGCGCAGTCGAACGCGCCGGCCGGCACCTTTACTGTCTCGCGCCCCTCGACGGTCCAGGACGTGGCATGGCTGCGCTCGGTTTCGCCGGCCATGTAATCGCGACGGTAGGTGAGCGGGGTGCGCGACGACAGCACCTGGCCGGCGCCCGGCGGCAGATCCTCGAACAGCAGCTTGCGCAGCGTGGTGCCGGATTGCGCGTCCTCGCGCAGGAAGCCGCGGCGCTGCACCCATTGGGTGGGATCGTCCAGCCGCTGGAAGGTGGTGACATCGCCGTCGCGACGGACCACCTTCATGCCGTAGCCGTCGCTGTACTGCCACTCCGACCCGACACGCCAGTTCGGCGCCTGCACGGTCAGCTCCGCGGCCGGCGCGTGCGGCGGGGGAGTGTGACGCCACGCCGAGAGCGTGGCGCAGCCGCCGAACGGCAGCAGCATGAGCACCGACAGCAGGCGTCTCCTGCAGATCACTTCTGGTCTCCCTGGCCCGTTCTGGGCCCGTCGGTCAGCTCCGTCGCGGTGAGCAGCGGCGTCACGCGGCCGTCGCGTATCGCGTCGGGACGGCTTACCGCGCGCACGCGCAGCACGCCGGCGCGATCCAGGATGGCGTCGAAATCGAAATCGGCCTCGGCCTGGCCAAGCCCGGCTCCCGGCAGCGCGGCCTGACGGTCGGTGGGCGACGGCCCGAAGGCGACGTAGCGGTGATGCGCAGCCAGGAAGCTGCGCTCGCGCGCGACGATGCTCTGCAGGGCCGTCTCGGCTTCCAGCCGGGTCCGCGCCTGCTGGCGGTGCAGGCTCCAGGGCGGCCAGGCCACGGTCGCGGCGATCAGCACGGCGGCGGCGCTGTAGAGGCCCGCCTCGGGGAGGCGAAAGCCGCTCATCCCGGCCGCTGCGGCGCGCCGGCCTGACGGCGAGGCGGGGTCACTGGTCTTCCTCGAGCGCCGCCGAGGCGCGGAGCGGCACATCGCTCATTTCGCGGTTGAGGCCGGCCAGCCGGCGGCGCTGGGCGTCCATGTAGCCGGCGGTATCGCCGAGCGCCACGTCGCGGCTGACCAGCTCCTGCTGTTCGACGACGCGCGGGGTGATGAAAAAGATCGTCTGCCCCAGGCTTTGCTGGCGGCTGTCGGTGCGGAACAGCTGCCCGATCAGCGGGATGTTCTTCAGCACGGGAATGCCGGAGGTCCCCTTCAGCCGGCTGTCGTCGAACAGTCCGCCGATCACGAAGGTGCCGCCATCCGGCACCAGCACGTCGGTCTGCACTTCCTGCGAATTGACGTTGATCTGGTTGCCGGTGCCTGAGCCGGGGGCCGAATTGGTGGCGTCCAGGGTCAGGCGGACCAGCTGCTCGGGGCTGCCGGGCGCGGTGGGCACGATCGAAGGCGTGATCTCCAGGGTCAGGCCGGTCTGGATCTGCGACAGCCCCTGGCCGTTCAGGCCGCCGGTGTCGACCGGCACGTAGATGTCCTCGCTGCGGGTGATGCGCGCGGTGACGTTGTCGAGCGTCACCAGATGCGGAGCGGAGAGCACGCGCGCCTTGTTCTCCTCGGCGAGCGCCTGCAGCTGCGCCTGCACGGAGAAGCCATGGCCGCCGAGCACGAAGGAGGCGACGGTTCCGCCGGCCGCTCCGCTCGGCAGCAGGGTGAGCGCGTTATAGCCGGGCAGCGCGGTGACATTGGAGGTGCTGCCGAGCTGTCCGCCCGAGGTTCCGGTGTCGAACCCGACCCCGGTGCTGGCGATGCCGCGGTAGGCCAGCCCGAGCTGGTTGACGACGCCGATTTCGGCGGTGGCGATGATCACCTCGATCTCGACCATCTTCACGGGCTGGTCGATCTGGCGAAGCACCTCGGCGACGGTGTCGATGGCGGCGGGGCTGCCGCGCACGATCACCGAATTGGTGCGCTGGTCGATCGAGATGTTCGGCCGCCCGATGGCCTGGGCGAGACCCGGAGCTGCGGCGGGCGGCGGAGCGGCTCCGGCACTGCCGCCCCCCGTGCCCCTGCCGCCCGTGCTGCCGGCGCCTTGCAGCAGCTGCTGCACCGGCACCGCCGAATGGATCGGGTTGGCCTCCGGGCTCTGCGTCGCAAAGGGCGGCGCCGCCGGGGTGTTGGTGCCGAGCATCGCCTGCAGGGTCTCCAGGATCCCCGGAATGGTGACGGTGCGGCCGTGGAAGTTGCGGGTGGTCGGGCCGACATCGGCGAAGCGCAGCCGGAACACCTTCGTCTGCACGTTCATGGCGTCCTGGTAGGCCTGCCGCTCGAAATCGGAGCGTTGCGCGCTGGCGGAGCGCTGCCGGTCGTTCAGCGCCTGTTCACGCTGTTCGCCGTAATGCTCCTCGAGGGTCTTGATCAGGTCTTCGATCTGGGCGATGCGCGGCGCGTCGCCGGTGATGCCGAGGACGGAGGTGGCCGGATCGAAGGCGATCCCCTCGGTGCCGATGCCGAAGCTGATCAGCATCTGGCGCAATGACGGCCAGTCCACGTTCTGCAGCGTCACGAAGTGGTGCAGCGCGCCCTGGCCGCCCCCGGCGGGGCTGATCGTGACGGTACGGGTGGCGGCGTTGAAGCTGGCCGCAAGCCCGTTCTCCTGGATCAGCTGATTGAACGCCGCCTCCAGGGTCATATCCCGGAAATTGAAGGAGATCTTGCCGTCCACCCCCGGGCGGAAGATTACCGACAGCCCGTCCGCGCCGAGCAGCGCGCGCAGCACGCTGCGCACGTCGTCGTCCACCGAGGTGCGCGTGAAGGTGACGCCGGGCTTCCAGGGGATGGCCGACGCGTCCTGCGCGGCGGCGGGAGCCTGCAGCCCGATCAGCAGGACGACGGCGGCGGCGATGGGGGCGAAAGGGGTGCGCATGCCGGTGATCCGGTCCTGGGAGGTGACAGGCATACGCGGATCATCTTGCGAGAGGATTAACGGAGCCGCCGCTGGGCGGCGGTGATGCGAGAGATTAAAGCGGAGGGCTCCAGGGTCATTGCCTCGCTGGGTGGCTGCGGTTCCGTCGTCCGGTTTTTTGCGCGGGTTTAACCCAGGGTTCAGCTATTCGCCGCAACCTGCTCTCCGGCCTGCGTGAACCCTGCGGGTCGCTTTGCCCGTGGTGGCAGTCTTGGAGGAGCAGCAATGATGAAAGCGCGTTCTCGGGGAGCTGCCGCCGACGAGGGCTTCACCCTGATCGAGCTGATGATCGTGGTGACCATCATCGGCATTCTCGCGGCCGTGGCGATCCCGCGCTACATCGCCTATGTCCGCACCAGCCAGACCGCCGAGGTCGGCAACGTCGCCGGCCAGATCGTCACCGCGATGCAGTCCTACGAGGACGGGCAGAGCATGGCGCCGAGCGCGGTGCAGGCGCTGTTCAACAACACCGCCCTGATACCGCTGAACGGCACGCTGCCGAGCGGGACGACGAACATCACCAGCATCCTGCCGCAGCTCAACCTGCCGCAGACCGCCACCTTCACCTACACCGTCTCGGCGATCGTGGCCACCGGCGGCCCATCCAATACCGATGTCGCCTATTGCATCCTGGCCACCGGCACCGCGAACGCGGGTATTCCCGGCGGCATCGTCCTCTACTCGTCGGCGCCGGCGCTGAACAGCACGGGCTGGAGCGGGCGGGTGAACAACAAGGCCTATGTCACCGGTGCCACCACCACCACCGGCCTGGTGGCCGGCGGCTACTGCACCGCGGCAGGCGCCGCGCAAGCCACCCAGAGCTGATGGGGCAGAGCTGATCGGGGTGCGCTCGCGTGTCCGGCGCCGTCGCGTTCCACAGCAGTGCTGACCGCTACACCGACTGGCAGCTGGTCGGCAGCGGCGGCTCGGCCAACGTCTTCAGGGTCTTCGATCGCGATCTAGGGGTTCCCCTCGCGGTCAAGATCCTGCGGCCGGAACTCTGCACCGACAGCAGCCAGATCGACGCCATGCGGCGCGAGGTGCTGATCTCGCGCGCGCTCCGCCATCCCAACATCTGTCCGATCCACGACCTCTACGAGGGGCCGCAGGGGATCGGCGTGATCATGGACTTGCTGGACGGCTGCGATCTCAAGCACTGGATCGCCGACCGCCGCGGGCGGCTGCTGGACACGCTGACTGACCGCCTCACCGCGTTCCGCCGCATCGCCGAGGCGCTGAGCCTGGCGCATCGCCGGATCATCCATCGCGACCTGAAGCCGGCGAACATCTTCCTGCAGGGCGGTGAGATCGGCCGGCCGCTGATCATGGATTTCGGCCTCTCGCTGCACGGCATGCGCGGCGGGCGGGAGTTCGCCGGGGGAACCCCGAAATACATGGCGCCCGAGCAGTATCTGGCGCCGGAAACGGTGGACCAGCGCGCCGACCTGTTTTCGCTCGGCGTCACCGCCTATGAGTTGCTGACCGATGGAAGGATCCCGGAGAGCAGCCTGCGCGACCTGCCGCGCACCGGCGTCGTGCCGCGGCCGCGCGACGCCGAGCTGACACCGCCCAGCCAGTTCTGCGCGGCGATCCCGGCGGCTCTCGATCGGCTGGTGCTGCAGCTCGTGCAGAGCGACCCGGCGAGCCGCCCCGGCTCGGCCGAGGAGGTCTGTCACGCGCTGGGGATGATCGTCCTCGACCCGGCTGCGGCGGCGACCCGCCGCTCGGACCGCGTCGCCTGCGAGACCGTCGCGGTGCCGGGAAAGGCCTACCCGATCGGCACGCGCCGTCCGGGATCGACGGACAAGCGACGGCAGGTGACGCTCTCGCCCTATCGCATCGCCACCCAGCTGGTGACCAATGCCGAGTACGAGGCCTTTCTCGGGAAGACCGGCTATCGCCGCCCGGAGCTGTTCGGCCATGCCGAATTCGGCCGCCGCGACGCGCCGGTCGTGGCGGTGAGCTGGGAGGACGCGTCCGCCTACGCCGCCTGGGCGGGCGGGCGGCTGCCGACCGAGCTGGAATGGGAGATCGCCGCCAAGGCGGGCGACCCCGACCTCGAATATCCCTGGGGCGCCGGCGGGCCGCTTCCCACCCAGGCCAATATCGACCGCATCTGCGACCACACCACGCCGGTGGACAGCTACCCCGCCGGACGCAACGCGTGGGGCCTGTGGGACATGTGCGGCAATGTCTGGGAGTGGTGCGTCGATCCCTGGGAAGAGGCGCTGTTTCGCCGCCTGAGCGAAGGCGAGCGCGACCCGGTGGGACGTGGCGACGGCGCCTTGCGGGCGCTGCGCGGCGGCAGCTTCGACAGCTTCGGCCCCTCCGGACGATGCGGTTTCAGAAGCAAGGCGGATGCCGGCGACCGGCGCGCCGATATCGGTTTTCGCGTCGTGTTCGACGGGTCGCATGGCAGCTGAACCGGCGTCGGCCGGGGAATTGCCCTCTCCCGTCGTCGCGCTCGATGTCATCCAGGCGCTGGGCGATGCGGCGCGCCGGGTAAATGCGGGACAAGCCGGGCGAACCGGCGTCCCGCTCCGCGCTCCCCCGCAAGAGGACGATACCGCGGAAGGTGCCGAGGCCACCCTGGCGGTGACGGCCTACGCGCCGCTCGCCGCGCCGTTGCCGGAGGCCGATCGCTCCGATGCCGCCCGGGCCGTGCCGGCGCCCGAACTCCCAGCGCCGACGGGCACCCGCGAGCCGTCCCTGCCTGCGCCGCCGGCGCGGCGATCGGGTTTTCTCGGCGGCATCGCGGCCGAGCTGGTGTCCGCCGGCCTGCTCACCGAGCGGCGCGCCGTGGCGCTCGGCTTCCAGGCGCGGGAGACCGGCGAGACCCTGCTGCGGGTGCTCGCCCGCGAGGCGCAGGCCGCAGACCTCGAGCCGGTCTACGAATTTCTCGCCCGGCGCTGCGGCCAGGCTCTGATCCGCCAGAAGAACGAGCTGATCGAGCGGGTCGCCGAGGCACCCTGGCTGCCGATCGCCGCGGCGGAGCAGCGCGGCATACTGCTGCTCCGGGCGGAGGCCGCCGGCGAGGCCCGCTACGCCGCGATCGATCCGTGCGACCTGCTGACCCGCGACTGGGTCGGGCGACGCTCCGGCGCGACACCGGTGCCGGTCCCGGTGCTGCCGGACGTGCTGCTCGAGACCATCGGCCGGCTGCGCACCCGCAGCGAGATGCGCGAAGCCGACAAGCCGCTGGTGCCGATCGACATCAACTGGGAGCAGGAGCAGCAGATCCGCGAGAAGCCGGAACGGTGCGACGTGCCGACGCTCGTGGACTTCATCGTGCACACCGCCTACGAGCAGGGCGCATCCGACATCCATATCGAGCCGGTCGAGGACGGCACCGTTGTGCGTGGCCGGATCGACGGCATCCTGCATGAGGAATGCCGGATGCCGCTGTCGCTGCACCCCGCCATCACCTCGCGCATCAAGGTGCTGGCGGGCATGGACGTGGCGGAGCGCCGGCGCCCGCAGGACGGCCGCATCACCGCGCAGATCCGCCGCATGCCGCTCGACATCCGGGTGTCCAGCTCGCCGACGGTGCTCGGCGAGAAGATCGTCATGCGGCTGCTCGACGAGAAGGCGCTGCGCCCGGCACCAGAGCAGCTCGGCCTGCGCGACAATCTGCTGCGCCTGCTGCTCGACAAGATCGCCGCGCCGCATGGCTTGGTCATGCTCAGCGGCCCGACCGGATCAGGCAAGACGACGACCCTCTATTCCTGTCTTTCCGCGCTGGACCGGCAGCGTCGCAACATCCTGACCATCGAGGACCCCGTCGAGTATCGCCTCAAGGGCGTGCACCAGATGCAGGTGAACGAGCGCATCGGGCTGACCTTCGCCACCGGGCTGCGCAACATCCTGCGCCAGGACCCCGACGTCATCATGGTCGGCGAGTGCCGCGACGTGGAGACCGCCAAGATGGCGATCCAGGCCTCGCTGACCGGTCACGTGGTGTTCTCCACGATTCACGCCAACGATGCGGTCGGGGTGATCAGCCGGCTGCTCGACATGCAGATCGACCCGTATCTCGTGGCGACGGCACTGTCGCTGCCGATCGGCCAGCGCCTGGTGCGGGCGATCTGTCCGCGCTGCCGGACCACGGTGGATGGCGGGGAGATGCTCGCCATGCTGCACGCCGATGGCGTCTCGAACGAGAAGCTGGCGCGGCTCGGCCTGCACATCGATCCGCGCGAACCCTGCCACATCGCCCCGGGGTGCCCGAACTGCCGGCACACCGGCTATGCCGGGCGGCAGGCGGTGTTCGAGATGTTCGAGATCACCGAGCCGATGCGCGACCTGATCGCGTCAGCGGATTTCAGCGCCGACGCGCTGCGCCGCCTGGTCGCGGAGAGCGGTGCGACCTCGATGGTGGAGAACGCCCTGGCCCTTGTCGAGGAGGGGCTGACCACGCACGCCGAGATCGTCCGGGTGTTCGGCGACGGCGCCAGCTAATCCGCGCCCATGTTCGGCAGCGGCAGCACGCATCTCGTGATCTTCGCCAAGCAGTTTGCCTCGATGATGGGCAGCAGCCTGCAGTTGGTGACCGTGCTCGACAATTTGGCGCGCGAGACGCCGCAGCGGCGGCTGCGCGCCGCGGTCGCCGAGGTGGCGCGGCAGGTCACCACGGGCGTCGATCTCGCGGATGCGCTCGAGCGGTTTCCGCGCCTGTTCAACGGCGTCTTCGTCGGCCTGGTGCGTTCCGGCATCGAGGCCGGCCGCCTCGCCGGCGCGCTGAACCATGTCGTCGATTATCTCGATCGGCTTGAGCAGGTGAACCGGCGCGTTGCCGGCGCCGCCGTCTATCCGATTTTCGTGCTGATGACGTTCCTGGGCGTGGCCAGCGGCATGATCTTTTTCATTCTGCCGAAATACCAGGTGATCTTCCGCGGCTTCGGCAAGGACCTTCCCGCTCCCACGCAATTCCTGCTCGACATAGGCGACCTGCTGAAGGCCAACGCGGCCTGGCTCGGCGGCGTGCTGGTGCTGCTCGGGCTGATCGCGGCATCCGCGGTCTCGACGCGCAACGGGCGGCTCGCCTGGGACCGCCTGAAGCTGCGTCTGCCGGTGCTCGGCCCGGTCTGGCGGCTGGCGGCGCTCGCCCGGTTCAGCCGCACGCTCGCGGTGCAGGTGAGCAACCACGTCACGGTGATCCGGGCGCTGCATCTGGCCGCGGCGGCGGCCGGGAACCGCTATGTCGAACGCCTGGTGCACGGCATCGCCGACGACGTCGAGCTGGGCGCCAGCGTGACGCGCGCCTTCAAGGACCGTGAGATCTTCGCCGGCATCGTGCTGCAGATGATCGCCGCCGGCGAGGAGGCCGGGCGGCTCGACGAGCTGCTGCTCTCCGCGGCCAATTACTTCGACAGCCTGCTGATCCAGCGCATCGAGACGGTGACGGGGCTGATCAACCCGATGCTGACCGCACTGGTCGGCGCGGCGACGGCCGGCATGATGGTCGCCGCCTTTCTGCCGGTGTTCGACATGCCCGGTGCGATGCAGTGAGGGCTATGCAGTGATGGGTGCGATGCAGTGAGGAGCGCTATAGTGACGCGCCTCGAACCCATTCGGTCCGCGGCGGCCGAGATCGGGCGGCAGCTGCGCGCGCGCATCGCCGCGCGCCCGGCGGAGGACGCGGCGCAGTCGGTGCTCTGCCTGAGCGTCTCGGAGTCCGGGTGGCGCTCCACCTTGATTCATACGGACGGCGCGCCACCGGAGACCGCCGTGGAAGGCGCGATTTCCGATCAGGCTCCGACACCGCTACCCGGGGTGCTGCGCCGGGCGGTTCGCGCCGTCACCACCGCGCAGCGGGAACGGATCGGCAGCGTCCGACTGCTGGTCGCCGACCCGACGATCAGCGTGGTGGACAACCGTTCGGCGCGGATCCGCAGCAGCGACCCGGTGGCGATCCGTCAGGCCGGCGCGCAGGAGCTGGGCAGCAAGGGCGCCATCTACGGCTTCCAGCCTTTCGGCAGTTCCAGCGAGCACGAGGTGGAGCGCGGCATCTTCGCCTTCATCTCGACAGAACGGGCGCAGGACTATCTCGCTGCACTCGACAGCCTCGCCGTCAAGCTGGTGCAGATCGTGCCGACCCCGCTGCTACGGCTGGCCGGGGCGGCGGGACCGCCCTTCGCCACGATCGACGTGCGCGCCACCTCCTCCACGCTGATTTTGGCCGATCCGGAGACCGGGGCCGTCGCCTGCCGCGAGCTGCCGGTCGGCGTGCACAGCTTCGCCGCGGCGATCGCCGAGGCGACGTCGATTCCGATGCGCGACGCAGCGGAAGGAATGGAGCGGCGCGCCTGCTTCCGCCCCGACGCCGGCGCGGACGGCGCCGTCGCCGCGCTGACCGCCACCGAGCGCGCCGTGGGCCCGCTGCTCGCCGCGCTGCGCACCGAGCTGCTGGCCTCGCTGGAGTATTTCGTCTTCCAGCGGCTTTCCGGTGCGCCCGAGCGGCTCGAAGTGACGGGCGAGGCGGCCCGCGTGTGCGGACTGTCCGAGTGGATCGGCCGTGTCTTCGAGCTGACGCCGGCGATCGGCGCGGACCTGCACGATCAGTTCGTGGCGATGCCGGCGCGCGGATCGGCCAATCTGCTGGAGGATGCGCCGAAGGGCCTGCTGAAGATCGGCAAGGCCGAGTACCGCTTCATCGATGGGCGGTTCCGCCCGGATCAGCCGATCGAGGCGGCGCGTCCCGGGCGGCCGGCACGGCCGGTGCGCGGACTGTTCAAGCAGCCGGTCACCGCGGCGGTGCTGCGCGAGCTGCTCGCCTCGGTGGACGGCACGCGCGCGGTGCTGCCCGGGCTGGCGCTGGCCGGGCTGGTGTTCCTGCTCTGGACGACGGTGGCGGCGGAAGTCGCCGAGGCCAACCGCAGCACGGATGTGCTGACGGCACGGCTGACCGAGGATGCGATCCTGCGCACCGCGCTGGTGCGCCGCACCCGTCCGCCGCCGGATGAGGGCGGCACCGATCCGCTCACCTGGACGGAGAAGCTGCTGGCGATCGCCCGGGCGGTGCCGGGGGGAATGTGGCTGACCAAGGCCACTGCGAGCGCCGACGCGGCGAAGGCCGGCGTCGATAGCCGGCTGGTGCTGGAGGGTGAAGTGCCATCCTCGAGCGACGACTACCTCGGCCGGATCACCGGCCTGATCGATCGGCTGTCCGGCGATGCAGCGTTCATGCGCGGCGTCGCTTCGATCCACTTCGACGGCGCCTCGGTGACGCACGGGCCGGAGGGCGATCTCGCGGAGTTCACCATCACGATCGTACTTGGTGCTCCGGCGAAACCGCCGCCTGGCGCAGCGCCTCCGGTACACGGTTGATGCGTCGACCGGCGTTCCTGCGTCCGCTGCCGCCGGGATTGCGCCGGTTGCTGCCTGCGCTGCTCGTCCTGGCGGCGGCGGCCGAGCTGTTCGCCTATGCCGGCTATGGCGCCGTCAGCCGCCGCATCGCCGCGGACACGCTCGCACTGTCGGCGCGCGTGCAAGACGAGGAGGCGCCGCTGCGGCGCTGGTTGCGGGAGCTCAACGTCGTGCCGGCGCCGGAGGCTGCCCGTGACCTTGACGGCCGGGCATTCCTCAATCAGGTGGACGAGGCGGCGACCGCGAGCGGCGTGCGCATCACCCGGCTGACCCCGCACCCGCACCAGGAGAGCGTGCTGGACGTCGAGCTGGCCGCGAGCTTTCCGCAATTCCTGCGCTTCGCCACCGAGCTGGAGTTGCTGCACGGCGCGTTCCATGGATTGCAGATCCGCCCGGCGGACGACGCCGGGAAGGCATCGGATCGTCATGTCGTCAGCTTCACGCTGGAGATGCCGCCGCACTCCGTGCCGCTCGGGTCGCGCGCCGAAGCGGCGCGGGCGGTCGCCGCCGATCCCGGCCTGCGCAACCCGTTCTCGCCGGCCGCCGCTCCGGGCGATGGCGGCGGCGATCTCTCGCAACGCCATCATCTGACCGGCATCACCCGGATCGGCGCCGCAGTGATGGCAACGATCGACGGGCGCGACTACAAGGTGGGCGACGTGCTGGACAACATGAAGGTGACCGAAGTCGGCGAGAACTCCGTGCAGCTCGCCGCCGGTTCGCGCCGCTACACCCTGCACTTCGCACTTAAGTAATGGGATCTGGGGCCGACGGG
Organism: Acidisphaera sp.; assembly: GCA_019240395.1. Taxonomy (GTDB): domain Bacteria; phylum Pseudomonadota; class Alphaproteobacteria; order Acetobacterales; family Acetobacteraceae; genus JAFAYA01. The sequence continues at coordinate 11,016 of JAFAYM010000236.1, read as the reverse complement.
CCCCAGCGGGTTGAGGGCGGAGCGGGCGAAGGTTCCACCGGCGAAGCCGGTGGAATTGCCCGCGGAGGGGGAGCCCTCACCTTGTCTTTCTTTCACCCGTGCGAACGCCAGGTCTCCTCCATCACCCCCGGCGCCTGCGACGGGTCGATGCCGCGCGACCTGAGAAACGCATCGTAGAATTGCTGGGTCTGACCGGTGACGTAGTAGAAGCCGAGCGCCGTTCCGAGCCAGTCGCGCCAGGTCTTGTCGGCCTCGCGCCGCACTCCGGCGGACGTCGTGGAGGCGCGAATCGGCTCCGGCAGCACGATGGTTCCCATGTTGACGCGCTGGCGCTGCATGACCAGGGCGGGATGGTAGAGCGACACCGCGTCCACGTGACCGGACTGGAAGGCGAGGATCGACTGATCGTTGGTCGGGAACCGTTCGATCTGCGCGTGCGGCAGCCGCGCGGTGACGTCGCGGTCGGGTGCGGTGCCGAGGGTGACGCCGATGCGCAGCTCGGGCCTGTCCAGATCCTTCCAGGTCTTGGCGGCGAGCCCGTCGCGGAGCAGGACGCCCTGGGCGTAGTAGAAGAACGGCTGCACCGGGAAATCGACGGCGAGAGCGCGTTGCGGTGTGGCGTCCAGCACGAACATGACGTCGAATTGGTTGGCTTGCAGACCGGCGACGGCGTTGCCCCAACTGGTCTCGACTGGGATCAGTTTCGCGCCGAGCTCCTTGGCCATGGCGTCGCCGGCGGCGTAGCCGATGCCGCTCCAGGCGCCGGTCGCCGGGTCCTTGTAGAACCACGGCTCGCCCGAGGTGACGCCGATGCGCAATTCGCCCTTGCCGCGGATGCGGTCCCAGGTCGAGCTCTCCTCGGCCGCTTGCGCTGATGCGGCGGCGAGTCCCAGGGCCGCGGCGACGCCCGACCCGAGCGCCGTGCGCCGCTCGATAGTGCGTCGGTTCATGATGTCTCTCCCTCGCCGGTTGCGCTGACGATAGGAAGGCGGTGATGTGGCCGTCAAACGACGGGGAGAAGAAACGTGCGGATTGCCGGCCTCGCGAGCTTCGAGTTTTGCCGGAAGCTGGACGGGCGCGCGTGGAATCCTGCCTGGCGCTGGCACGAGCGACGGGCTCCGCTGTTGCGTATCACTGCACAGGACGGCAGCAGCGGGATCGGCGAAGGCTGGTCGCGTCCGGGCGAAATCGCGGCCTTTCATGAGCGGGTGCGCGAGGCGGCGCCGTCCCTGATCGGGCGCGATGCCGGCGAGATCGACGCGATCCATGAGGAGCTGGGCAAACCGGTCTCCTGGGCCGAGGCGGCCTTCGCGAGCGCGGTCGACGTCGCGCTGTGGGATCTGGCGGCGCGCAGGCGTTGCGTTTCGCTGCACGCTTTGCTCGATGCGCCGCGCGATACCGTGCCGGTCTATGCCAGCGGCGGGCTGTACGAAGACGGCAAGGACCGCAACGGGCTCGCAGCCGAGATGCGGGGTTATGTCGCCCGCGGCTTCCTCGCGGTGAAGATGAAGATCGGCGGCCTGACGCTCGAGGACGACATGGCCCGGCTCGCCGCGGTGCGTGCGGCAGTGGGCGACGCGGTCGAGATCATCGTCGATGCGGTCGGCCAGCTCGATCGCGCGAAGGCGCCGCGCTGGATCGAGCGGCTGGCGCGCCTCGGCGTCCGCTCAATCCAGGCGCCGCTAGCGGATGCGGACGTCGAGGGAATGGCGGCGCTGCAGCGTGACTTCCCGATCGCCATTATCGCGGGAGAGACGGAATACCGCCATGCGCAATTCGAGCGGCTGCTGCAGACGCGGGCAGTCGGCATGCTGCAGTTCTGCGTCGGCCTGTGCGGCGGCATCACCGGCGCGCGACAGCTGATCGCAGCGGCGACGGCGGCGGGCGTCGAAGTGACGCTGCAATGCTACTCGACAGCGGTGATGCAGGCCGCGACGTTCCACGCCGGCGCCGTCGCGGGGGTGCGCCACGCCGAATACCACATGTTCCACACCGGCCTCTACGGCGCCTTCCCGCCGGGGATGTCGCAGGTGAGGGAGGGCTGCGTACAGCTGGGAGAGCGGCGGGGGCTCGGGGTTGACGACGTCCTGGCGGGAATGCGGCCGGTGGTGTCGGTCGATTGACCACGCCGATGCAGCGCCGCATGGTCGGCGGCCATCCCTGAGGATCACATGACCGGCAGTCAGGACATTCTCGAGGATCCCCGCAACGCCGACATTCTCGTCTGGATCAACGGTCGCCTGGTGCCGCGGGCCGAGGCCACCGTGTCGGTGTTCGACGGCGGCTACATTGCCGGCGACGGCGTGTGGGAAGGGCTGCGGCTGCACGCCGGGCGGCTGCTGTTCCTGGACGAGCATCTCGACCGTCTGTTCCGCGGCGCGCGCGCGATCGACCTCGACATCGGGCTCGATCGGACGGCGCTGACCGCGGCGCTGCAGGAGACCTGCCGCGCCAACGCCATGCAGGATGGCGTGCATATCCGGCTGATGGTGACCCGCGGCATCAAGCGCACGCCAAGCCAGGACCCGCGCCAGACGGTCGGGCCTGCGACGGTGGTGATCGTCGCCGAGCACAAGCTGCCCTCTCCGGCACTCGCGCGCGAGGGGCTCGCCCTGTTCACCAGCACCATCCGCTGCACGCGGCCGGACCAGTTCGACATGCGGCTCAACTCGCACAGCCGCCTCAACCTGATCATGGCGCTGATCCAGGCCGCCAAGGCCGGCGCCGACGAGGCGCTGATGCTCGATGACGCCGGCTATGTCGCGAGCTGCAATGCCACGAACTTCTTCTTCGCGTGCGGCGGCACGGTCTTCACCTCCACGGCGCGAAGCTGCTTTGCCGGCATCACCCGGGGCAAGGTGATGGCGCTGTGCACGGCCGCGGGCATCCCGCTCATCGTCGGCGATCATACGCTGGCCGAGGTTTATGCCGCGGAGGAGGCGTTCGTCACCGGAACGTTCGGCGGGGTGACGCCGGTGCGTGGGATCGACGGGCGGACGCTGCCGGCCTCCCTGCCCGGGCCGGTCACCGCGCGGCTCGCCGGTCTCTATGCCGGTCTGTTGGACCGATCTGGTGACGGATCTTGAGGGAACTCCCGGAGCCTTGATGGTCTTGCCGGGCTGATCCGCGGCCGGGCCCCTCGCGGGCTTGCGCGGATCACGGCTAGAAACAGGTCCACGCCGAAGGGGACGCATAGTGGACCAGACCATCGTCGCGACGCAGCGTGCCGCCAAGGAGCACCCTGTCTTCGCGATCCTGGGCGCGGTGAGCTTCTGCCACCTGCTCAACGACACCATCCAGTCACTGCTGCCGGCGATCTATCCCATCCTCAAGCAGTCCTACGCCCTCAGCTTTGCACAGGTCGGGGTCATCACGCTGGCGTTCCAGCTCACCGCGTCGATGCTGCAGCCGGTGGTCGGGCTGTACACCGATCGGCGGCCGGTGCCGTTCTCGCTGCCCTTCGGCATGGGATGCACGCTGATCGGACTGCTGCTGCTGTCGCGGGCCGGCAGCTTTCCGGCACTCCTGGTGGCGGCATCCCTGGTCGGGCTCGGCTCGTCGGTGTTCCATCCGGAATCGGCGCGTGTCGCCCGCATGGCCTCGGGCGGGCGTTACGGCCTGGCGCAGTCGGTGTTCCAGGTTGGCGGAAACGCCGGCTCGGCGCTCGGCCCGCTGCTCGCGGCCTTCATCGTGGTGCCGTTCGGACAGCGCAGCGTCGCCTGGTTCTCGGGGGTGGCGCTGCTCGGCATGGCGGTGCTCGCGGCGGTCAGTCGGTGGTATGCGGCGCGCAGCCGCGGGCGGGGATCAGCGGCGCGACGGAGCTCGGAGCTGTCGCGCGGTCGCATCGCCATGTCGATCGCCGTTCTGGTGGCGCTGCTGTTCTCGAAGTTCTTCTATGTCGCGAGCCTGAACACGTACTACACGTTCTACCTGATCCACCGCTTCGGTCTGTCCGTGCAGTCCGCGCAGCTCTATCTGTTCCTGTTCCTCGGCGCCTTTGCCGCCGGGGTGCTGGTGGGCGGGCCGATCGGCGACCGCATCGGGCGGAAATACGTGATCTGGGGCTCGATCCTTGGGGTGTTGCCGTTCACCCTGGCACTGCCCTACGCCAATCTGTTCTGGACCGCGGTGCTGACGGTGTTCATCGGGCTCATCCTGGCCTCCGCTTCGTCCTCGATAATCGTCTATGCGCAGGAGCTGATCCCCGGGAAGGTCGGCACGATCAACGGATTGTTCTTCGGATTGGCGTTCGGCATGGGCGGCCTCGGCGCCGCGGCCCTCGGCGAGCTGATCGACCTGACCAGCATCACCTTCGTCTATCGGGTCTGCGCGTTTCTGCCGGCGATCGGGCTGCTGGCGGCGTTCCTGCCGGCGACGGAAGGAAGGCGAGGGCTCCGCCCTCGACCCGCTGGGGTCAGCGGACCCCAGACCCCATTACTTAAGTAACTATCGTGCCCAGCAGCGTGCGGGTGTATTCGTGAGCGGGAGACGCGAAGACCTGCGCCGTCGGCCCGATCTCCAGCAGCCGCCCCGCGCGCATCACGCCGATACGGTGGCACAGGAAGCGCGCCACGTGCAGATCGTGGGTGATGAACAGCAGCGACACACCACGCTCCGCGTGCACGCGCCGCAGCAGATTGAGGATCTGGGCGCGCACCGACACGTCCAGCTTCGAGACCGCCTCGTCGGCGACGATCAGTGCGGGGGACAGCGAGAGCGCGCGGCCGATGGCGGCGCGCTGCAACTGGCCGCCGGAGAGCTGGTGCGGGTAGCGGTCGGCAAAGCCGGCGGGCAGGCCGACATCGGCAAGAACGTCCGGCACGGGCCGCGCGACGCCGTGCAGGCGCATGGGGATCGCCAGCGCGCGGCCGATGGTGTGGCGCGGGTTGAACGAGGAGAGCGGGTCCTGGAACACCATCTGCGCGTGGCGGCGCAGCGGCCGTAGCGCGGCCTCGCCGAGATGCGTGATGTCGCGGCCCTGCAGCAGGATGCGCCCGGAGTGCGGGCGATAGAGGCGCAGCACCGTCTTCGCCAGCGTGGTCTTGCCGCTGCCGGATTCGCCGACCAGGCCCAGTATGTCGCCGGCGCCGATCTCCAGGCTGACGCCGTCCACCGCGCGCACGCGCCGGTGCGGATCGGCGAACTCGACGACGAGCTCCTCGAGGCGAAGCAGCGGCTCAGTCATAAAGCAGGCACCGCACCTGGCGCGCCTCGCCCGGCGAGCGCAGCGCTTGCGGAGCCTCGCAGCCGGCGCGTGCCGACGCACAGCGCGGCCGGAAGGCGCAGCCCGCGGGCGGATCGAGCACCGACGGCGGCTGGCCGGGGATCTCCGCGAGCTGGGCGGCGCCGCTCGCCAGAGCGTCGGCGGTGGCGATCAGGCCCTGCGTGTAGGGGTGCAGCGGCCGGTGCAGCACCGCCTCGGCCGGTCCGGTCTCCACGATCTGCCCGGCGTACATCACCGCGAGGCGATCCGACACGAGCGCCGCAACCCGCATGTCATGGGTGATGAACACGAGCGCGGATGACAGGCGCTGCTGCAGGCTCCGGAACAGCGCCAGGATCTGCTGCTCGATGATGTTGTCGAGGTTGGTGGTCGGCTCGTCGGCGATGATCACATCGGGCGCGAGCGTGGCGACCATGGCGATGAGGGCGCGCTGCAGCATGCCGCCGGAGAGCTGGTGCGGGTAGCGGCGCAGCACGCGCTCGGGCTCGGCGATGCCGACATCCGACAGGGCCGCCGCGGCGCGGCGCTGCCACGCACCGTCACTCGCCGCCCGCGCCAGCACCGCGCGCATGTGCCAGCCGATGCGCTTGGCCGGATTGAAGGCGCCCACCGGGTCCTGGAAGATCATCGCGATCCCCCGTCCGCGCAGCTTGCGGAACGCCGCCTCGTCCAGGCCTCCGAGATCGGTTCCCTTCAGGCGCAGCACGTCCGCCTGCGCCGCCATTCCCCGCGGCAGAAGGCGCAGCAGCGAGAGGCAAGTGAGGGTTTTCCCCGACCCGGATTCGCCGATCACCCCAAGCGTTTCGCCGGGCGCGAGATCGAGGTCGACGCCGCGCACCAGCTGCACCGTCCCGAGCGTGACCCGGAGATTGCGCAGCTCCAGCGCCGCGCTCATTCCCGCAGCGGTCATGCCCGGAGGGCTTGGCGCAGCTTCGGGTCGGCGAGGTCGCGCAGCCCGTCGCCGAGCAGATTGAGGCCGAGCAGCGCCACCGAGACCGCCAGGCCGGTGAGGGTCAGGACCCAGGGCGCTTTCTGGAAATACTCCCGCCCGTCCGCCATGATCACGCCGAGCGAGGGCGTGGGCGGCTGCACGCCGAGGCCGAGAAAGCTCAGCCCCGCCTCGATGACCACGCCGAAGGCGATGGCGATGCTCGCCTGCACCATCAGCGCGGAGAGGATGTTGGGCAGGATCTCGCGCGCCAGGATCATCGGCGCCGGCTGTCCGATCAGGCGCGCCGCCTGCACGTACGGTTCATCCCGGAGCACGCGCGTCAGGTTGCGGGCGAGCCGGGCGAAGATCGGGAAATACACCAGGGCGATGGCCAGCGCGACGTCCTGCACGCCGTAGCCCAGCACCACCATCAGGAACAGCGCCAGCACGAAGCTCGGGAAGGCGAACAGCAGATCCACCAGCCCCATCAACGCGGTCTCCGTCGCGCCGCCGCGCCATGCCGCCGCCATGCCGGTCAGCGTGCCCAGCACGGCTGCCAGCGCGACGCCGCAGAGGCTGATCACCAGGGAAATCCGCCCGCCCACCAGCACGCGCGTCAGCACGTCGCGGCCGAAGCTGTCGGTGCCCAGCGGATGTGCCAGGGAGGGCGGCTCCAGCACGTCGATGAAGTCCATCGTCTCCGCGGAATAGGGCATGAGCGCGGCGCCGGCGGTGACGCCGAACAGCACCACGAGAGTGATCGTCAGGCCGGCCAGCATGGTGCGGTTGCGCAGCACGGCTCAGGCGGCCCGGCGCGGATCAAGGCGCGCGCAGAGCGCATCGACCAGAAGGTTGGTCAGCAGCACGATGGCCAGGAACGTCAGGGCGCAAGCCTGCACGACCGGGTAGTCCCGCCCGAATGCGCCGTCGACCATCAGCGAGCCCATGCCGGGAATGCCGAAGATGCGCTCGATGACCACCACGCCGCCAAGCAGGTAGCGCACCTGCAGGCCGAGTACGGTCACGTAGGGGATGAGTGCATTGCGCATGACGTAATGGAAGAACACGAAACGCGGGCCGAAGCCGAGCGAACGCGCGACGGTGACGTATTCGCGGTGCAGCACCTCGAGCAGCGCGGCGCGCAGGGTGCGCGCGAACACCGCCGCCATCGGTGCGGCGATCGCCAGCGCCGGCAGGAAGCCGCTGAGCAGGGCGCCGCGCAGGGAGGCCGTCGGCGAGACGAAGCCGTAGGAGGGAAAGACGGGAAAATTCAGCGCGAGGAAGAAGATCAGCACATAGCCCAGCCAGAAATCCGGCATCGAGACGCCGAGCACGGCGAAGGAGGTGCCGATCGTGTCGGCCAGCCGCCCCCGCTGCAGCGCCGAGACGGTGCCGATCACCAGCGACAGCGCCACCGCCAGCACCAGCGCATAGGCGCCGATGAAGGCGGTGACCGGCAGCCGGGTGGCGATCAGCGAGGCGACCGGCACGCCCCCCGCCAGGGTGAGGGACTGGCCGAAATCACCGCGGGCGGCGCCGCCGATCCAGAGGGCGAACTGCGCGGACACCGGAAGATCGAGATGGTGTGCGTGGCGGAAGGCGGCGACCAGATCGGGGCGCGCATTCTCGCCCAATGCGGTCAGCGCCGGATCTCCCGGGGCCGCCTTCATGGCGAAGAACACGGCGAGCGCGCCGGCGATCAGGGTGGCCGCAAGCACCAGCGCCCGCCGCACGCCGCCTTGGGTCAGCGCCCGCACATCCATGCAGGCGGCGCCGCTTCAGCCGGACAGGGTCAGGGTGGCGAACTGGTCACCGAAATTCGAATAGGGGAGCTGGGTGAAGCCGCTGACATTGCGCGCCAGCAGATTGTGCACGTTGGAGCAGAAGCAGGGCAGGATCGGCATGTCCTGGATCCACAGCGCTTCGGACTCCCGGTACATCTGGCCGCGCTTGGCCGCGTCGAGCTCGCGCCGCGCCGCCACCAGCAGCTCGTCCAGCTTCGGATTGGAGTAGTACGCGAAGTTCCGCCATCCCTGGCTGTGCAGGATGTCGTAGCTGTACTCGTCGGGATCGATCATGCCGAGCCAGCCCCAGACCGAGCACTGATAGTCGCCCGATTTCAGGCGGGAGAAGACGGTGTTGGCCTCGTTCACCTCCACGGTGAACTGCGTGCCGAGCGTCTGGTTCACCTGCGCGGCGATGACCTCGGCGATGCGCTTCCACCACCCCGCGCCCCAGGTCAGCATCGTCGCTGCTGTGCCCGCCTGGTATTTCGATTTCGCCAGCTCCTCCTTGGCGCGCTGCGCGTTGTAGATGGTGAGCGGCTTCGGCGTGGGGTCGTAGGAGGCTTTCAGCGACGGCGGGATCAGGCCGCTGGTGGCCACGCCCTCGCCGAACAGCACGACCCTGATCAGCACGTTGCGGTCGAAGGCCAGCGACACGGCGCGGCGGAAGTGCACATCGTCGAACGGCGGCTTGCGGTTGTTCAGCGAGATGAAGCGCGTGTTCAGCCCGGCCTGGCGCAGCACCTTGATGTCCTGGCGCTTCGCCAATTCCGGCACGTCGGCGAATGGGGCGGTGCTGGTCAGGTCGACCTGATGGCCGAGCAGCGCCGTGACGCCGCTGGTTTCCTCGGCGATCAGCGGCACGTCGACGGTGCCGATCGTCGGCAGGCCGGGAACGAAGTACTCGGTGTGCGCGGCGAAGCGCAGCGCCTGGTTGGGGTTCCACGTCTTCAGCATGTAGGCGCCGGTGCCGCACGGCTTGCGGCCGAAGCCCGTCGGGTCGGCTTGCACCACCTTGCGCGGCACCACCTGCGTGCCGGTGCGGGCGTTGGCGAGGAAGGTGAGCAGCGGCGCGAACGGCTCCTTGGTCTGCAGCCGCACGGTCAGCGGGTCCGGCGTGTCGATGGCGCTGATCGCGGACACCTTGCTCTTGTTCGGCGACGGCGCCTTGTCGTCGAGCAGGCGCTCGAAGGAGAATTTCACGTCGTCGGAGGTCATCGTGCTGCCGTCGTGGAATTTCACCCCTTGGCGCAGCTTGAATTCGAGCCCGCCGTTTTCCGCGACCTTGAAGGACTCCGCGAGATCCGGGACGGGCTGCATGTCGGCGTTGAATTTCAGCAGCGCGTTGTAGACCGCCCAGATCAGGTAGTATTCGGGGATCAGTGCCGCGTAGGCCGGATCGAGGGTGTTGACCACGTCGTAGCCGGTGATGCCGGCGCGGATCGTGGCGTCGGCTGCTGCCAAGGCGGGGGGTGGCAGCAGGCTGGAGGCGGCGATGGCGGTGCCGGCCCGGAAAACCTCACGGCGAGTCGGCCCCCGCTGCCCCTGTTGAGTGTCCATGGCCGCCCTTTCCGTCCGGTGTATCCGGTGTTCACTATACAGGTGGGGCGGACAGCGAACAGCCGGAGTTGCCGGGCGAAGGACCTGCGGGAGTGTGCCCGACCGGCTGAAGGCCTCAGACGCGCGCGCTACGGCCGAGCTGCTTGCTCCTCGTTGATCGGCGACAGTACAGTCGGGCGGTGCTGCGGACGAGCCCACCGCAACGGCGCGAATTCGATCCGAGACCGTGCCCGGAGGACACAGCTTGCGAACGCCCTTGGCGAGCCTTGACGGACGCTATTTCGATGTTGCCGTCATCGGCGCCGGCGTAGTCGGGGCCAGCGCGGCGCAGCACCTCGCCGCCGCCGGCTACGACGTGCTGCTGGTCGAGCAGGGGGATTTCGCCTCCGGCTCCTCCAGCCGCTCCACCCGGCTGCTGCATTGCGGGTTGCGCTATCTGGCGCCGGGCAAGTCGATGGCCGAGTTCTTCCTCCATCCCTCGCGGTTGGCGACGGCGCTGCGCATGGCGCGGCAGGCGATGCAGAGTCGGGCGCAGTTCGTGCGCGCCACGCCGCAGCGTGCGAAGCCGATGACCGTCGGGTTCCCGATCTGGCAAGGCGGCCGCTACTCGCCGTGGCAGGTCAACGTGGCGTTTCGCCTACTGCAAGCCTTCGGCCCGAAGGACGTGCCGCTCGATCACCGCCGGCTCAGCCCGCAGCAGGCCGCCTCGGACCCGCTGCTGCAATACCTGCGCGACCGCGACCGGTTGATCGAGGTGGCGCAGTTCCGGGAATACCAGTTCGAGTGGCCGGAACGCATTGCCGTCGACGCCGTGCTCGACGCCGAGCGCATGGGGGCGAGCGTGCGCAACTACACGCGCTGCATCGGCCTCACGCGCGAGGGTGATGCCTGGCGCATCCGCCTGCAGGACGCGCTGGCGCCGGTGGAGCAGGCGGAAGTCGGCGCGAAACAGCTGGTCAATGCGGCCGGCATCTGGATCGATCGCGTGAACGCGCAGGCCGGCGGCGGGGCGCGCCGGAAGATCACCGGCACGAAGGGCGTGCACATCATGGTGCGGCTGCCGCCGGAGTGCAGGGATCGCGGCATCGCCACGCTGAACCGGCTCAACGAAGGGCTTTACTGCGTGCCTTGGCGCGGCATGCACTATTTCGGCCCGACCGAGACGCTGTACGAGGGCGATATCGACGACATCCGGCCGGAGGAGGCGGACATCAGCTTCCTGCTGGATGAGGCGAACCACCTGCTCCCCACGCTCCGGCTGAAGCGGGCGGACGTGCTGTTCGCCTGGGCCGGGGTGCGGCCGCTGACCTACAATCCCGACCTGCCGACGGGCAATCGCTCGCGCGAACTGCACGACCTCGGGTTGGAGGGCATGCCGGGCGCGCTGGCGATGACGGCGGGGCCGGTGATGACGCATCGCGGGGCGGGCCAGGAGATCACGGCGGCGGTGCAGCGCCGGCTGCCGCCGTCACGCGCGCCGCAGCCGCTGTCCTACGCCGCGCGGCTGTTTCCGGAGA
>JAFAYM010000066.1 GCA_019240395.1 Acidisphaera sp. | reverse complement strand
ACAGCGCAGGCGACCCCCGGCATACTTGTCGGGGATAAGGGAGCAGCTACCAGTGCCCTCACGCTTGGCGATGCCATTCGCGTGCAGCATGTGCAGGTGAGTATCGACGCGCCCGGCCTGAGTATTGCCGACATGAAGCTGGTTCTGATCTCCCCGGAAGGCACGTCTTCGGTGCTGCTCGACCATGCTGGAATGGATGGCGGGGTCGACCAATCGAGTGCTCTGACACTCGCCGATCTTTCGATCTCCAGCAACGCGTTCTGGGGCGAGAGCGCTGCGGGAACTTGGACGTTGATGTTGCAGGATGACAACGGCCAGGATGCCGGGACCTTGTCGGACTGGACCTTGACCGTCACGGGCGACGCCGAAGGCCGCGCGGTGCCCCTGGTGTACACACCGGAGTTCGCCGCTCTGGCGGCGGCCGATCCGGCGCGCACGCTCGTCGCCCCGGGAGCAGGTTCCGGCCCCAATACTCTGGACGTGGTCGGGCAAATGACCGGCGCAACCGTTCTCGATCTGAATGGCGGAGGCGGCCTGATAGATGGCATCGCGGTCACTGTGCTGCCCGGATTCGGCGACGCCAATTTCGATGGCGATATCGCTCCAGTCGCGGTTAGCGCTCCTGCGACCGGGCCCGCGGAAATCACAGGCGGTGATGGGCCAACGGTAATCGTCGGGGGCGAGGGCGCCGACACGCTCACTGCCGGCCTTGGTGCCACCACGATCTTCACCGGGGGCGGCGCTAATCTTGTTGACTTCGGCGCCCAGAGTGGGACGGTTACCCCCGACCTCGTCGTGTCCCGCGGAGCCGACACGATCCTTGCCGGTGGTCATCTCGCCGTTTTCGATGCGAGCGCGAGCGGTGATTTCGTTCAACAGCAGGATGCGGCGCTTACGTTCGTTGGGGGGAGCGGCGCTGCGACCGTGCTCGGCGGCACCGGCGCCACGACCGTCTGGGGCGGGGCCGGCGGCGGATGGTTCGGCTCCGGCAACGCCGCTGGGAGCGTCCTGGTGGCCGGACTGGGCAACGCAACCCTGGTCGGCGGAGGCACTGGCGCCCTGTTTGTGGCCGGTGCGGGACAGGACCAGCTCGTGCTCGGCGCTGGCAAGGCGACGGTATTCGGCGGCTCAGGAAGCAGTACCGTGTTCGGTGGTGCGCAATCCAGCGTGGTCGTGGGTGGTACAGGTAGCCAGGTGCTGCTGTCGGGTGCACAGGGTGACGCTCTATTCGCCGGCTCGGGACGTACCACCATTTTCGGCGGCAAGGGCAATGACACAGTAAGTCTAGGGAGCGGCACAACCGTGGCGGTTCTCGGGAGCGGTGCGGACGAGGTAGTCGCCGGCACCGGCGATGCCACCGTTTTCGGTGGGCTGGGACCGGACCATTACATCTTTGATGGTGCCGGTGGCTCCGAGGTCATTAGTGGTTTTAAACCTGGCATCGACCAGCTGGTTTTCCCAGAGCCGGGAGCCACCGGCAGTTCAGCGGTCACTTCTCAGCAGAGCGGTAGCGGCTGGACGACCCTCGGTCTTTCGGACGGCACGCAGATCACTCTGATCGGGATTGATAGTTTCGAACCGCATTTCGTTGTTTAGAGCTGACACGGATTAAGTGACACGCTGGCTGGGCTGTTTCATCGCCGAACGGCTCGCCGGTTCTCTACTGTCCCGCCCCGCTGGGCCCGCCCGGCAGAGTTTTCGTTCTACGCGAGGGCGGCGTACCGGAACGACAGCAGTCGAGTTCAGCGCCTATGTCGTTGCGATATCACCGTAGATCATTCACCTAATTGCGGAGGTCTTGCCGAAGCTACGCAGCAGAAAGGCTGGGAAGTAGGTCCTTGCAACGCGTTGAGGGGTGCGCAAACTGCGCACCACGAGGCTCCGGGCCACAATGGGGCGAATCCTGTCGGGAGTTGACATAAGATGGCCGGTGAGGAGGCAGATACCCGAAAACAGCGGCTCGAGGCGGAGTTGGATCTCGGGATCAAGAAGGCCAGGGCGCGGGCAATGACGGAGTTTTGGCTCGGTCAGATACTCATGCTTGCGACGCTTGTCGCGAGTGCAGTGCCCGCGCTGGCCGGCCTGTTCGAGTGGCTTATGCCGAAGCAGCTGGGAGCGCTGGCACTTGCCCCCGCTGCTCTTGCGTTTGTCGCCACGATCTTCAAGTTTCCGGCGAAAGCAAACTGGTACTGGCGCGAGGCATCTTCCCTCGAAGCCATACGCAATGACCTTCTGTTTACGAGGGAGCCTGACGTAGGGAGGCTAGCCTCGCGACGAACCAAAACCCAAGCCGAGATGAGAGTCGAATGGGAACGTGAGTTTACCGTCTCGTGGGCTCAGTTTGAGAAGTCGCGTTCAAACTAAACGCATGTTAGCTAAAGCCGTCGCTGCAACGTCCTTGCGGGCGAAGCCGACAACGCAGGCTTCGCGGCTTCTCGCGGAACGGGCTACAAGCGTGGGCTGAGCGCCGAGCTGCGACCCACCCGCCCAACGCGGAGCGAGGGCGTCTCTTGCCCGCCGCGCACCGACACCAAGCGGGCGGCAATCCTCGCGGCGCTGAGTTGATGATCTGCCCTTCAGTTTGGCCGTTAGACGAGGGCAAGGTGATGGCCGCGGCAAGGGCCGAGGCACGCACGATCTCCAAGCGGCACGGTTTCCGGCCGGCGCTTATCCCATCGCCAGCGAGCGATAGAGGTCGAGCGTCGTCCGCGCTATCGAGTCCCAGCTGAACCGGCTCTCCGCGCGATGGCGTCCTGCCCTGCCGAACCGCTCGCGCAAGACGGGGTCGTGGACCAACTGGCTGATTGCCTGGGCCAGCGCGGCGGCAAAGCCGGCAGGGTCGATTGGATCGAAGGAATCGGGCGCCAAGCCCGGATCGACGAGCAACCCTGTCTCTCCGTGCACCACAACCTCCGGGATGCCGCCGACCGCGGTCGCGACCACAGCGGTGCCGCAGGCCATGGCTTCTAGATTGATGATGCCGAACGGCTCATAGACTGAAGGGCAGCAGAACACTGCGGCGTGGCTGTAGAGCTGGATCACCTCGGGGCGCGGCAGCATTTCCCGGAGCCAGACCACGCCGCTCCGCTCAGCCGAGACTTTGGCCACGCACTGCTCCATCTCCCGACCGATCTCGGGCGTATCGGGCGCGCCGGCGCAGAGCACGACCTGCAGCTCCGGATCGAGCAAGGGAATGGCGCGGACGAGATGCAGAATGCCCTTCTGACGGGTGATACGCCCGACGAAGAGTATGAATGGCCGATCGGCTGCTATGCCGTACTGCGCCAAAACGCTGCGGGACGAAACGGGGCGATATTCCTCGGTGTCGATGCCGTTGTGGATCACGTGCACGCGCTGCGGCTCCACATTAAAAAGGCGCAGCACGTCATCGCGCGTTCCCTGCGATACGGCAACGATCGCGTCGGCCTGCTCGATCGCGGTTCGCTCCATCCAGGCGCTCAGATGGTAGGCATTGCCGAGCTGCTCCACCTTCCACGGCCGCAATGGCTCGAGCGAATGGATCGTGAGCAGGTACGGCACGCCCCAGAGCTTCGCCGCCAGCAAGCCGGCCATATCGGTGTACCAGGTGTGGCAATGGACGATCTGCGCGTCCAGCGAGTCCTTGGCCATCGCCAGCGAGCGCGCGAAGGCGTCGATCGCCCCCGCGAAACGCGGATCGGTCCCACGAATCGCCTCTTCCCATTGGGGGTAGCCTCGCAACGCCGGGTTCGAAGCCAGGTCGTGCTGCTCGCCGAAGCAGCGTACTTCGACCTGCACATGTCTCGCGAGCGCGCGGGACAGGTATTCGACGTGAACGCCCGCCCCGCCATAGACGTGCGGTGGGTATTCCTTGGTGAACAAGGCGATCTTGTTGAGCTCGGGCACTGGCCTAGCCCCCCTCACGCCTGCAGCCGATCGAGCATCGGCTGGGTGATGAGGCAGATGCCGCGCTCGGTCCGGCGGAACCGCGCAGCGTCGTGCTCTGGATCCTCGCCGACCACCATGCCGGGCGGAATACGTGCGCCGCGGTCCACCACCACGTTCTTCAGTCGTGCGTGCCGGCCGATCTCCACCCGTGGAAGCACGACCGCCGCCTCAACGCTGGCATAAGAATGAACGTGACAGCCAGTGGACAGCAGGGAGCGGCGCACCGACGCGCCGGAAATGATGCAGCCGCCGGACACAAGCGAGCTGATCGCCTGCCCGCGCCTGCCATCCTCGTCATGGATGAATTTTGCCGGCGGCACGACCTCGCCGAAGGTCCAGACCGGCCAGTCCTGGTCGTACATGTCAAGGCCCGGAATGAAGTCTGTCAGATCGATGTTTGCTTCCCAATACGCATCGACGGTTCCCACGTCTCGCCAATAGGCCGTCTTCTCCGATGAGGAGCGCACGCAAGAGCGGGTGAAGCGATGTGCGACCGCCTTTCCGTGCTGGACGATGTAGGGGATTACGTCCTTGCCGAAATCGTGGCTGGAGCTGGCGGTGGCTGCATCACGCCGGAGCTGATGCATCAGGAAGTCCGTCTCGAAAACATAAATTCCCATACTGGCCAGCGCCAACTCCGGCTCGTTGGGGATGCCGGGCGGGTCTGCAGGCTTCTCAAGGAAGGAGGTGATACGGTCCGCGCCATCGACCGCCATGACGCCGAACCCGGTCGCCTCCATCCGCGGCACCTCAATGCAGCCGACGGTCACGTCCGCCTTCTGCTCGCAATGCTGCCGCAGCATCAGCTCGTAATCCATCTTGTAGATGTGGTCTCCGGCGAGCACCAGGATGTAGTGCGGCGCGTAGGAATCGATGATATCGATATTCTGATACACCGCGTCCGCGGTGCCGGAGTACCATTGCGCCTCCGACACGCGCTGGCTGGCAGGCAGGATATCGAAGCTCTCGTTGCGCTCGGGGCGGAAGAAGTTCCAGCCGCGCTGCAGATGGCGGATCAGGCTGTGCGCCTTGTATTGCGTGGCAACGCCGATGCGGTGGATGCCGGAATTGAGTGCGTTCGACAGGGCGAAGTCGATAATGCGGGATTTGCCGCCGAAATAGACCGCGGGCTTCGCGCGTATGTCCGTCAGCTCCATCAAGCGGCTGCCCCGGCCGCCGGCGAGAACATAGGCCATGGTCGTACGGGCGATCGGCGCGTGCGAATTGTACCGCTGGTTCATGGCACCTCCTCCCTGTTCGGCCGCTCCGGATGCCGGTCCGCACGCACGCGTTCAAGGGGCGGACACTGGCACGTGCCAGATGTATTCAGCGTATTCCGCAATCGTACGATCGGAGGAGAACCAGCCGACGCCGGCGGTGTTCAGCACCGCGGAGCGCCACCAACGCGCGGGCTCTCGCCACAGCGCATCGACAGCGTCCTGCTGCTCCCGATAGCTGTCGAAATCGGCAGCCACCATGAAGACGTCGCTTGCGACCAGGTTCTCCACAAGACCGCGGTAGCGGTCCGGCTCTCCCGGCGAGAAGGCGCCGGAGCTGATAGCCCGCAGTGTCCGCTCCAGCAGAGGCGATGCGCTCACCGCTGCGTATGCCGCGGAGCCGCTTGCCCGCCGGGCGGCGACTTCCTCGGCCGTCAGCCCGAAGACGAACATGTTCTCGGCGCCGACCCGGTCACGTATCTCGACATTGGCGCCGTCCAGCGTGCCGAGGGTGAGCGCGCCGTTGAGCGCAAGTTTCATGTTGCCGGTTCCCGAGGCTTCCATTCCGGCAGTCGAGATCTGCTCGGACAGATCGGCCGCCGGGACGATACGCTCGGCGAGGCTCACGTCGTAGTTGGGAAGGAAGACGAGCTTCAGCCGCCCCGCAACCAGCTTGTCCTGGTTGATCACCGCGGCGACGTCGTGGGCCAGCCGGATGATTTGTTTCGCAGTGCGATAGCCCGGTGCCGCCTTGCCGGCAAGGATCTTCACGCGCGGCACCCAGTCCCGATCCGGCTCCGCCCGTATCAGGTCCAGCAGCGCCGCCGCATGCAGCACGTTCAGCAGTTGCCGCTTGTACTCGTGGATACGCTTGACCTGCACATCGAACATCGCCCGGGGATCGATGGCGATCCCGGTGCGCTCGGCCACGGTGCCGGCCAGCGCCTCCTTGCTGGCGCGGCGTTGCTCGGCGAAAGCAGCCTGGAAGCCGCGATCCTCGGCAACCCCCCCCAGCTCTGACATGCAGCCGGGATCCCGCAAGACGCGAGGGCCGAGCGTGTCGACCAGGAGCCGGGTCAGGCGAGGATTGGCGCGGTGCAGCCACCGGCGGAAGGTGATGCCGTTCGTCTTGTTGCGGATCCGCCCAGGAAGCAGCGCGTCGAGCTCGCGTAGCACCGTCCGTCGAAGGAGGTCCGTGTGCATTGCGGAGACGCCGTTTGTGGCGTGCGATCCCACAAAGGCCAGATGCCCCATGCGAACCCGCCGCCCGTGCCCCTCCTCGATCAAGGACACCGCCGCCAGCGTGGCCGCGCCCGCGATACCCGCCGCCCGCGCCGCGTCCAGGTGCTGCGCGTTCAGCAGGTAGATGATTTGCATGTGCCGCGGCAGCAGCCGCTCAAGAAGGCCAACCGGCCAGGTCTCCAGCGCCTCGGGCAGCAAGGTATGGTTGGTGTAGCTGAAGGTGGCCACGGTCACCCGCCAGGCCTCGTTCCAGTCCATCCCATGCACGTCAACCAGCAGCCGCATGAGTTCCGCCACGGCGATGGCGGGATGAGTATCGTTCAGCTGGATCGCGGCCTTGTCCGGCAGCGTAGCCAAATCGCCATGGTCCTGCTGGTGCCTTCGCAGGAGGTCCTGCAGCGAAGCGCAGGCAAAGAAATACTCCTGCCGCAGCCGCAGCTCCTGCCCGGCAGCTGTATGGTCGCCGGGATACAGCACGCGCGATATGGCCTCTGCCCGCACTCGTTCGTGCTGGGCGCCGACGTGGTCGCCTTCGTTGAAGGCACCGAGATGGAGTGGTGACAGGGCACGGGCCGACCAGAGCCGCAAGGTGTTGACCTGCTCCGCTCCTCCGCCGATGACCGGCATGTCGTAAGCCAGCGCCGTCAGGGTCTCGGCAGGGTGCCACGCATAGGTCTCCCGATCCGGGCCACGCTGAACCTCCACCGTGCCCCCGAAGGAAACGGGGTAGCAGATGTCGGAGCGCTGAAACTCCCAGGGATTGCCCAGGGCCAGCCAGTCATCGGGCAGCTCCGTCTGTGAGCCATCGACGATAAGCTGGCGAAACAGGCCTTGCTCGTAACGAATGCCGTAGCCGTAGGCCGGGATGCCGAGGGTGGTAATGCTTTCCATGAAGCAGGCGGCGAGGCGTCCCAGCCCGCCATTCCCCAAGGCGGGCTCCTGCTCGTGCTCCTGTATGCGTTCCAGGCTGGTTCGATATTCGGCGAGCGCGCCGCGCACCTCCTCGGTCAGGCCGAAAGTGCCGAGAGCGTCTGACAGCAGTCGCCCGGTCAGGAACTCCAAGGAGAGATAGTACACCCGCTTTAGGCTTTTCTGCCGTGCCCGCTGTTCCGAGTCGAGCCAGCGATCCACGACCAAGTCACGCACAGCGAGCGCTGTTGCCACGAACCAGTCGCGCTCGCCAGCGGCTTCCGGCCGCTTCCCGAGGTCGTAGAGCAGCCTACGCAGCATGCGCCGCCGCAGCGTACCCGTGCTTGGATCAAGGCCGTTTTCCTCGAGCATGGCAACGTCGGATAGCCGAGACGTGAGGCAGCCGGCAAGCGAAGCAGCGAAACTCATGCTCCCCGCCGGCTACAGGGGAGAGCGGGTGGCCCTGATCGTGTCGACCGACTCCCCGACCTCAAAGCGCTTGCCGATATCGGCCAGCTTATCTTGTGGGCTACCGGGGAGGCAGCATGGTTCGGCTGGCCTACCGACCCGGAGCTGGAGCGCCCGCGACGCCTGCCTGGCGGCTTCGGACTTGGCTGATGCTCATCCCGATGCAAGCGCTCAAGAAAAGAAAGAGTACATTGAAAAGGCAAAAGCCCTTCCTTTGTCCTAGAAAACGTGCCGTGGTCGGGTAAAGAGTTCATAGACGTGAGACTCTTGGGTAATCAGGTCGTGGTTTGCTTGAACACAAGACACCGTTTCTATCGCGAGATGTGGGAGGCGTTGAAAGTGATCGCCGATATGGACGTGACCACCGTGTCTGGGGATGACGCAATCAAGGCGGCCAAGCGCGCGGTGGAGGGCTTGACACTCATGGTCCTTGCCTATGGCAAGGCGATGTCGATGAGTACCTCGCCTTCTGACTACGAGGACCTGACCAGCTACTGGGGCCAGTTCATCGATACTCTGATGGGCAAGATCAACGGGGCGGTCTGACGCTCCCGATCGCGGGTGGACCCTGGTTTTTCAGGGTCTACCCGCCATGCGGATTCCGACAGCCTCGGCGATGCTGAGGTGGATCGCCTCCGGGAAGAACGTCCGGAAAATCTCGTTGCAGAGCTCAGTGGCCAGATGCGGTTCGGTCTTGAGGGTTGCGAACAGCTCGGCCTTGAAGCCGCCCCTCGCGCCTTTGGCCAGCAGCTCTGATCGGAGCGGGTCCGAGTTGCTGGCCCTGGAGCGCAGGGGTGCGTCACTGACGACCTCCCAGATGCCGTCGTTCTGCAAGCGCCAGAACGGGTATTCGGGATGGTGCGCCGATCTTGGCGGTCCGAACCGCTCCAGCAACGGCTTCAAGTCTCTATCGACCTCGGCGAACGGGAGCAGCCGGTCCGAGCCCCGCTTGACGCGGTCGATCGCGTAAAGCACGAGCAGTGGCTTGTGGACCGCCTGTTGGTCTCCCCTTTTCCAGATGCGGAGGTCCGCCACCCGAGCGCGCAAGAATTCCGCTGGAGCCGAGACCACTTACGCGGACCAGGCGAGGATGCGGCGCGTCTTGGCCTCCAGCCTCACGCGGCAAAGCGCCTCCCCTGGCGTAAGCGACGAGAGCGGCTGGGCCTGACCGAAGATGCGCTTGGTCGGTCCAGCCTGCGCCTGGGTGTTGAACGCGACGGTCAGGCCAACATTGTCGAGGAAATCGTCGTCCTCACCGGCAAAGTCGTTGGGCGACTGGGAGACGAGCATGACCACGCCCCCCTTGGACCGGCTCATCCGCACGAGATTGCCGAGGGCGGGCAGTCTCGTCTCCAGTATCTGATGGGCCTCGTCGATCATGCAGAGGTGGCGCAGAGATCGATGCCCTCCGACAATCGGTGCATCGGGCAACGAGTTCAGCCACCGATCGAGAGCGTCGAGGGTCAGATTGATTACCAGCCGGCGGACGG
>JAFAYM010000065.1 GCA_019240395.1 Acidisphaera sp. | reverse complement strand
ACAGCGCAGGCGACCCCCGGCATACTTGTCGGGGATAAGGGAGCAGCTACCAGTGCCCTCACGCTTGGCGATGCCATTCGCGTGCAGCATGTGCAGGTGAGTATCGACGCGCCCGGCCTGAGTATTGCCGACATGAAGCTGGTTCTGGTCTCCCCGGAAGGCACGTCTTCGGTGCTGCTCGACCATGCTGGAATGGACGGCGGGGTCGACCAATCGAGTGCTCTGACGCTCGCCGATCTCTCGATCTCCAGCAACGCGTTCTGGGGCGAGAGCGCTGCGGGAACTTGGACGTTGATGTTGCAGGATGACAACGGCCAGGATGCCGGGACCTTGTCGGACTGGACCTTAACCGTCACGGGCGATGCCGAAGGCCGCGCGGTGCCCCTGGTGTACACGCCGGAGTTCGCCGCTCTGGCGGCGGCCGATCCGGCGCGCACGCTCGTCGCCCCAGGAGCAGGTTCCGGCCCCGCTACTCTGGACGTGGTCGGGCAAATGAGCGGCGCAACCGTTCTCGATCTGAATGGCGGAGGCGGCCTGATAGACGGCATCGCGGTCACTGTGCTGCCCGGATTCGGCGACGCCAATTTCGATGGCGATATCGCTCCAGTCGCGGTTAGCGCTCCTGCGACCGGGCCGGCGGAAATCACAGGCGGTGATGGGCCAACGGTAATCGTCGGGGGCGAGGGCGCCGACACGCTCACTGCCGGCCTTGGTGCCACGACAATCTTCACCGGTGGGGGCGGTAATCTTGTTGACTTCGGCGCCCAGAGTGGGACGGCTACCCCCGATCTCGTCGTGTCCCGCGGAGCCGACACGATCCTTGCCGGTGGTCATCTCGCCGTTTTCGACGCGAGCGCGAGCGGCGATTTCGTCCAACAACAGGATGCGGCGCTTACGTTCGTTGGCGGGAGCGGCGCTGCAACCGTGCTCGGTGGTAACGCCGCCGAGACCGTCTGGGCCGGGGCCGGCGGCGGATGGTTCGGCTCCGGCAACGCCGCTGGGAGCGTCCTGGCGGCCGGACTGGGCAACGCAACCCTGGTCGGTGGAAGCACTGGCGCCCTGTTCGTGGCCGGTGCGGGACAGGACCAGCTCGTGCTCGGCGCTGGCAACGCGACGGTATTCGGCGGCTCAGGAAGCAGTACGGTGTTCGGTGGTGCGCAATCCAGCGTGGTCGTGGGTGGTACAGGTAGCCAGGTGCTGCTGTCGGGTGCACAGGGTGACGCTCTATTTGCCGGCTCGGGGCGTACCACCATTTTCGGCGGCAATGGCAATGACACAGTAAGTCTAGGGAGCGGCACAACCGTGGCGGTTCTCGGGAGCGGTGCAGACGAGGTAGTCGCCGGCAGCGGCGATGCCACCGTTTACGGCGGGCTGGGACCGGACCATTACATCTTTGATGGTGCCGGTGGCTCCGAGGTCATCAGCGGTTTTAAACCTGGGATCGACCAGATGGTTTTCCCAGAGCCGGGAGGGATCGGCAGTTCAGCGGTCGCTTCTCAGCAGAGCGGTAGCGGCTGGACGATCCTCGGTCTTTCGGACGGCACGCAGATCACTCTGATCGGGATTAATAGTTTTGAACCGGATTTCGTCGTTTAGAGGTGACCAAATTAAGTGACATGCTGGCTGGCCTGTTTCATCGACCAGATCATCATTCGTCCGGACCTGTTCGTCAGCGGCCTCGGAGCGCGGTAGCTGCGGGGTGGCGCCCAACCTCGCGATAGAGAGCGGCGCGCCCCCGGGTGGCCGGTGTGATGCCATCGGGGCGCCTGCCTAGACTAGGCTGGAGAAGGCCCCCGAGGCTGGGCGATGCACAGCATGCGCGCGGAGCTGCCCCTAGCGGAGGGATGACCGCAGGGCTCATTACTGCGGGCTCTAGGGTGCGCCCTGGGAGGAACGTCGAATGGCTCCGCACCGTTTCAAAACCACCATCGCCGGCAGCCTTCCGAAGCCCGCATGGCTGGCCGATACCCGCACGCTGTGGCCAGCTTGGCACCCAGGCTGGACCGGCGCTGGAGGAGGCGAAGGCGGATGCCACTCTGCTGTGGCTGAAGGCGCAGGAAGATGCCGGGATCGATATCGTCACCGACGGCGAGCAATCCCGCCAGCATTTCGTCCACGGCTTCCTGGAAGTACGTCGAGGGCATCGACTTTGACCGCAAGGTCAAGATGGGCATCCGCAACAACCGCTATGACGCGATGGTGCCCACGGTGACCGGCGCGCTGCGACTGCGCGGCCGGGCGCACCAGACAGAGGCCCGGCTGATGCGGGCGCATACCGACCGCAAGATCAAGTTCACCCTCCCGGCCCAATGACGATCGTCGATACGCTGGCCGATCACTACTACGGCGACCGCGTGCGGATGGCGCATGCCTTCGCCCGCCTGCTGAATGAGGAGGCGCACGGGCTCAAAGCGGACGGCGTCGACGTGATCCAGTTCGATGAGCCGGCCTTCAACGTCTACATGGACGAGGCGGTCGAGTGGGGTATCGCCGCGCTGGAGCGGGCTGCGGAGGGTCTGCGCCGCCGAGCCGTGGTGCACATCTGCTACGGTTATGGCATCGAGGCCAACATCCGCTGGAAGGAGGGCCTGGGCGAGGAGTGGCTGCAATACGAGAAGGTGTTCCCCGCGCTCGCGGCCAGCCGGATCGACGCGGTGTCCTCGGAATGCATCAATTCCCGCGTGCCGGCGCGGCTGATGGCGCTGCTCGCCGGCAAGGATGTGATGGTCGGCGCGATCGACGTGGCAAGCGACGCGGTGGAGACGCCAGAAGAAGTGGCGGCGACGATTGCGGAGGCGCTGCGCTATGTACGGCGGGAGCGGCTATTCCCGTGCACTAATTGCGGCATGGCGCCGATGGACCGCTCGGTCGCGCTGGCCAAGCTGCAGGCACTGGCGGCCGGTGCCCGGCTGGCTTGCGACAAAATTGGTTCATGAGATCCATGGCAAAGCAGTTCGGTCTCCGATCAGCGATTACGAAGCGAAGGACGCGGCCGGCCGCTGGCAGGACCTGCTCCGGCGCTGGGCGGAAGATCCTCGGGCTGTGGGCATCCTGCATGCCGAGAATGGTAATTCTGACCCATGGTATGCGCGCGGTTTGGCAGGCCGCCCGTGCGGAAATCGTGGCGATCAACCCCCTCTGCGAGCTGCACGCGGTCGATGACGAGGCTGCGGTGGTGGCTGCCTTGACCGCCGCTGACGAACGGCCCAACCTACGGTTGCGGTGGGGATAGCGGCCCTTTTTCCAGATTAACGCCCGCGCTATTGCGGATCGCCGTGCCGGGACGCAGCAGCCATCATGGAGCCGCGCAATGCCGTCTGGGGCCGAGGTCTGGGCGTGGTGGGGCGAGGGGCCGTCGCCGTGCCGGTGTTGCCCCTGGGCGTGATTGCGTGGGCTGTGGCGGCGGTTGTGGCTGGCGTCGTGGTGCTGGTGCGGCCGGTTCGTCATTTCCTCGAGGCGCGGCGTAGGGCGGAGTAGCTGGATAGGCACAAATCGAGCCGACTTACGAAGTGAGCAGACCAACAGGACGGAACTGAGATCGGAGTAACCACGGGATTAGCGCGCTTGCATTCGATGGCTTGGCTTGGCCCCTCGAGGAGGAATGGCCGCCCAGCATGTTGCCACCCCCTGCGTGACCCTCGAAACTGCATCCCTCGAATTAGAGGTGTTGATCAAGTACCACGAAGCTTTCAGCACCGCAGCGGAGGGTAGAAACGAGCTTAAGGCGGAGTTGTTCAATGCAGGGCGGGCGAGCTACCTGCGCCAGCGCCTTGCTGCAGTTGCACCCCATCGGTTAACGCCAGAGAAGGAAGGGCATGCATGAGCGCCGTCTGGCCTCACAGCTCGAGTGCTGTGCTACTGTCCTGAGCACTTGAGGAGGATGCGAATGTTTCGGACCATTGCTGCTGCACTGCTC
This sequence comes from Acidisphaera sp., assembly GCA_019240395.1. Lineage (GTDB taxonomy): Bacteria > Pseudomonadota > Alphaproteobacteria > Acetobacterales > Acetobacteraceae > JAFAYA01. The sequence goes on along the minus strand of JAFAYM010000065.1, from coordinate 1,331 downwards.
GCGCTTGGACTGGCTGCTCCTGCATTTGCGCAAACAGCGGCTGTCACTGCAACTTGCAAGGACGGAACGAGCTACAGTGGTACCAGTCACCGCGGGGCTTGCTCACATCATGGCGGCGTCGCCAGCTTTGGCCAGCCGGCCGCAACAGGTGCCACGCCCACGGGCGCAACCGCAGCGGCTGGCCCGAACGTCTCCTGCCCTGGCGACAAGGTCGTCTGGGTGAACACTCACTCGGGCGTGTACCACTTTCGGGGCGAGCGCGACTTCGGCAATACGAAATCGGGCAAATACCTCTGCGAGAAGGCTGCCGATGCAGAGGGCGATCGGCCGACGCGAAACGGTCAATAGCCAGCATCGAACGCAATCGGTGCATCCTCTTGATCCATGGCGCGTCGCGAATTTGTTGATCACCGGGCACGGGGATCAGGCGATTAACGAGGCGGCGAGGCGCCGCATCGAGCTGTGGGCAATTGGGGACGAAGCTGGAGCGGCCGTCTGGACACGGGTCTTGGATGCCATCCTGGAGCTGCGCAGAGGTCACCTGAAGGCAGGGGAGCACGCTCACTGACCTGCTCCGCGAAACAGCTAGGAGTCTGTCCGCCGAGGTGGTGCCGATTGCGAGGACGGCCTAGGAACCAAGCGACCGCGGATCTGTGACAGAGAAGGGCGAATACTGGCCTACACCAGCCAGCCGAGGGCCACTGGTACGAATCCATAGAAGTCAGCACGGGTGACCGGAATTTCCGAGGTTCTCGCGGCTTCTATTCGGGAAAGACTTTGGCACAAGCTCGGAGAGGATTTGCAGCGCTACGTCCTCGAGATCGCCGGGAATCGGTGCTGATGTGCTGCACTGCGGTCGCTTTCTTCCGCAAAAGTGCTTTGATCTCGAGCACCTCATTCCACAGCAGGCGCTGAGGCTAGACCCTGATGTGGTGCGGAGCGATCTCACAATCCCTGCGAACGTTAGGGCCGGGAACCTGCTCCTCTGCAAAAAGCCGATCAGGTATAAGAGGAACACCTTGTACGAGAACTGAGAGCTTGTGGTAGGGACGCATGGCAACCGAAAGATACACAAATTTGCATACGGTAGCAGCACTAATCTAATACCAGCTGGCCTAGAGACTGACCGTTGCCCAGTTGCGGGTGCCGATAGATCGGATGCGGTCGGGATCGTTGATCAGGAAGAGCCAGGCATTCCGACACGCCTGCACGATGTCATCGTAGCTGTCCCAGACGCGTGCGCAAAGCTGGTTGGCGCGCAGGTAGGCCCAGACATTTTCCATCGGGTTGAGTTCCGGACAGTAGGGTGGCAGATGCAGCAGGACGATGTT
>JAFAYM010000025.1 GCA_019240395.1 Acidisphaera sp. | reverse complement strand
CGAAGCGGTTGGGGATTTTCTGGACACAGTCTTCGACGGTGACGCGCGCCATGCGCTCGAACCTCCGGATGGCGTGATGGGGCGAAAGAGTTGATCTAGGCGCAGGGTGCGGCCGGCGCAAGCACCGCGTTTACTGAAGTCAAGGGGGCTGGGATCGACGGACCCCAGCGGGGTCCCGGGGCGGAGCGGGCGAAGGTTCCGTCGGCGAAGCCGGTGGAATCGCCCGCGGAGGGGGAGCCCCTGGCCTCATCTTGCTTTTCAGGAGCTCGGCGACCGGGAGCCCGAGCCGCGGATGCACCCAATCCGGCGCGACCTCGCGCAGCGGCAGGAGTACGAAAGCCCGCAGGTGCGCCCTTGGGTGCGGCAGCACGGGGTCCGGCGCGTCGCGCACGGCTCCGTTGCAGTCGATGATGTCGAGATCGAGCGTGCGGGCCGCGTTGGCCGCCCCGCGCACACGGCCGGCGCGCGCCTCGATGGCGTGCAAGGCCGCCAGCAGGGCCGCCGGTTCCGGCTGCCCTGCGAGTCGGGCCATGCCGTTGACGTAATCCGGCTGGTCCGAGGGCGGGTCGGGCGCCGAAGCGTACCAGGAGGAGAGTGCGGTCAGCCGCAACCCCGGCAATTCGGCCAAGGACTGCGCCGCCAGCCGGCAGGTCACGATCGGCGGCGCGCCGTCGGGACCCGGCAGGTTCGCGCCGATGGCGATCAGAATCATCTGCCGGCCTGCCCCAGTGCTTTCATCTTTCGGTAAAGAAAAAGCCGCACTATGGTCCGACACTTCGCGCGTTGCCGTTTTTCAGGCGCGGCCGCAAAAGCGGATGACGTTTGCCCCAGGAGGTTTCATGACAATGCATTTCCTGCCGACCGAGCGAGTGGCCCTGTTCATCGACGGCGCCAATCTCTATTCCGCCTCGCGCAATCTCGGCTTCGACGTCGACTACCGCAACCTCCTGGAGTTCTTCCGCCGCAAGGCGCATGTGATCCGCGCCTACTACTACTCCGCGGTGCTGGAGACCGAGGAATATTCCCCGCTCAAGCCGCTGACCGACTGGCTCGCCTATAACGGCTACACCCTGGTCACCAAGCCGGCCAAGGAGTTCACCGACAGCACCGGCCGTCGCCGCGTCAAGGGCAACATGGACATCGAACTGGCGATCGACATGCTCGAGCTCGCCGACCGGATCGACCACGCCGTGCTGTTCAGCGGCGACTCCGATTTCCGCCGTCTCGTCGAGGCGGTGCAACGTCGCGGCGTGCGGGTCTCGGTGGTATCCTCGATACGCACCAGCCCGCCGATGGTGGCCGACGAGTTGCGCCGGCAGGCCGACCAGTTCCTCGAACTGTCGGAGATCGCCTCGGAGTTCACCCGGCGGCAGATGGAGCCGCGGCCCCGCGGTGTGTCCATGCGGCAGACCCCGGCCGAGCCCTACGCCGAGCCGTCCGAAGCCTCCTGATGGGCGGCACGGCGGCGGTTCTGGAGGCGCCGGCGGTCCCGCTGCCGTCGCGTGACTGCCCGCTCTGTCCGCGGCTGGCCGCCTATCGCGAGGCGAATCGCGCCGCCAACCCGGATTGGTTCAACGCTCCGGTGCCCAGCTTCGGGCCGGGCGATGCGCGTCTGCTCGTGGTGGGGATGGCGCCCGGGGTGAAAGGCGCCAATCGCACCGGCCGGCCGTTCACCGGCGATCACGCAGGCGTGCTGCTCTACGAGACGCTGCTGCGCTTCGGTCTGGCGCACGGCGTCTATGGCGCCGAGCCGCGCGACGGGCTGCGCCTCGGCGACTGCCGCATCACCAACGCGGTACGCTGCGCGCCGCCGGCCAACCTGCCGCAGCCCAGGGAGGTCGGCACCTGCAACCGCTTCCTGGTCGGCGAGCTGCAGTCCCTCGCCAGCCTTCGCGCCGTGCTGGCGCTCGGCGTCCTCGCCCACGCCGCGGTGCTCAAGGCCTGCGGCCTCCCGCCCACCCGCATCCGCTTCCGCCACGGCGCGATCCACGAATTGCCGGACGGCCTGCTGCTCGCCGACAGCTATCACGTGTCCCGCTACAACACCTCGACCGGCCGCCTGACCTCCGCCATGTTCGAGGAGGTCGTTGCTGGATTGCTGATGCGGCTGGACGGGACCGGCTAGTCCAATACCAGTTCTCGGAAACGCCGACTCATAGAAGTCATTCCCGCGAAAGCGGGAATCCATGTGCCGCGTGGACCCCCGCATTCGCGGGGGTGACAAAATGGGTGGCGCTCTGTGCGACCTCGTATAATTCAGCTGTAGCGCTCTTCCTGCCAGGGGTCGGCGTTGTTGTTGTAGCCCCGCACCTCCCAGAAACCGGGGCGGTCGGCGGCGGTGAATTCCACCCGGCGAATCCATTTCGCGGACTTCCAGAGGTAGAGCCGCGGGATCAGCACGCGCAGCGGGCCGCCATGCCGGCGATCGATCGGCTTGCCCTCCCAGCTATGCACGAGGAAGACGTCGGGCTGATCGAACTGCTCGAGCCGGACATTGGTGGTGTAGCCGTCATACGCGTGGAAGATCACGTGCTGCGCGTCCGGCCGGGGCTTCACCCGCTCGAGCAGCACCCGGGCCGAAACGCCCGTCCAAGTGTTGTCGTAGCGCGACCACTGCGTCACGCAATGCATGTCCGAGACGCTCTCGGCCTGCGGCAGGGCCATGAACTCGTCCCAGCTGAGGCTGAGCGGGTGCGCGACGGCGCCGTCCAGGTCAAGCCGGAATTTCTCCGGCGGCACGGCGGGCTGCTCGCCGAGATCGAGCACCGGCCAGTCCTTCACCAGGCGCTGGCCCGGCGGCAGGCGGTCCGCTCCGGCGGCGCCGGTCAGGAGGCGGCCTTCCCTCGCCCATTGCTGCTTGCGGTCGATCAGCTTGTCGTTGGTCATGGCGCACTCCAAAGGCAAGGCCAGGGGCTCTGCTCCTGGACCCCCCCTCTTTGAAGAGGTTGGGGGGTCCGTCGACCCCAGACCCCATTACTTTAGAATGTGAGCGTCGTCGCCTGCATCACCAGAGGCAGCGAGCGCACCTCCGCCAGCACCGGCTCGGGCACCGGCTCGTCCACCGAAACCAGGCAGATCGCGTCGGCGCCGGCGGCGGCGCGGCCGAGATGGAAGGTGGCGATGTTGATCCCGGCCTCGGCCAGCGTCGCGCCGAAACGGCCGATGAAGCCGGGGCGGTCCTGGTTCGTCACATACAGCATGTGCCGGCCGAAATCCGCCTCCACCTTGATGCCCTTGATCTCGACGATGCGCGGCCGCGAACCCGCGAACAGCGTGCCGGCGACCGCCCGCGTCTGCCGGTCGGTGGTGACCGCAACACGCACCAGTGTCTGGTATTCGCTGGGACGGTCGTGCGCGACCTCGGCGATGTCGACGCCGCGCTCGCGCGCCACCACCGGCGCGTTGACCATGTTCACCCCGGCCATGACCGGCGACAGCAGGCCGGCGAGCACCGCCGCGGTCAGCGGCTTGTGATTGAGATGGGCGGCGGCACCCTCGTACTCGATCGCGACGCTGTGCAGCACGCCGTCGCGCGCCTGCGTCATCTGCCCGGCGAATGCGCCGAGCAGCCGGCAGAGCTCCATGTAGGGGCGCAGCCGCGGCGCGTCCTCGGCGGAGACAGAGGGCATGTTGATGGCGTTGGTGACGGCGCCGGTGAGCAGGAAATCGCTCATCTGCTCGGCCACCTGCAACGCCACGTTCTCCTGCGCCTCGGTGGTCGCGGCACCGAGATGCGGCGTGCAGACCACGTTCGGCAGATCGAACAGCGGGCTCGCCGTCGCCGGCTCGGTCTCGAACACGTCGAGCGCCGCGCCGGCAACCTGGCCGGAGCGCAGCGCATCGGCGAGCGCCGCCTCGTCGAGCAGGCCGCCGCGCGCACAGTTGACGATGCGCACCCCGCGCTTCAGCCGCCCGATCGCCTCGCGCGAGAGGATGTTGCGCGTGGCGTCGGTCAGCGGCGCGTGCAGGGTGACGATGTCGGCGCGCGCGAACAGCTCGTCCAGGCCGACCTTCTCGACACCGAGATCGACGGCGCGGTGCTCGGTGAGGAATGGATCGTAGGCGATCGGCTTCATCTTCAGCCCGCGCGCGCGGTCGGCGACGATGGCGCCGATATTGCCGCAGCCGATCAGGCCGAGCGTCTTGCCGAACAGCTCGACACCCATGAACCGGTTCTTCTCCCATTTGCCGGCGCGGGTGCTGGCGGTCGCCTCGGGGATCTGCCGGGCGAGAGCGAACATCAGGGCGAGCGTGTGCTCGGCGGTGGTGATGGCATTGCCGTAGGGCGTGTTCATCACCACGACGCCGCGGGCCGTCGCCGATTTCACGTCGACATTGTCGACGCCGATGCCGGCGCGGCCGACCACCTTGAGGGTGGCGGCGGCCTCCAGCAGCTCCTTCGTCACCTTGGTCGCGGAGCGGATGGCGAGCCCGTCATACTCGGCGATGATGCCGCGCAGTTCCGGCGGCGTGAGGCCGGGCCGCACATCGGTCTCGATACCGCGGCTGTGGAAAATCTCGACAGCGGCGGGGGAGAGCTTGTCGGAGATCAGGACTTTCATGGCCTTCACTCCGCGGCTTGCGCGTGGCCGAATTCGGCCTCGACCTGCGCGTGCGCCCAATCCAGCCAGGGCAGGAGTGCGGCGATGTCGGCGGTCTCGACCGTGGCGCCGCCCCAGATGCGCAGCCCTGGCGGCGCGTCGCGATAGGCGCCGATATCGTAGGCGATTCCGGCTTTTTCCAGCAGGCCCGCGAGCTGCTTGGCGGCGACCGCCTGCGTCGCCTCGGGCAAAGATTTGAACCAGGGAGCGACGATCTTCAGGCAGATCGAAGTGCACGAACGCGTGGCGGGCTCCTCGGCAAGGAAGGCCGCCCAATCACTGCGCGCCACCCAGTCGGCGACGGCCTGCAAATTAGCGGCGCTGCGCGCGACCAGCCCATCGAGGCCGCCGACCTGCTCGGCCCAGCGCAGCCCGTCCAGTGCGTCCTCGACGCAGAGCATGCTGGGCGTGTTGATCGTTTCGCCGGCGAAGATGCCCTCGATGAGCTTGCTGCCCTTGGTGAGCCGGAAGATCTTCGGCAGCGGCCAAGCCGGCTTGTGGGTCTCGAGCCGCTGCACGGCGCGCGGCGAGAGAGCGAGCATGCCGTGCGCCGCCTCGCCGCCCAGCACCTTCTGCCAGGACCACGTCACGACATCGAGTTTCTGCCAGGGCAGGTGCATGGCGAAGGCGGCGGAGGTGGCGTCGCAGATCGTCAGTCCCTGGCGATCGGCGGCAATCCAGTCGCCGTGCGGCAGGCGCACGCCGGAGGTGGTGCCGTTCCAGGCGAACACCACGTCGCGGGCGACATCAACCGACCCGAGATCGGGCAGCCGGCCATAGCGGGCGCTGAGCACGCGCGCGTCCGGAAGCTTCAGCTGCTTGACGACATCGGTGGCCCAGCCCTCGGAGAAACTCTCGAAGGCCAGCACGTCGACGCCGCGTGCGCCGAGCAGCGACCACAGCGCCATCTCGACAGCGCCGGTGTCGGACGCCGGGACGATGCCGAGCTTCCAATCCGCTGATATGCCGAGAATGGCGCGGGAGCGGGCGATGACCTCCGCAAGCCGGGCCTTCGGATCGCGCGCCCGATGGCTGCGCCCGAGCAGCGCGCCGGACAGGGCGTCGAGGCGAAAGCCGGGACGCTTGGCGCAGGGACCGGAGGAAAAATTGGCAACAGCCGGACGCAGATCCGGCGCGGGCACGGCGGCCCGGGGGGCAGTGACCATTGCGGCTCTCCCTTTCAGAAGAGAAGCGCCCCGGTGGGGGGGCGTGACCCGGCGCCGCTTCTACGGCAAGCCGGAACGCCGATCAATGGGAAATGGGCTTTCGGGACGCACGCGGTTGAGTTGCGGCTGCCGGTCAGGTCAAGGCTCGGCCCTCATTCGTGCGTCAGAACGTTGAGCAACCGCCCGAACGGGTCGCGAAGGTAGAAGCGCCTGACGCCCCAAGGTTCGGCAACCGGACCGTATTCGACGGGCCGACCTGCTGCGAGCACGCGCCCATACACGTCATCGAAATCGTCGACCTCGATGGAGAGGTCCGGCACCGGGGTTCCGGAGCCGCCCTCCGTCGCCACGCTGATCTGAGGTGCTGCGCTGCCCTCTGACGCAAAGGTCACGATCCAGCCGAGATCCATGGCGATCGTCATGCCGAGCAGGTCGCCATAGAACTGCCGGGCTGCGTCAATCTGACCCACGGCGATGTTCGCGGTGATGCGCTTCACGGTCATACCAGCAACGGCTCCACAAATTCCGCCACGTCGCCGCCGGCGTACAGGAAACCGCGTATGCCGGCGGCGTGCGCCGCGTCCATGTCGGTGGGCTTGTCGCCGACCAGCAGGCAGCGGGACGGGTCCGGTTCCCAGGCGCGCAGCAGATCGAGGATCATGCCGGGCGCCGGTTTGCGCCAGTCGCTGATCCGGCGATAGGCGGGCACCACCCCCTCGGGGTGGAACGGGCAATAACGGACATCGTCGATCGTGCCGCCGGTGTGGCGAATTTCGTCGGCCATCCAGGCGTGCAGCGCGTGCACCGCGGCTTCGTCATACAGGCCGCGCGCCACGCCGGACTGGTTGGTCACCACGAAGACGTGCCAGCCGCGCGAGGTCGCCAGGCGCACCGCCTCGATGGCGCCCGGCATCCAGGTGAAGCGGTCGCGGCTGCCGACCCAGCCGTGGTCCACGTTGAGCACGCCGTCGCGATCGAGGAACAGCGCCGGGCGGCGCAATCGGGCGGGAAGTTCCGTGCGGGCAAGCGCGAGGTCGGCGGGAATGCCGATGTCGCGGAAATAGCCTTCCCCGATCGTGCCGCGCAGCGCGCCCTCGGCGGCGAGTGCGGGGAGAATGTCGCGCTCCAGCGAGCACTCGGCGGTGAGCCTGTCCAGCAGGCGGCGGCGCAGCGCGTACACCCCGGCATTGATGATGCCGGGCGCGCCTGGCGCCGGACGTTCGCTGAATTCGGTGACGCGGTCGCCCTCCAGCGTCACCACACCGTAGCGCGAGGCGTCCGCCAGCCGGCGCAGCACCAGCCTTCCCGCCACCTCATCGCCATCCCCGGCGCTCGCCGCCAGCAGGTCCGCGACATTGAAGTCGAACAGGGAATCGCCGTTGCAGAGCAGGAAGCGGTCGTGCAGGCGGTCGCGCGTGTGGAACAGTGCGCCGCCGGTGCCGGCGCGGACCGGCTCGCGCGCGATATCGATGCGCACCGGCCGCGGCAGGTGGGCGCGGATCGCCGGCAGCGCCGCCTCGATGCGTTCGGATCGGTGGCCGGTGAGGAGCACGAACTCGTCGAGGCCGAAGCGCATCAACTCGCGCACCAGCCATGCCAGGAAGGGTCGTCCGCCGACTTCGAGTATCGGCTTCGGCGTGGTCGCGGTGAGGTCGCCAAGACGGGTGCCGAGGCCGCCGACGAGGATGGCGCATTGCCTGATTAGATCAGGTCTGGAGTCCGCTGACCCCAGCGGGTCCCGCAGTTCAGCGTTCGGGGCAGAACCCTCGCCGGGCTTTCTCACTCCAGCCCGTGCGTGTGCAACCACTCATGCCAGGGCCCACGCTCTTCCGGCGTGCTGGCGCACCCCGATGCACTCAGGATCAGGACTGCCAGGAAGAAAAATGCTTTGATACGCATCATCGGGCGCCTGCTCGCTTCTACACGCATTCCGCCACTCGAGAAAGGCCGAAGACCGTTCGACCCCTCCGGGGACCGTCGTCCCCAGACCCCATTTACTTCAGGTAACGGTTCCCAAAGGCATTGCCGTCGCGCGAGGAGCGCGCAACGGATTTGGTGGGGGTCGAGAGGGCAAACCCCCCTCGCCTGCTTTTATCTGCTGAAGGACGTAGGGCAGGATGCCGCCGTGCCGCACCCATTCGGCCTCGCGCCGCGTGTCGACGCGGCAGACCATGGACACCGACACGCTGCTGCCATCCGCGCGGTGGAACACCGCCGTGTCCCCGATCAGGTCGATCGTCTCGCTGCCGTCGAGCTGCAGCGACGTGCGCGTGGTGCCCGCGGGGAATTGCAGCGGGATCACCCCCATGCCGACCAGGTTGGAGCGGTGGATGCGCTCGAAGCTTTCCGCCAGCACGGCGCGGATGCCGAGCAGCCTGGTGCCCTTCGCCGCCCAGTCGCGCGACGATCCGCAGCCGTAATTGCTGCCGGCCACCACCACCAGCGGCACGCCCTCCCGCTGATACGCCGTGGCGGCGTCGAACACCGTCATGATCTCGCCGTCCGGCAGATGACGGGTGAACCCGCCCTCGCGCTCCGGCGCCATTTCGTTGCGCAGCCGGATGTTGCCGAAGGTGCCGCGCACCATCACTTCATGGTTCGCCCGCCGCGCGACATAGGTGTGGAACGCCGACTGCGCGACGCCCTGCGCCAGCAGGTACTGGCCGGCCGAGCCGGTCGGCGGAATGGCGCCGCCGGGCGAGATATGGTCGGTGGTGATGTTGTCGCCGAGCAGCAGCAGGGTGCGTGCGCCGCGCACATCGCCCGTTGGTGCCGGCGGCAGATCGAGGAAGGGTGGTCGTTTCAGATAGAGGCTGTCGGGATCCCAGTCGAAGGTCGGCGCCGTGCCGTGCGGCAGCTCCGCCCAGCCGGGGCCGCCATCGGCCAGCTCCGTGTAGCGGTCGCGGAACAGGTCGGGGGTCAGCGCCGCGGCGACGGTGTCGCGCACCGCCTGTTCGGACGGCCACAGATCGGCCAGGAACACCGGGCGGCCGTCGCCGTCGGTGCCGAGCGCATCGTGCTCCAGGTCGTACAGCACCGATCCGGCGATGGCGGCGGCGATGACGAGCGGGGGCGAGGCGAGATAGGTGCCGCGCACCGTGGGATGCAGCCGGCCCTCGAAGTTGCGGTTGCCGGAGATCACGCCGACGACGACCAGCCCGTCCTGTGCGACGGGCTCGGTGATCTCCGGCGGCAACGGCCCGGCGCCGCCGCCGCACGTCATGCAGCCGTAGCCGACGATGTGGAAGCCGAGCGCCTCGAGCGGCTGCAGCAATCCCGCGCGCTCGAGCATCCCGGTGATCACCCGTGATCCCGGCGAGAGCGACGTTTTCACCCAGGGGCTGGTGCGCAATCCGCGGGAGACGGCGTTGCGCGCCAGCAGCCCGGCCGCGATCATCTGATAGGGATTGGAGGTGTTGGTGCAGGAGGTGATGGCGGCGATGACGATGTCGCCGTGGGTCAGGCGTCGCTGCGCGCTCGGCGGCGGTGCGGCATCGATCCGCGCCGCGAAAGACGTGCGGAAGCTGGCGGGCACGCCGGCGAGCGGCACGCGGTCCTCCGGGCGGCTCGGCCCGGCCATCGACGGCTCGACGCTCGCCAGATCGAATTCGACGGTTTCGGCGTAGTCCGGCGAAGCGTCCGCCTCTCGCCACAGGCCCTGCGCTCGTGCATAGGCCTCGACCAATGCGACGCGCTCGGGCGGGCGGGCGGTCAGGGCGAGGTAGCGCACGGTTTCCTGGTCGACCGGGAAGAAGCCCATGGTGGCGCCGTATTCGGGGGCCATGTTGGCGAGCGTCACGCGGTCCGGCACGCCCAGGCCGCCCAGGCCCGGGCCGAAGAACTCGACGATGGCGCCGAGCACGCCGGCCGCGCGCAGCAGCTGCGTCGCGCGCAGCACGACGTCGGTGGCGACCACGCCGGCGCGCAGCGCGCCGGTGACGCGGCAGCCGACGACGCGCGGCACCAGCATGCCGACGGGCTGGCCGAGCAGCGCCGTCGCCGCCTCGATGCCGCCGACGCCCCAGCCGAAGACGCCGATGCCGTTGACCATCGGCGTGTGGCTGTCCATGCCGAGCAGCGTGTCGGGGAAGGCACAGGTCTCGCCGTCGCGCGTCGTGCTGGCGACGACGGTGGCGAGATACTCGACGTTGATCTGGTGCAGGATGCCATTGCCCGGCGGGATGACGCGGAGATTGCCGTACTGCTCGGCCGCCCAGCGCACCACGCCGTAGCGCTCCCGGTTGCGCCGCAGCTCGATTTCCATGTTGCGCGTGATCGCCTCGGGCGATCCGGAATAGTCGACCGCGACGGAGTGGTCGATGACAAGGTCGGTGGGAATGCGCGGATCGACCAGACGGGGATCGAGGCCCTGCGCCGCCACCGCGTCGCGCAGCGCCGCCAGATCGACGAGCAGCGGCACGCCCGAGGAATCCGGCATCAGGACACGCGCCGGGTAGAACGCGACCTCCTGCTCCGCGCCCGCGGCATCCGGGCTCCAGGCGGCCAGGGCGCGGATTTCCTCGGGGCT
>JAFAYM010000009.1 GCA_019240395.1 Acidisphaera sp. | reverse complement strand
GCCCGGCTCGTCGGCGATGGTGCCGGCAACGTCCAGCGTCTGGCCGGATGCGGCCTCGAGCGTGACGCTCTGGTTGCCCTGGATGAACAGGCCGGAGCCGAACCCCGAGCCGCTCGCCCCGCCACTACCGCCGTTACCGCCCGCAACGGTGCCGGCGGCCAAGCTCCCGCCGGCAATGACCAGCGAGGCGCCCTGCTGGACGAAGATGTCGCCGCCTGCACCAAGCCCGCCGCCGCCGCCGCCGGTGCGGCGGCCGTCGCCGCCGCCGAAGCCGCCGTCGCCAACGCCAACGCCGCCCCCACCACCACCGCCAAAGCCACCCCCGCCGCCGTTGGCGCCGTTGCCGGAGTAGCTGCCGCCGCCTCCGCCGCCGCCGAAGCCACCAGCACCGCCATTGCCCGGGCCTTGGACGAAGCCGGCGCCGCCGCCGCCGCCAAAGCCGCCAGACCCGCCGTTGACGCCGTTGTTGCTGCCGCCGTCGACGCCACCGCCGCCGCCGCCGTCCTTGGCGCCGCCCGGGTTGCCGCCACCGCCCCCGCCACCGCCGCTGGGGCCGCCGGCTTCGCCGCCGCTGCCGCCCCCGGCGGCACCGGGAACCAGCCCGGCGCCGCCGGGGTTGTAGATCTCGCCGCCGTTGCCGCCGATGCCGCCGCCGCCGCCGCCGCCTTCGCCGCCGGCGTTGCCGCCCAACCCGCCGCCGCCGCCGGTCTCGCCGCCCCCGAGGAAGCTGCCGCCGGTGCCGCCCTTGGCGTCGTCGTTGGCGAAGCTCACGCCGTTCAAGGTCACGCGGCCCGGATCGGTCGCGACATTGGCGCCGACGAACAGGCCACCACCCAATCCGGCCCCACCGCCGCCCTCGCCGACGGCGTTGCCGCCCTGGGCCAGCATGTCGTCGATCGCCAGATTGTCGATCGTCACCGACCCGGCATAGACGAACAGGCCGCGATACAGGCTCGCGCCGTCCAGCGTGTCGCCGTTGCCGAGGATCGTCAGGCTCGCGCCGGCGGCGAGATTGAGGGCGTCGAGCTGTGTGCCCAGCGTGATGCTGTTGGCAAAGTCGAAGGTGTAGCCGTACGCCCCGTAATCGGCGCCGCCCGGATCGATCAGTTGGATGTCGTTGGCGAGATCGGCGGCGCTGGTGATCGTGAAGCCGGTCTGGATCGTCACGGTCGGTGCTTCCTCCGGGGTCTTTTGACCAAGGCGCAGCGCATCGGTGCAGGCACGGAGCGGCGCAACGGAGGGGCACGAAGGTTCCGTTGGGGGGTCGGTATCACGGGCCATTGACGTTGGTCCAGTGGCGTGCGCGAAGAAAGCCGCAGCTCGTCCTTGTGTGTGCAGACCACACGCGAAAGGCGATAGAAACGCGCTGAAGCCAACTGTTCCAGGTGCGGAATCGTACGGTTGCATGCCGCTGCGCCGTGTTTTCGAGCCGGCGGGGTGGGCGAGTGTTGGGGCGAGGGCGAGAGAGGGCATGGACGGCTCGAGCGAGGTCGCCGGCTTGCTGCAGCAGAGCGTCGGGGCATTGCAGCGCGGTGATGGGCGCGCCGCACTGCACGCCGCGAGCGCCGCCTGCCACGCCGCGCCGGAGGATGGGCGCGCGCATTACGCTTATGGCCAGGCGTGGCTGGTAACGGGCGATCCGGTGCGGGCGGCGCAAGCCTTCGCCGAAGCGGCACGCCTCTCGCCGGGATGGGCGGACGCCTGGGTCAATCTCGGGGTCGCGCAGTATCGGTCGGGCAACATCGAGCGGGCGAAGGCGGCGATGCGCCGGGCGCTGCAGGCGGCGCCCGGCCATGCCGCGGCAACCGCCAATCTGGGCGCCTTCATGCGCATCTCCGGCGAGGCGGAGGCGGCCGAGGCGCTGCTGCGCGCGACGCTCGATCGTGAGCCGGGCAATGTCGGCGTGCGGTTGAACCTTGCCGCCGACCTGCTGCAGGAGGAGCGTGCGGCCGAGGCGCTGGCCCTCTTGGATGCAGCGGAAATTCCCGCCGACATCGCTGTCGCGCGGCACTGGTATCTGCAGCGGTCGATGGCGCTGCTGCAGTTGCGCCGGCCGGGGCAGGCGGGGATGGCGCTCGGCGCGTTCGCCGCCCTCGGCCCGTGCCCGCCGGCGCTGGCGGCGCTGTGGCGGTGGCGGCTGGTCCGGCTGGCGCAGCTCGATGGCGATGCCGAGGGCGCGGTGCGGCAGGCGACACTGATGGCCGACGCGCTGGAAGCGGCCGGTGCGCAGATGCTGCCGGAGCACCGGATCATGGCGCATTACGATCTCGCGAAATTCTGGTCCGGTGGCGCCGAGCCGGCGCGCGCCATGCATCACTGGACGCAGGGACATCGGCTGCTCGCGGCCGGACAACCCTTCTCCCGCGATAGCCATGCGGCGTTCATCGCGGCGAACATCGCGCTGCTCGACCGGGCGCGCTTCACCGCCGGGCCGCGCGCCACCAATGCCGACGCGGCACCGGTCTTCATCGTCGGCATGCCGCGCTCGGGCACCACGTTGTGCGAGCAGATCCTCGCCGCACACCACGACGCGCACGGCGCCGGCGAACGGGCGGCGCTCGGACGGATGTTCGCAGCCCTCGGCGGCGGGCGCGATGACGCCGATTCAGTGCGGCGGATCGCCGCGTTGGGGCAGGCCGAACTCGATGGAGCAGCCGAACGATACCTCGCAGAGCTGCACGCGCTGGCGCCGGATCGTGCGCGCATCGTCGACAAGATGCCCGGCAACTACCTGCACCTCGGCCTGATCGGGCTGATGCTGCCCGGGGCGCGGGTGATCCATTGCGTGCGCGACCCGCGCGACATCGGGCTCTCCATCTTCACGTTTCGCTTTCATGGCAGCCATCCCTATGCGCACGACCTGGCCGATCTGGGCTGGACGATCGCGCAGCAGCAACGGCTGATGACGCATTGGGGCGCGGCACTGCCACACCCAGTGCTGCAGGTGCGGTTGTCGGACTGGGTGGAGGATTTCGACGCGACGCTCGCCCGCGTGCTGGCGCATGTCGGCTTGCCGCACGATCCGGCCTGCGCCCGTTTCTACGAAGGCGGTGGCCGGGTGCGCACGGTGAGCTACGCCCAGGTGCGCCAGCCCGT
>JAFAYM010000278.1 GCA_019240395.1 Acidisphaera sp. | reverse complement strand
CCCGCGCGCATCGCGTCCGACGGCCTGCAGATGGCCGTTCGGGTTGCGGCAGATCCACACATCGGTATAGGCCGGCGGAATGGCGAGCTTGCGAATGCGGGCGAGCGTTTCCTCGTCCTCGACCGGCGAGCCGTCGGGCTGGAGATAGACGAAACCGTCGCCCTGGCGCTCGCGACGGTAGCCCGGGGATTTGTCGGTGACGTAGCGAAGCTTCGCCGCCCTGGCCACGGCCTTCGGATCGAGCGGCGCTTCCGCTCGGTCTGCGGCTTCCGTCTCCGTCTCGCGCCCGGCGCTCATGCAGCCCCCCTGGTCGCCGCGCATAACGCACGAGCCGCGGCTCCGTCGGTCACACATTTGCGTCAGAGGCGGGCGGCCCGGCTCGCATCGGTCGGGAAGGTCAGCGCGGCAAGGTGCTGCCGCGGCAGGGGCGTCGCGCCCAGAACGACCCTGAGTAGCCGTTCGACAAGGCGCTTGTCCCATCCGGCGCGTTCCAGTATCCGTTACAACCCTGGACCGAGACAGCCACTGACCGGGAAGGAGTCGACGTATGATCAAGCGCCAAACGTGGTGGGCGCATTTGCTGCTGATATTCGGCTTCTTGATCGTGGGCGTGGCAACGACGAATCACGCATCCGCTCAAGGCACGTTGGAGCAGGGACGGACTCAGGGTTACTTGCGGCTGGGTTTTGCAAATGAGGCGCCCTTCTCATACGCCACGAGCGAGGGCAACTTAGCTGGTGTCGATGTCGAGATCCTGAACACCTTACTCAAAGGGATCGGTATCCCTGAAGTGCAAGGTGGGCTTACCACCTTCGGTTCGCTGATCCCCGGGCTTCGAGCCCGGCGATTCGATATTGTCGCGTCCGGCATCTATATCCGGCCAGACCGTTGCCGCCAGGTCGCCTTCGGAGAGCCGTTGTATGTTGTCGGAGACGCCGTCGTTGTCCGCTCGGGCAACCCGCGTGGTATCCATAGCTATGCCGATGTTGCTCACGACCCCTCGATTCACATCGGCTATCCCACTGGTGGGACCGGGGTCAGCGGCAACGCCAAGGCAATGGGCGTGCGTGACGATCAGCTGATTGGTTTTGCTGATGGACCGACCGGGTTCGCTGCGGTCAAAGCCGGTCGGATCGATGGCTACGCCACCACGGCCATTGTGGGTGAGGAGCAACTTCGCGCCGCGAACGACCCGGCTTTGGAGCGTGCGACGCCTTTTGCGCAGCCCGTGGTCGACGGAAAGGTACAGGTGGGTGTCACGAGCTTTGCAGTACGTCCAGAGGACAAGGATTTGCTTGCAGAACTCAATCGGCACCTGGCCGAGTTGAAGGCAACGCCGGAATACCTGGAGATCTTGGAGCGGAACGGACTGTCGCGGGTCGAACTGCCTACCGACTGGACCACCGCACGCGCCTGCTCCGGCTAAATCGGGCTTTTTAGGCCGGGCGCAGGGCGCTCGCACCGAGCGATAGTAGTAGCCGGTGCGCGCCCTTTTACTCGCGCGCTGGCAATTGGCTGCTGGCCTCTGGCATACGGTCAGCATTACCATTCTCGCATCGGCGCTGGCCGGCGTCGTGGCTTTTGTGTTCGGGATGCTCGCGGTCGTCAGGGCGAGGGTGCTCCGCTCGCTGGCTATAGCCTACATCGAAGTGTTCCGTGGCGTTCCTCTGGTGGTGCAGCTGTTCTGGCTGTTTTTCGTTCTACCTTTATTCGGGATCGAACTCCCGCCTCTGGCCACCGCGGTACTAGGCCTAGGCCTCTGCAATGGCGCTTACGGCGCCGAGATCGTGCGCGGAGCTCTGGTTGGCGTTCCCACGGGACAGCTCGAGGCTGCACACATTCTTGGCCTGTCGCGATACCAGACCCTGCGCCGGGTCGTGCTGCCGCAGGCGCTGCCGGCAATGATGCCTCCGCTCAACAATCTTTCTATCGAGTTGCTGAAGGCGACCGCTCTCGTCTCGCTGATCACGATTCCCGATCTGGCGTTCCAGGCACAAACGCTTCGCCAGACGACGATGCACTCCGCGCCCGTCTTCGTGCTGGTGCTGATCCTCTATTTTCTTCTGGCCCAGGTGCTCAACCTGCTTTTCCGCCGTCTTGAAGCATTTACCGGCCGTCGGCTGGATCGCGGCGGGCTGATCTGATGCTGTTCGACTGGAACTTCGCACTCTCGATTCTGCCTTCGCTGCTGGCGGCTACGACCGTCACGGTCCGAGTGACGCTGGTCGGGTTTGCGCTCGCCGTGCTAGCCGGACTTGTGCTGGCGCTCTTGCTGCGAGGCCCAGTGTGGGTGGCCTGGGCGGCGGCGGGGATCATCGAATTCATCCGGTCCACGCCGCTCCTGATTCAGGTTTTTGCAGCGTATTTCCTGTTGCCCGAGATCGGGATCATGCTCGATCCGTTCTCTACCGGCGCCATTGCTCTTGGCCTGCACTACGCATGCTATGTGGCGCATGTCTTTCGGGGAGCCATCGACGGTGTCCCGCGAGGCCAGTGGGAGGCCGCGTTCGCGCTAGGCCTGCCGCGGCGCGTGATCTACGCACGCATCGTCGTGCCGCAGGCGATGCGGGCGGCGACCCCGCCACTGGGGAACTATTTGATAGCGATGTTCAAGGATGTCCCCATGCTGTCGGCAATTACGCTGGTCGAGCTTATGTACACAGCGAATCAGATAGCGTCAGAGAAGTTCTTGTATACAGAGCCGATGACGCTAGCAGGTGTGATCTGCCTGGTTATAAGTCTGGCAGCGGCTTTTATCGTCCGCCGTATAGAACGGTACTTACGCAGCTAGCGCGCCCACGTCAGCGCTGCCGGGCTTATAGATTTCGACCTTCAGGGGATAGCAGCAGCCGCCATCATCGGAATGTCGGGAACCGCAATCGCCGCCGGGACAAGCCGACAGTGCACACACCAGATCGATCTCGGCAAAAAGCTCCAGGAAATCGCCAGGCCTTACCGGACTCGCCTTCATGAAATACTGGTGAGTGTCGCGGGTGAATCCCGTGCACATGAATACGTTGACCACATCGTGGACATGGAGTTCCGCATCCTCCAGCGACATGCCTCGATGTGCGGCGAGTGCGCGCGTCAGGTTGGAATGGCAGCAACGGTCGTACGCTGTTCCTTTAAGCAGTAGGCTGGTATACGGATCGCACCTGGTTCCGATCACGTCGTGCACGCCCGCGCCGTCGTGATCCCAGCCGTACCAGTCCAATGTGTCGTGCGTTATGGTCGCGAGCGGGCGAAGGTATGGCAATGAGCTCCACAGCCGATCGCCTGTGCTGACGTGGGTGGCATGGAGGGCGCGAGTCTTGCCACTGAAGAAGCGTTCTTCAAGATTGTGCTCATTCCAGAGATTGAGGTCGCCGACCTGCGGCCCTTCAATGCTGATTATCCGGAACAGGTGGCCCGCCGGCACCGAGAACGCGCGTCCGTCGCGCGGCGGGACGATCAGCTCACCTGTCTTGGTCATGCCGGCACGCGCGGCCTCGTACCTAGAAGCGTCAAGGGAAGGAAGGGCGTCGACATCGTAGACGATGACGGGCGGGGCACCTCGCCGCTCGCTCGCGTCAGGAGGTTCAGCTTCTGTCCGGCGCATTCCCTTCCCTCCAAGCATTCCACCGATCTATGCCCGCCGGGGGACTCGAACCCCCACGCCTAAGGGCCGCGGATTTTAAGTCCGCTGCGTCTGCCATTCCGCCAGGCGGGCACGCCGGGTCAGGGTC
>JAFAYM010000048.1 GCA_019240395.1 Acidisphaera sp. | reverse complement strand
GCGGCGGGCGATCCGCGCATCCGGCTCTGCCGCGCCGACCCGGCGGAAGCGTGCGGCGATTTCCTGGCGTCGCTCACCCCCGGCGACACGCTGCGCCCGCACACCCTCGCCGGCTTCGCTTTGGCCCGCGAGGAGCATCCCGACGCCGTGCTGATGACCTGCGACGAGGACACGGCCTGGCCGCGCCGCGATCCGTGCTTCCGGCCGATCTTCTCGCCCGACCGGCTGCGCAGCTTCGAGGCCATCGGCGGACTTGTCATGCTCCGGCGCGACCGGGTTCTGGCGGTCGGCGGCGCCCGACGGGGCCTCGGCACCCTGACCTGGTACGACCTGCTCCTGCGGGTTGCCGAAACCGCCGATCCGGCCTCGCTGTGCCACGTCCCCCGCATCCTGCTGCACCGGGGCGGCATGGAGGGAAAGCCGCCTGAATCGGCGTTGCGGCGCGTTCTGATCGAGCATCTACAGCGGCGGCGTGTGCCGGCCGAGGTGGACGTGAGCGGCGGACGCGCGCGCATCCGCTACGCCGTGCCGGATCCCGCGCCGTTGGTCAGCGTCATCGTGCCGACCTGCGATCAGCCGGCGCTGCTGCACCGGTGCGTCGAGGGCGTGCTCGGCGCGACCGACTATTCCGCCATCGAGCTGCTCATCGTCGACAACCGCAGCGTCGAGGCGACGACCCGGGCGCTGCTCGCGCAACTCGCGGCCGATCCCAGGGTGCGCGTGCTGGCCTATCCGCATCCCTTCAACTACGCCGCCATGAACAACCGCGCGGTCGCCGAGGCGCGGGGCGAGCTGGTGCTGCTGCTGAACGACGACATCGCGGTGCGCGAGCCCGGCTGGCTGCGCGAGATGGTCGGCCAGGCATTGCGCCCGGAGGTCGGCGCGGTCGGCGCCAAGCTGCTGTACGGGGACGGCACCATCCAGCATGCCGGCGTGGTGACCGGCATCGGCGGGGTCGCCGGCCACATTTTCCGCGGCTTTCCCGCGGACGCGCCGGGCCATGATTGCAGGCTGCAGCTTGTGCAGGCGCTCTCCGCCGTCACCGGCGCCTGCATGCTGCTGCGCCGGAACATCTATCAGGCGGCCGGCGGCATGGATGAGGCGAACCTGCCGGTTTCCTTCAACGACATCGATCTCTGCCTGCGGCTGCGCGGCATGGGCTATCTCGTGATCTGGACGCCGCACGCCGTGCTCCACCACCTGGAATCGGCGACCCGCGGCGCCGATGCGCGGCCGGAAAACATCGCGCGCGCCAAGCGCGAAGCGGCGTTCATGGCGGAGAGCTGGGGTGCCGCGCTCGGCCACGATCCCTATTACAGCCCGAACCTGACCCTGGCCGCCGAGGATTGCGGGCTGGCCTTTCCGCCGCGGATCAGCCGCCCGGAGAGGGTGGGCCGTTCAGCGGCCGGCTGAGCGAAGAAGTGTCTGGTGGCAGGTGCGGAAACCGGCAATCATGCTGCCTGCCTCGCTGAGGCAATGTCGATGGAGGTTGCATGTCCCAACGCTTTCTCGCCGGCGCGCCGTTCGCCGCGTTGCTCGGGCTGGCCGCCGGCACGGCGCTGGTCGCGCCGGCCTGGGCCGCCGATCCCGAGCCGATCCGCATCGGCGTCATCGCCGAGAACCAGGCGATCGGCGGTGTGGCCATCACCAACGCCGCGCATCTCGCCGCCGACGAGCTGAACGCGAAGGGCGGCGTCGGCGGGCGCAAAATCGAAATCATCGAATACGACGACCACAGCTCCTCCGCCGACGCTGTGCGCGCCTTCCAGCGTGCGGTGAACCAGGACCATGTGGCGGCGGTGATCGCCAGCTACATCAGCGAGGTGGTGCTGGCGCTCGAGCCCTGGGCGGCGCGCCTGAAAACCCCGCTGATCACGCCGGGTGCGGCCAGCAATGAGATCAGCCGCGCCGTGCATGACGACTACGCCCGCAACAAATACACGTTCCACGGATACTTGACGTCCAGCTTCCTGGCGCAGGCGGTCTGCGACTTCTCGCACGACATCCTGGTCGGCAAGCTGCATATGACCTCCACGGTCGTGATGAGCGAGGACGCCGCCTGGACCACACCGCTGGACGACACCTCGCTGCAATGCCTGCCGGAAGCCGGGCTGAAAGTGCTGGACCATATCCGCTTCTCGCCCGACACGACGGATTTCACGCCGCTGTTCAACCAGATCGAGGCCAAGCACCCCGACGTGATCACCACCGGGATCAGCCATGTCGGCGTGCAGCCGACCGTGCAGTGGGCGAGCCAGCAGGTGCCGATCCCGATGGCCGGCATCAGCTCGCAGGCCACCACCACCTCGTTCTGGCGCGACACCAATGGCGCGGCGCAGGGCGTGCTGGTCGACGAGAATGCGGCGCCCGACGTGGCGGTCACCCCGAAGACGATTCCGTTCGCCACCGCTTACGCCAAGCGTTTCGGCATCACCCCCGGTTACGCCGGCTATTCCGCCGCCGACGACGTAAACATCATCGCCGAGGCAGTGCAGCGGGCCGGATCGACCGACGCCGACAAGCTTGTGGAGGAGCTGGAAAAGACCGATTACGTCGGCACCTACGGCAAGGTGGCGTTCTACGGCCGCAACGACCAGTATACCCACGCCCTGAAATACGGGCCGGGCTACATAACCACCCTGGTCGTGCAATGGCAGGACGGCAAGCAGGTGACGCTGTGGCCGGAGAACATCGCCAACGGCAAGCTGACCTTCCCGTCATTCATCAAGCTGCCGCAACCTCACGCCGCCCAGTAATCTTCGTCTTCCGACGCGCCGCCGCTTGCGGGAAGGCGAATGCTCGCGCTGCAGATCCTGATCGACGGCTTCGCGATCAGTGCGCTGTACGGGCTCGGCGCGATCGGCTTCACGCTGATCTTCGGCGTCTCCGGCGTGCTCAACCTGTCGCACGGCGGCATCATGGTGATCGCTGCCATCGCCGCCTGGGCGATCGCCGGGGATCTGCACGCCGGCACCTATATCGGCAGCGCCGCCGGCGTGCTTATCGGACTGATCGCGGCGCTGGTGACCTACGGACTGGTGGTGCGCCCGATCCAGCGCTCGCGCGCCATTCCGCGCGACGAGACCGAGATCTTCGTGCTGACCGGCACCTTGCTCTGGGGGATCATGATCCAGGAGGCGGTGGCGTATTTCTTCACCGACAACCCGGTGACGGTGGTGCCGCTGATCAGCGGCGTCGCCACGATCGGCGGCGTACGCGTGCCCTATAACGAGATCATGATCGCGGCGATCTGCTGGTCGGTCATCGGCCTGCTCTGGCTTTTGGTCAATCGCACGCGTGCCGGCCGGGCGCTGCTGGCGGCCTCCATCAACCCGCGCGGCCTGACCCTGCTCGGCTTCGAGCTCTCCAGCATTTATCTCCTGGTCTGGACCATCTACGGCGTGCTGGCGGGACTCGCCGGCGTGCTGCTCGCGACCTTTCTCGGCGCCGGTTCCGCGAATATCGGCCAGCTCACGGCCAGCGCCTTTTCCATCGTCGTGCTGGGCGGTCTGGGCAGCGTTTCCGGCTCGCTGCTCGCGGCCTATGTCGTGGGCTATCTGGAGACGCTCACCGCCTATCTCGTGGCGCCGACTCTGCGAACCATTCCATCGCTGCTGCTGCTGGTCATCGTGGTTTACCTGCGACCGCAGGGCCTGCTGGGGCGGCGCTGAGCATGGCGGCGGTGCGTCGCTGGCGCCCGTGGGCGCTCGTCGTGCTGCTGGTGCTGCTGGCGGTGCTGCCCTGGGGTGTTTCCGCCTACATCGTCGGCGTGCTGACCGTCGCCTACTATTTCGCGGTCTATGCCATGTCCTGGGACCTGCTGTTCGGCTTCGCGGGTGAGGTGAATTTCGGGCCGACCTTCCTGATCGGGCTCGGTGCCTATGCCGCTTCGCTGCTCGACATCCATCGCTGGCCGGTGCCGCTTTGCGTGCTGGTCGGCGCCGCGGCCGCGGTGGTGGGCGGGGCGGCGCTCGCCGTGCCGGCGCTGCGGCTGCGCGGCCCGTATTTCGGCCTGGTCACCCTGGTCGCCGTACTGGTGCTGCAGCAGGTGATCGTCATCTTCGCCGGCATCACGGGTGGCGAGATCGGCCTCAGCGTGCCGGACGTTCTGGCCGTCGATGCCAATCCGAATTACTGGTACGCGCTGGCCTTCATGGTCGCCTCGGGCGGCATCCTGGTGACGCTCTCGCGCTCGCCGGTCGGGCTGATCCTGCAGGCGAGCGGCCAGGACGCGACGGAGACCGCGGCGCTCGGGTTCAACGTCGCCAAGCACAAGGTCGCCGCCTTCTGCGTCAGCGCGTTCTTCTCCGGGCTCTCCGGCGCGATGGTGGTGTTCTACGAGGGCACCGTCTCGGTCGGGTCGGTGATCGACCTCGCATTGGGCGTGCAGGTGATCATCGCTGCCGTGCTGGGCGGTCGGCGGACCATCTACGGCGCGGCGCTCGGCGCCATCTTCCTGATCCTGGCCAACGAGCTGCTGCGGCCGCTCGGGCAGCTCAACACCTTCGTCGTCGCCGCCGTCGCGCTGATCGTCATCCTGTTCTTCCCGAATGGTTTCATGGGCATTCTCGGCCGCGCGGGGGAGCGGTCGTGAGTCCGCTGCTCGACGTACAGCGCGTGACCAAGCGCTTCGGCGGCTTGGTGGCAGTGAAGGAGCTGAGCTTTCATGTCGAGGCGGGCGAGATACTCGGACTAATCGGGCCGAACGGCTCGGGAAAATCCACCGCCATGAAGTTGATCATGGGCATCGAGCGGCCGAATTCCGGGCGCGTGCTGCTCGGCGGCCAGGACGTGGCGGGGCAGCCGACGCATCGCATCGCCCGGCAGGGCGTCGGCATCGTCTTTCAGCATTCGCGCCCGCTGCATCGGCAGACCGTGCTGGAGAACATCAAGCTGGCCTTGCTGCCGGACAGCCTGCTGCGGCTGGCGGCCGACAAGTCGGTGAACGATCGCGCCTGCGCCATCGCCGAGAGCGTCGGCCTCGGCGCGGTGATGCACCGGCGGCCGAACACCTTGCCGTTCGCCGATCTGCGCCGGCTCGAGCTGGCGAAAGCGATCGCGCGCGATCCGAAGGTGGTGCTGGTCGACGAGCCGTTCGCCGGGCTCACCGCCGCGGAGGTCGGCATTTTTTCCGGTCTGATCGACGGCTTCCGCCGCGAGGGCCGCGCCGTGCTGCTGGTCGACCACAACGTCAAGGGCGTGGCGGCGCTGGTCGATCGCGTGCTCGCCATGTATCTCGGAGAGCGCATTGCGGAAGGCAGCGCCGAGGAGGTGATGCGCGACCCGACCGTGCGCGCCGTCTATCTCGGCGGCTCCATCGAGACGCACGCGCGCGATGCCGCGGTGATCGATGCCACGCCGGTGCTGCTGGAGGTCGCCGATGTCAGCGTTCTCTACGGCAAGGCGCAAGCGCTGGAGCGCGTGTCGCTGCGGGTGCATGAGGGCGAATTCGTCTCGGTGGTGGGGCTGAACGGCGCCGGCAAGACCACCTTGTTCAACGCGATCTCCGGCCTGGTGCGCTACGACGGCCGGATCGAATGGGCGGGCGGCAGCCTGGCCGGACGCAGCCCGGCGGCTATCGCGCGCGGCGGCATCGTACAATGTGCCGAGACGCGCGAGCTGTTCGGCGACATGAGCGTGCGGGAAAATCTCGATCTCGGCGGCCAGCATCAGCCGCCGGCGGAAAGCCGTGATCGCCTGGCTTGGCTGTTCGAGCTGTTCCCGATCCTCAAGGAGCGCGCGCGGCAGGCGGCGCGCACGCTCTCCGGCGGCGAGCAGCAGATGCTGGCGATCGCCCGGGCGCTGATGATGAACCCGCGCTTGCTGATCCTCGACGAGCCGACGCTCGGCCTGGCGCCGGTGATCCTCGAGCAGCTCTCAAAGGCGCTGGAGCGGTTGCGCCGGACGACGGCGATTACCGTGCTGTTGGGTGAGCAGAACGTGACGTTTGCGCTGCCGCACGCCGACCGTGTGTACGTGCTGGAGCACGCCCGCATCGTCTGGCAGGGCGATCCGGCGCTGTTCGCCAAGGAGGCGGGGGCGGGCTATCTGTAGGGGAAGGCGAGTTCAGAACACGATGTGGTCCGGGCTCCGCCGCCCCAGCGGGCCCATGCTTCAGGTTCAGGGCGGAGCTCTGGCCCAGCATGCCGAAGCGAAGCTTTGGCCTCCCGCCCCCTACAGGCGCGCCGAAACTTCGCTCAGAAAATCTCCTTCGATCTTGTACGACGAACGACAGGTAACGAGGGTCCCAAGCACGTTCTGAGCGTCCGGCGACCCGCTGGTGAAGCGCCACTCGGCCGCCTTGATCAACTCGCCATAGGGACCCCTTCTGAAGCCGTCCAGCGTGTATTGACTGTTGAACTGGATGGCGGTTCTCCTTCCTTCCGATCTTATGGTGATGTTTGCGGTGCCTTGCAGGGAGACCATGATGAAGCCGAGCGCGAGCAGCGCTGGGGTCGTCTGGTGAGTCGTGCTGTTCTGCGCGCTGCCGCAGTCGACATAGGGGAGGACGTCTCGCAACTCGAAATCCAGCGTCATCAACCCGCTGGCCTTCTCGAAAGCCTTGATCTTGAAGAAGCTCGCGCCTGCGACATAGGTGATGGCTGACCAGGTTCGGTCGTAGGACGCGTTGAGGTCGCGCGAGAACGATTCCCGTGGCACCGGGGCCGGCGGAACATAGGTTGCACATGCCTCCAGCGACATGAGCGCGAGTACCACCAGAGCTGCCAGTCTGTTACGGATGTGCATGTCCACGGTCCCCTCTTCGGAGGACTAGACGCCGAATTGGCGGATCATTGCAAGTCCGCAAGCATACCGCCGCACCGCCGTTTGGGAGACTCAGGCCAAGGTGCCGACCACGCTCTCCAGGGTGCTCCAGGCCTGCTCGCCGTATTTCGCCTTCCAGTCCGCATAGAATCCGGCTTTTCGCAGCTTATCGCGGAACGGCGCGGGATCGGGCTGGTTGACCGCCATGCCTTGGCCCTTCAGGGTGTCACCGAGCGAGCCGTTCATGGCGGCGACGTCGGTCCGTTCCTCGACGGCCGAGCGATTGAACTCGGTCCGTGTCAAGTCCTGCAGATCTTTCGGCAGCCGTTCGAAAGCGCGGCGATTGGCGAGAAACCAGTAGCCGTCCCACATGTGGTTGGTCATCGAGAGATATTTCTGCACTTCGTACAGCTTGGCGGTCTCGATGATGGCGAGCGGGTTTTCCTGCCCGTCGACGATGCGGGTCTGCAGCGCCGAATAGACCTCGCTGAAATTGATTGAGGTCGGACCGGCGCCGAGGTCCTGGAACAGTGAGGTCCAGAGCGGGCTGACCGGGACGCGGATCTTGAACCCCGCGAGGTCGTCGGGCGTGCGGATCGGCCTGGTGCTGGTGGTGATCTGGCGGAAGCCGTTGTCCCAGATCTTCTCGAAGGCGACGAGGCCGCGCTTGTCGATCTCGCCCCGGACATAGGTGCCGACCGGGCCGTCCATGGCCTTCCACACCTGGTCGTAGTCCTTGAACGCGAAGCCGACGCCATTGATCGAGGCGGGCGGCACGAAAGTGGAGAGGATCAGGCCGGACAGGGTGAAGAACTCGAGCGCGCCGTTGCGCAGCTGGCCCAGCATGTCGGTGTCCGAACCGAGCTGGTTGTTGGGAAACACCTTGATCTCGAGCCGCCCCGAGCTCGCCGTCTTGATGCGGTCCACCGCCTCCTGGGCGCGGATATTCAGGGGATGGGTGACCGGCAGGTTGCTGGCGTATTTGTAGGAGAACTCGGCGGCGTGCGCCGGGCGCAGGATGGCGCAGGCGGGCAGGGCGGTGCCGGCGGCGAGCAGGGTGCGGCGGGACATCAGGGGCATGGCGCTTCCTCTCCGTCCGGAGCGTCGCCGGGCGCGGCGAGCCGGTTCCTTGAACAGCAGGGGTTTGTCGCATCGGCGCGCCGGATGCAACCGTCCCGTACCCGTCTCAGGGTGCGATGCCGGGCTTGGCCGCGTTGCGGTAACGGTTGAGGAAGACGACAGCCCAGCCCGCGAAGTAGCCCGCTTCGGCGCCCAACACGACATGACCGATCACTGCGATGGCGGCGTGGCGTTCGAGTTGCGTCTTGAGCGATGTCACGCCTTGCAACATCAGGTAGGCGAGAAGGGCGAAGGCCAAGGCGGAGTATTGCCGATGATGCCGGCGAAGAGCGGCAATATCTTACGCCGCCTCTTCCGCGTCAGGTGACATTCCTCGCATGCCCTGCCAGAGTGAAGCCGATCATAGGCCGCGACATGAGTCCCGAGAAGGATGCCGCGATGGCTCTCCGTGCGCTGGTGCTGCTCGCCATCGTGGTTCCGGGCGCCACTGGAGCGCTGGCGCAGGAGGAGCGTGTGCCGCCGCCGCCCGGTGCCAGGATGCTGCTTGAGGCCGCCGCGCAGGGTGTGCAGATCTACACGTGTCAGAAGGGCAGCGACGGCTCCCGTTGGGTATTCACGGCGCCCGACGCGGCCCTGTTCGATGCCGCCGGCCGGCAGATCGGCACGCATTTCGCCGGCCCGACCTGGCAGATGGACGATGGCAGCAAGATCATCGGCGAGGTTGTTTCGCAGGCGCCCGCGCCTGAGCCGCATGCCATCGCGTGGCTGCTGCTGCGCGTCACATCGCATGCGGGCAGCGGCGTTCTGGGCGATGCGGCCCTGGTGCGCCGCGTCGATACGCAAGGCGGAGCGGCTCCGACGACACCTTGTGCGGGGACGCAGGAGGCGCGGATGCGCTACGCGGCCCGCTATCTGTTTTATGCGATTCGGCAATGAACCAGATGATTGTGCCATCTTGAGCGCAGGGGCCTGTTGCTTGCGCCCGGCGTGAGCACGGCATTACGCCTCGTTTCTGCAAGTCGCATCATATTTGGGATAAATTCTCAGAAGGCGTGTCACGTTACATGCGTTGCAGCCACTCCGCGGCCCTATCGCTGTCACTCCTGCTTCTGATATTGTTGCCGAGGTGTCGGCAAGCGGCACCCTCGACCAAACCGATTCAACAGTCCTTCGGGAGGAGTTCATGTCACCGACATCGCTTCGGCCGCATATGTGCGGCCGAAACCGGACAGGCTGGGTTGCCGCCGCGGCACTCGGCCTGTCTCTCGCCGCAGGCACCGCAATCGCGCAGGTGCCGACACCCACCGTCACCGGGCCCATCGCTTCGACCGACATTCCGGGCGCCCCGACCCACAACTACATCTTCTTCGCATCCGACCATCCGCTGGCCCAGGACGGCTACACCGAGCAGGAGTATTTCTTCAGCGGCACTGCCAACCGCTACAACACGCCGGTATTGGCCACCGGCAGCGTCATAGCCAGCGGCGTCCCGTACAAGACCCGCATGGTCGTGCGCGAGCCGGCGGACAAGCGCCAGTTCAACGGCACCGTCATCGTCGAGTGGCTCAACGTCACCAACGGGTTCGATGCCGACAATCTCTGGTTCTTCGATTGGGAGCATATTCTGGCCGAGGGCTACGCCTGGGTGGGCGTCTCGGCGCAGCTGGTCGGCGTCAATGAGCTCAAGCAGTGGAACCCCAACCGCTACGGCAGCCTCGACGTCACCAACGGCGGCACGGTCACCGACGACAGCCTCTCCTACGACATCTTCTCGCAGGCGGCACAGGCGATCCGCAACCCGGGTTTCGTCAACGTGCTCAACGGGCTGAAGCCGAAGCGCATCATCGGCGCCGGAGAGTCGCAGTCAGCCTTCCGCCTGTCCTACTACATCAATGACGTCAACCCGCTGGGGAATGTCTATGACGGGTTCCTGCTGCTCTCCACCTTCGGGCAGCAGATCCGGCCGGACCTGAGCCAGCCGGTGTTCAAGGTGCTCACCGAATTCGATGTCGTCAACTCGGAAGCGGCGGTGCGCCAGCCGAACACCAGCATGTACCGGAGCTGGGAGATTGCCGGCACCTCGCATGTGGACGTGCATCTGCGCAAGAGCCGTGAGCCGCTGGAGCTGCGCGACAACCCGCTGTTCACCAACCCGGTCAGCTCGGCCGAGGCGATGCTGGCGCCGCAATGCGCGGTGCCGCAGCTCGGCACGTTGCCGCCCACCGGCGACGTGGTGAACGCCGCGTTCGACGACCTGGTGCAGTGGATCAGCAACGGCACCAAGCCGCCGATCGCGCCGTATCTCGACTTCACGCAGATCAACCCGTCGCCCGCGCAGTCCGTCATTGCGCGCAACAGCCTGGGGCTGGCGATCGGCGGCATCCAGCTGCCGGAAGTTTCAGTGCCGACCTACCTCAATGTCGGCACCAACAGCGGGCCCGGGGCTTGCGTTCGCTGGGGCTATCACCTGCCGTTCAGCGTCGCCGAGCTGAACGAGATCTATTCCGGCTACGATAACTACGTGAACCAGGTCGCCAAGGCGGCGAATGCCGACGTGAAGAAGGGCTTCATCGAGCCCCAGGACGCCCGGCAGATCATCTACCAGGCGATCGAGAGCGGGGTCGGCAACCCGACGCAGGCGCAGAAGGACAAAGCGCTGGCGGCCTTCTTCACTGCGGAGGCCGGTCAATAGCGTGACTATCGCGGGAGCCGCCGCGGCGGCTCCCGCCATCTCGCGCATGAGCGGGATGACTGCTCATGGCCAAAATCGTTCCGCTCCAGAAGATCTCGGGGCGTGCCGGAGCGGGCCGGCCATATCGCCCCACCGCTGGCTGATCCGCTGCCCCTCGGCGTGCTGCTGGCCGGCGGTCTTGCCCGGCGCATGGGCGGGGGCGACAAGCCGCTGCGGTCGCGTTCCTAGGCCGAATTGATCGGTAAATCCTTTCTTCAAATGCGGGCTCTACAACCGTGGGCAGATGACACCACGACCCAGCTTTGGGAGCCGAGGCGCGAGGGAGCACGTCTTCGGTGACTTGCGGGAAGGGGCGCTGAGCTGAAGCTGGTAGGTGGGTGGCGTATGCCGAACAGACCGACGATAGCGTTGCTGTGCATGCTGTGTCTGGCCATCGGTTCGGTTGTGGCACAAGCGCAGGCTCAGTCCCATTCGATTTCACCGCAATTTGCCACGATCCTGCAGGCGCAGCAGCATCGGGACGCCGTGCTCGATGCGGCAAAGCACAGTACAACCTGGCTCCGGCACGACTGCCCGGGTGCGTCACTCGCTCCGCTGGAGGGTATCAAGGTTTGGAAGTGGCCCGAGTTCGACGCAGCCGGGGTTCCGATTGCGGGCGACTGGGGCGAGAGCGTGCAAGCGAGTGGTTGTGGATTCACCAGAGTCCTGAACGTTGTCACCACTGTGCGCAGTCCCGGCGCACTGGTCACCGGGCCACTCGCCCCAGGAGGAACCCGCGCGGATCCCATTCTGCAAAGAGATGCTTCACGCTACGCATTTGCCGCAGCGCTTTTGCACTCCCCGGGGTGCAAGGATGCCTTTCTGGACGATACCGAGATCGATCACAACACCGACCCGCGGCCGCCTGATGCTCAGCTCGCTGGGCCCGCGCGGCTAGAAAGATGGTCTATCGTAGCATGCGGGAGGTCCGTTGCGGTCGAAGTGCAGTTCCTTCCGACGGCAAGTGGCACGACAGTGGTCGTGCATGGGCTTTGAAGCTTCCCGACCATACTGACCATCCCAAGCCCGGCTCTGATATGCCGAAATTGCGAGCGTGTTGCATCCGGCTGGGAACTGAGGTTCATAATCGGCAATGAGGGCGGACCCGCTTCCCCTCGGCGTGCTGCTCGCCGGCGGCTTGGCGCGGCGCATGGGTGGGGGCGACAAGCCGCTGCGGTCGCTCGCCGGGCGGCCGCTGCTCGATCACGTCATCGATCGGATGCGCCCGCAACTCGCCGGACTCGTCATCAACGCCAATGGCGATCCCGCGCGCTTCGCCGCATGGGGGCTGCCCGTCATCCCGGACACCATGGCCGACAATCCGGGTCCGCTCGCCGGCGTGCTGGCGGGCATGCTCTGGGCGCGCGCACACGCGGCGGCCTGTCCCGACATCGTCTCGCTGCCCACCGATACGCCCTTCCTGCCGGAGGATCTCGTGGGGCGACTGCAGGCGGCGCGACGCAATGCGAGGGCCGACCTCGCCTGTGTCGCATCGGGCGGGCGTAGCCATCCCGTGATCGGCCTGTGGCCGGTGCACCTCGCGGACGATCTCGCCGGGGCCCTGGCAGAGGGCGTGCGCAAGATCGAGGATTTCACGGCGCGTCACCGCATCGCCATCGCCGACTACGATGCGGCCGACCTCGACCCCTTCACCAATGTCAACCGGCCCGAGGAACTGGCGGCGGTGGAGCGCCGGCTTCGGGAAACGCCGGACTGACCTGCGTGCCGCCTCGCGACGCCAGCACGATCCCGGCGGCGATCAGGGCGATGCCGACCATGTGGTATATCTGAAAACTTTCGCCGAGCAGCGCAATCGCCAGGATGCTGGCGAACACCGGGATCAGATGCATGAACTGCCCGGCGCGGTTGGCGCCGATCAGCTCCACGCCGCGATTGTAGAAGAGGTAGGACGCGAAAGCAGGCAGCATCGCGAGATAGATCAGCGTCGTCACCGCCAGCGGCGTCAGCCGCATATGATGGCCGGCGAGGATTTCCCACGTGTAGAACGGCAGCAGGGTGAGGACCCCGACGGCAAATGATGCCGCCAGGAAGCTGAGGGGGTGCACCGTCGGGCGGCGGCGCAGCAGCGCCGAGTACGCCGCATAGATCAACGCGGCGATCAGCACCCAGATATCCCCGGGGTTGAGCCGCAGCCGCAGCAAGGTCGCGGGTTCGCCGTGAGCCACGATCACCGCGACGCCGCCGAGCGAAATCAGCACGGCGACGAACTGGCGCAGGCTCGGGCGCTCGCCGAAGATCATGAAGGAGCAGAGCAGGATCAGCAGCGGCATCGCCGATTGCAGCAGCGCGGCATTCAGCACGGTCGTCGTCTGCAGGCCGAGATAGATCAGCGTATTGTAGCCGCCGACGCCGAACACCGACATCACCGCGGTGATGCGCCAGTGCCGGCGCAGCACCGGCAGGTCGCGCACGAGATGCGGGCCGGCGAAGCAGAGCACCAGGACGAGCCCGCCGACCCAGCGCCAGAAGGCCAGCGCCACCGGCGGCACGTCCGCGCGCACGGCGCCGCCGAGCACGAAGCTGCCGGCCCAGAACAGCTCGGCCAGCACGAGCAGCAGGATCGGCGCCCGCCAGAGACGCGCGGCAAGTTCGATCATCGGCCGTTCAATCGTCGTCGCGTGCTGATTTGCGCGGGATGTCGATCTCGCCGGACTCGGACCCAGCTGCGTCGAAACGCAGCCGCTCGGCACCGGAGAGCACGATGAAGCGCCGCCCCTTGGCGCGGCCGATCAAGGTCAGTCCCGCCTGGCGCGCCAACTCCACCCCCCACGCCGTGAACCCCGAGCGGCTGACCAGGATGGGAATGCGCATCTGCACGCATTTGATCACCATCTCCGAGGTCAGCCGCCCCGTGGTGTAGAACAGCTTTCCCGCGGGGCTTACCGCATTGAGGTGCATCCAGCCCGCGATCTTGTCGATGGCGTTGTGCCGGCCGACATCTTCCATGTAGACGAGCGGCCGGTCCTGCTCGCATAGCACGCAGCCATGGATTGCCCCGGCGGTCAGATAGAGGCTGGGCCGTGTGTTGATCTTCCGCGACAGCGCCATGAGCCAGGACGTGCGAATCTCGGCATCCCCGTCGAGCGCGATGCCCTCGAAGCGCTCCAGCATATCGCCGAAGGCGGTGCCCTGCGCGCAGCCGGAGGTCAGCGTCTTCTTGCGGAGCTTGGCCTCGTAATTGGTCGGCCGCTCGGTGCGCACCACCACCACGTCCAACTCGGCATCCACGTCGATACGGGTGATCGCGTCGTCGCTGCGCAGCATGTTCTGGTTCAGCAGGTAGCCGACGGCCAGGCAGTCCGGCCGGTCGCCGATCGTCATCATGGTGACGATTTCCTGGCTGTTCAGGTAAAGCGTCAGCGGGCGCTCCATCGGCACCCGCGTGGTGATGGGTGCACCGGTCTGGTCGATGCCCCGCACCTCGCGCGTGAGCGTCGGGTCCTCGGGATCCGGGGCGACGACGAATTCGGTGTTTTCCTCCGATTCAGCCATACAGCAGGCCCAGCGGGATGCAGGCGAGCGTGTCGCCAGGGGCGACCGTGGTGACCCCTTCCGGGAGTTCGGCCAGCGCGTCGCTGCCGGTCAGCGAGGTGATGATGCCGGCGCCCTCCTTGGGGAACACGCGCGCGCGCAGCCGGCCCGCCGCGTCCTCGATCAGGACGCGAAGGAATTCGCGCCGGTCGCGCTTCTTGCGCCAGGCGAAGCCGCTTTCGACGGAAAAGCGGGGCAGGGGCGTCGACACCGCTCCGGCGAGCCTGTCGAGAACCGGACGCGCGATGGTGATGAACGTCACCAGTGCCGCCACCGGGTTGCCGGGCAGGCCGAGCAGCGGCGTGCCCCCCAGGCTGCCGAGCGCCACCGGCCGGCCCGGCTTGATGCCGACGCGCCAGAAGGCGAGGCTGCCCATCGCCTCGATGGCGGCCCGCACGTGGTCCTCTTCGCCGGAGGAGACGCCTCCCGTGGTCAGCACGAGGTCATGGTCCCGCGCCGCCTCGGTCAGCGCTGCCCGCACGGGTTCCGGACGGTCGGGCAGGATGCCGCCATCGCTGACCTCGACGCGCAAAGTGGTGAGCATGGCGGCAATCATGAAGCGGTTGGCGTCGTAGATGCGGCCATGGCGCAACGTGCGACCCGGCTCTTCCACCTCGTCGCCGGTCGAGAACAGGGCCACTCGCAAGGCTCGTCGCACCGTCACCTGCGTGTGGCCGAGTGCCGCCAGCAGGCCGAGTTCGGGCGGGGTCAGGCGCTTGCCGTCCGGCAGCGCCCGCTCGCCGGCGGCAATGTCCTCGCCGGCCGGGCGGCGATTGGCGCCGCGGCGCAGGCCCGGCGGCACCGTGACGCTGTCCTCCGTCGCCGCGCAGTCCTCCTGCATCATCACGGTATCCGGGCCTTCCGGCATGACCGCTCCGGTGAAGATGCGGGCAGCGGCGCCGCGCGGCACCGGCGCGAGCAGGGGATGGCCGGCAGTCGCCCGTCCGCTCAGGCGCAGGGTGGTCGGCGCGTCGGGAAGCAGGTCGGCGTGGTGCAGGGCGTAGCCGTCCACCGCGGAATTGGCCTGCGGCGGGATGGAGACGGATGCGATCACGTCGCCCGCCAGAACCCGGCCAAGCGCCGAGGGGAGGGGCACGGTTTCAGGGGCCGCGACGCAGTGGAATTGTTCGGCGATGCGGGCTTGCGCTTCGGCCAGCGGCAGCAGACGGCCACCGAAGGCGAAGCAGTCATCGGTCAGCTGGGCCATTGGCCTCCAGAGAAGTAAGGCGAGGGGCCCCGCCGGGGTCAGCGGACCCCAGACCCCATTTCTTCTACCACTTGCGCCAGCACCGCGCGCGCCTGCTTCACCCGATCCCACCGCACGCTGGGCAGCGGATATTCGCTGCCAACCACCACGCTGAGCGCGCTGTTCAGCCGATCGAGGCAGCCGCGCAACTCGGGGGCCGTACGATACCGCCGGATGAGGTCCTCGCGCAGCACCACCAGAGACTCGATAGCCTGGGCAAATTCGTGCGTGCTCGGATCGGGCTGCTTTTCGAGCGCGTCGTCGATCCTGGCCAGCGCCTGTCTCCCGGCGTCGCTCACGGGCTGGTCCGCTCGGACTGGGTGGCCGCCAGATAGGGCTCGGGATGACGGGCGGATTCATTGCCGGCGTACATCATGGAGAGGCGCAGCGCGGCGCTGCCGGCCATCACGGCCAGGCCGCCGGCCCAGGCGAGCCTGTTGGAGGGATGGCGGGTGACGCGATTCGCGACGTAGAGGGCGAGGGGTACCGCCGTGCCGATCAGCTCGGCCCCGCCGCTGTAGAACAGGCGGAATTGTGGCTCGTGCAGCGCCGTGTCGACGCCCCGCTGGCGATACACCTCGTTGGACGCACGCGCCATGACCAGCTCCGTTGCCGCTGCCAGGGCGGTCAGGTCTTCCAGCCGCTCGGCCGCGGCGATCCGATGGTGTCGGCGCGCACCGAGCGAGAGTGCGGCGGAGGCCGCAGCCATGGCGGCCGCGGCGAACCGGGCCGCCAGCAGGCGCGGTGCGGCCGCCCAGAGCGGCGTGCTGGTCGCCGCCATCAGCCCGGCGGTGTAGACGCTCATCCCCGCTCCAGCCAGCGCTGCGGGTACCTGCAGCACCCGCGCGCTGCCGCGCAGTATGCGGCGGAGGCGCGGCCAGCGCACGGGGTTCGTGGTATCCAGCCCACCCTGGGCCGCGGCCGTCGCCACCGCGAAGCCGCCGAACGCGGTCAGGATCCAGCTGCCGATCGACATCGGCGACGTGCCGCGAAAAATCCGCAGCATGTTGTACCAGCGGCTCGGCGTATGCAGGCCGGCGATCAGCAGCGGTGGGCCGGCGAGGGTGCCGACCAGCGCGAGATAGCGCCCCTGCCGCACCGTGTCCTCGAGCGCGGGATTGCCGTCGAAATCCGCGACTGTGGCGATGATCTCGGCCGCGCCGGACAAGCCGCCGAGGAAGATGTAGAGCGCGATCTTCCAGTCGAACGGGCTCGGCTTGACGGTGTTGCGGCCGTAATAGGTCGGCCCGTCATACACTTGTCGGAACGGCGAGCGATCGCCGGTGCGGCCATACGGCGCGCGCTGCCGCGTGCTGTGCTCCAGCGGACCGGAGACCGCCTCGACCTTGCCGGGATAGCTCATCGCCCCGGCCGTCCGCCGAGCAGCAGCGCCGCCGCGGCCGCTAGGCTGGCCACCGTCGCCAGTCCGGAGATCAGGCTCGGCAGCGTGCGGTTGGAGGCGCGGGTCGGCGCCGGCGGCAGGTTGTAGACCTCCGGCCGTTCGGTCAGCAGGAAGAAGGCATTGAGGTGGCCGAGATCACCGGTGGCCCCGGGCGCGCCCGGCGTGCCATAGAGATACGCATTCGGAACGCCGCGCTGGTGCAGATCCGCGACGCGCTGTTCGGCGGCGCGCTGCAGGTGCTCGACTTCGCCGAACTGGATCGAATCCGTCGGGCAGGCTTTTGCGCAGGCCGGCTCCAGCCCGCCCTTCAGCCGGTCGTAGCAGAGCGTGCATTTATGCGCCTTGCCGTCCACCTCCGACAGGTCGACCACCCCGAACGGGCAGGCCGGCACGCAATAGCCGCAGCCGTTGCAGATGTCCTGCTGCACCACGACCGTGTCGAACTCCGTGCGGAACAGCGCGCCGGTGGGGCAGGCCTCCAGGCACGGCGCGTTGTGGCAGTGCTTGCAGACGTCGCTCATCATCAGCCAGTTTGACTGATAGGGCGGCATCTCCGTCGCCCGGTCGGCGCCGGTGCCGATCTTCTCGATGAAGGCGACGTGCCGCCAGGTGCTGGCGGAGAGCGCGCCGGTGTTGTCGTAGCTGTCGCCGGTTAGCGCCATGTTGTCGGCGGGCAGCGCGTTCCACTGCTTGCACGCCGTCTCGCAGGCCTTGCAGCCGATGCAGCGCGTGGTGTCGGTGAAGAAGCCGTAGGAGCGACCCGGCACGATGCGGCTGCCCGCCGTGAGCTCGGACTCGTTGGGGATCGGACCCTCGAACTCCGACTGCGGGTAGTCGCGGGCACGCGCATGCACGGTCACGTCTGGTCTCCCTTGCGGCCGCGGCGCAGGGCGGCGGTGAACGCCTTGTTCTCGTGCATGGCGCTGTTCGGGTCAGACACCACCGCCGTCAGTGCGTTGGCGACATCGCCGACGGCGAAGCCCTGCCAGCCGAAATGATAGGGCATGCCGATCTGGTACACCTTCTTGCCGCCGATCATGAACGGGCGCAGCCGGTCGGTGACCAGCGCCTTCGCCTCCACCTCGCCGCGCAAGGTGCTGACCACCACCCAGTCGGTATTGGCGATGCCGAGCTCCGCCGCCAGCTCGGTCGGGATTTCGCAGAACTGCTCGGGCTGCAGCTCGGCGAGGATCGGCACGCCGCGCGTCGAACCGCCGCCGGATTGATGTTCGGTGACGCGGTAGGTGGTCATGGCGTGCGGGAAGCGTGGATCGGCAGCGCCATGATACTGGTTGTCCGGTCGCGGCCATTTCTTTGCGGCGGGATTGTCCTGCTGGGCATAGAGCGGATTGTGCACGGGGCTGTCCACCGGCTCGTAATGCGTCGGCAGCGGCCCGTCCTTCAGCCCCGACGGCACGAAGATCGCGGCGCGGCCGTCGGCGATCATGATGAAGGCCGCGCGCCCGTCGAGCGCGTCCATGCCGGTAGGCTTCTTGGAGTAGTCCGGCTGGTAATCCGGCCGTGTCGTCTCGACGAAATCCGGCACGTCGCGGCCGGTCCACTTGCCGGCTGCCTCGTCCCACCATACCAGCTTCTTGCGCTCGGACCACGGCTTGCCGTCGGCGTCGGCGGAGGCGCGGTTGCACATGGTGCGCCGGTTCGACGGCCAGGCAAACGCCCAGCCGAGATGCGTGCCCGGCCCGTCGGGCGCGTCCGGCATGCGCGAACGCGCCGCGTTGTGCCCCTCGCTCGGATAGACGCCGCTATACGTCCAGACGCCGCAGGCCGTGGATCCATCATCCTTGAGCGCCTTGTAGTCCGCCACCTGCTTGCGGTCGGCGACGGTGTAGCCGTTCATCTCCTTGAGAATGTCGTTGGCCGAGGGATCGGCGTACTCGCCCTCTTCGCGGTAGTCGAGCGTGATGGCGCGGATCGGCTCGTCGCGCTTCTCCGTGCTGGTGGCGTACAGCGCCTTCAGCCGCCGCGCGAGATGAAAGACGAACCAGCTCTCCGAGCGGCTGTCGCCCGGTGCCTCCACCACCTTGTCGTGCCACTGCACGAGCCGGTGCGTGTTGGTGTAGGTGCCCGGCTTCTCCCCGGCGAGCGAGGAGGGCAGCAGGAACACCTCCGTGCCGATCGCGGATGGATGCAGCTCGCCTTGCCGCACCAGCCGTCCGTTGCGCCAGAAGGAGGCGGTGTCGCTCTCCATGAAGTCGCGCACGACCAGCCATTCCAGCCGTGCCAGGCCGCGCTGCACCATGTCGGCGTTGCTGCCGCCGATCACCGGGTTCTGCCCGAGGATGAACATGCCTTTGATCAGGCCGTCGCGCATGCCGATTTCCATCGGGAGCATGGAATGATCGCCGACGATCTTCGGCACCCACTCGTAGCCGTACTGATTGGCTTTCGTGGCGGCCTCGCCGTACCAGGCTTTCAGCAGGCTGACCATGTATTTCGGCAGATTGTGCCACCAGCCCGTATCCGGCGTTTCCGATTTCAGATAATCGGCGAGCGTGGCATGCGGCATGTGCGCATTCGGCTGCGGCAGGTAGCTCGGCAGCATGTCGTAGAGCGTCGGCACGTCCGTCGAGCCCTGGATCGTGGAATGTCCGCGCAGCGAGATGATGCCGCCGCCGGGCCGGCCGGTATTGCCCAGCAGGCTCTGGATGATCGCCGCGGCGCGGATCATCTGCACGCCCGTCGAGTGATGCGTCCAGCCCACGGCGTAGGCGACCGCGCCGGTGCGCTCGCGCCCGGAATTGCGCGTCATCGCCTCGCACACCTTGAGGAACACGTCGCGCGGACAGCCGGTGACGGCTTCGACCTTCTCGGGGGTGTAGGCGGCGTAGTGGCGCTTGAGGATCTGATAGACGCAGTTCGGGTGCTGCAGGGTCTGGTCGGTCGGCGGCGGGGCTTCCGACAGGCGCTTGGCGTGCTCGCGCCGCTCCGGCGTCGTGCTCGGCAAATGCTCGGCGAGCGAGGACGGCACCTCCTCGCCTTCGTATTGCCAGCTATCCGCGGTATAGGAGCGGGTCTTCGGGTTCCAGCCGGAGAACACGCCGCCATTGTCCTCC
>JAFAYM010000286.1 GCA_019240395.1 Acidisphaera sp. | reverse complement strand
GCCAGCACCGCGGCGGCGTCCGGGCGGCGCAACGCTCCCTGCCCGATGACGAGCATCGGCCGTTCGGCCTCCTTCAGCGTGCGCGCGAAATCGTGCGATCCGTCGCCCAACGCGCCCAGCACCTGCGGGCCCTCACCGAGCCAGGCGACATCGTAGGTCAGCTCGGCCTGCGGCCCGATCGCCGCCACGGGGAATCTGCCGCGCAGCCAGCGCTTGCGGATGCGCGCGTTCAGCACCGGCGCCTCCCGGCGCGGGTTGCTGCCGACCAGCAGCAGCGCGTCCGCCTCCTCCACGCCGGCGATGGTGGTATTGAACCGATAGAAATCCCGCCGCGTCACGTCGTATTGCGCGCCATCCTGCCGGCAGTCGAGATTGGCGGAGCCGAGGGCGGCCAGCAGGTCTTTCAGGGCCAGCATGCTCTCGGCGTCGCAGAGATCGCCGGCGATCGCGCCGATTCGTTCCCCGGGCAGACCCTGCAGCCGCGACGCGATGGCGGAGAACGCGTCCCGCCAGCTCACCGGCACCAGCCGGCCATCACGCCGCAGCCAGGGATTGTCGAGGCGCCGGCGCTTCAGCCCGTCGATGGCGAAGCGGGATTTGTCGCCGATCCACTCCTCGTTGATGTCCTCATTCAGCCGAGGCAGGACACGCAGCACCTCCGGCCCGCGGGTATCGACGCGGATGTTGCTGCCGAGCGCATCCAGCACGTCGACGCTGTCGATCTTGGACAGCTCCCACGGGCGCGCCAGGAAGGCGTAGGGCTTGGAGGTGAGCGCGCCGACCGGGCAGATGTCGATGAG
The DNA here is from genome assembly GCA_019240395.1 of Acidisphaera sp. Taxonomy (GTDB): domain Bacteria; phylum Pseudomonadota; class Alphaproteobacteria; order Acetobacterales; family Acetobacteraceae; genus JAFAYA01. Next base: position 5,621 of record JAFAYM010000286.1, on the reverse strand, counting down.
GTTGCCCGAGAGCTCCGACGTCAGCGCTTTCTCCACATAGGTGCCGACCTCCATGTCCTCGCCCCGCGCGGTGGCGCCGAGCTCCGGCACGCCGGCGATCTCGTGAGCAAACCGGATGCAGCGCGTGCACTGGATGCAGCGCGTCATGAAGGTCTTGACCAGCGGGCCGAAATTCTTGTCCTTCACCGCGCGCTTGTTCTCGGCGTAGCGCGAGTGGTCCATGCCGTAGGCCATGGACTGGTCCTGCAGGTCGCACTCGCCGCCCTGGTCGCAGATCGGGCAGTCGAGCGGATGGTTGATCAGCAGGAATTCCATGACGCCGCGCCGCCCGTTGCGCACCATCGGCGTGTCGGTCTTGACCACCATGCCGTCGGCGACGGGAAAGGCGCAGGAGGCCACCGGCTTGGGCGCCTTCTCGATCTCCACCAGGCACATCCGGCAATTGCCGGCGATGGAGAGGCGCTCGTGATAGCAGAAGCGCGGGATCTCCTTGCCCGCGAGCTCGCAGGCCTGCAGCACGGTGGAGCCGTTCGGCAGCTCGACCTCGATGCCGTCGACGGTGACCTTCGCCATCCCCTTACTCCGCGGCGCGAGGCAAATTGACCGGCGTCGGCGCGAGGCGGCCGGTGGCACCGCTCGCGACATAGGCGGCGATGCGCTCTTCGATCACCGGGCGGAAATGCCGGATCAGGCCCTGGATCGGCCAGGCCGCGGCGTCACCGAGCGCGCAGATGGTGTGGCCCTCGATCTGGCGCGTCACCTGCTCGAGCAGGTCGATCTCGGCCGACTCGGCGCGGCCCTGCACCATGCGGTTCATCACCCGCATCATCCAGCCCGTGCCCTCGCGGCACGGCGTGCACTGCCCGCAGCTCTCATGCTTGTAGAAATGCGCGAGACGGGCGATCGCGCTGATCACGTCGGTGGACTTGTCCATGACGATGACGGCGGCGGTGCCCAGCCCGCTCTTGACGTCGCGCAAGCTGTCGAAATCCATCAGCACGGTGTCGCAGATCGATTTCGGCAGCAGCGGCACGCTGGAGCCGCCGGGGATCACCGCCAGCAGATTGTCCCAGCCGCCACGCACGCCGCCGGCATAGGTGTCGATCAGCTCGCGCAACGGGATGCCGAGTTCTTCCTCGACGTTGCAGGGCTTGTTCACGTGGCCGGAGATGCAGAACAGCTTCGTGCCCGTGTTCTTCGGCCGCCCCAGGGCGGAGAACCAGGCGGCACCGCGACGCAGGATGGTCGGCGCGACGGCGATGCTCTCGACGTTGTTCACCGTGCTCGGGCAGCCATAGAGGCCGACCGCCGCCGGAAACGGCGGCTTCAGCCGCGGCATGCCCTTCTTGCCCTCAAGGCTCTCGAGCAGCGCGGTTTCCTCGCCGCAGATATAGGCGCCCGCGCCGCGGTGCAGATAGAGCTCGAAATCCCAGCCGCTGCCGGCGGCGTTCGGACCGATGAGGCCCGCCTCATAGGCTTGGTCGATCGCTGCCTGCAGATTGCAGGCCTCGTTGTAGAACTCGCCGCGGATGTAGATGTAGCTGACATGCGCGCCCATGGCGAAGGAGGCCAGCAGGCAGCCCTCGATCAGCTTGTGCGGATCGTGGCGCAGGATGTCGCGATCCTTGCAGGTGCCGGGCTCGCTTTCGTCGGCGTTAACGACGAGATAGGCGGGCCGGCCGTCCGACACTTTCGGCATGAACGACCATTTCATGCCGGTGGGGAAACCGGCGCCGCCGCGGCCGCGCAGGCCGGAGGCCTTCATCTCCTCGATGATGGCCTCGCGCCCGCGGGCGATGATGCCGGCGGTGCCGTCCCAGTCGCCGCGCGCCAGTGCGCCTTTCAGGCCCCAATCGTACTGGCCGTAGAGGTTGGTGAAGATGCGGTCGCGGTCGTCAAGCATGCTGCGCCCTCGGCATCGGTCACTCCGCCGGCAGGGGCGGCGCCGGCTCCGGCGGCGGCCCCTGGTTCTGCAGGGTCGTCAGGGTGGTCGGCCCGCCCTCAGGTGCCGAGGTGAGCCGACCGGTCACCGACCCGGGCTTTGGCTTCTCGCCGCGGCGAAACGCTTCGAGCAGCCGTACCGTACTGTCGTGGTCGAGGTCCTCATACATGTCGTCGTCGATCTGCAGCACCGGCGCGTTCACGCAGGCGCCCAGGCACTCCACTTCGCTCAGCGTGAACAGTCCGTCGGCACTGGTCTCGTGCCAGCCGGTGATGCCGGTCACTTCGCGGCACGCCGCCTCGATGGCATCCGAGCCGCGCAGCCAGCACGGCGTCGTGCGGCAAATCTGCAGGTGGTGGCGGCCGATCGGCGAGGTGTTGAACATCAGGTAGAAGGTGGCGACCTCGTAGACGCGGATCGGCGCCATGCCGAGCCGCGCCGCCACCGCATCCATCGCGACGCGCGGCACCCAGGCGCTGCCGGTCTGCCGGCGCATCTGGCCCTGCACGATATAAAGCAGCGGGAGGACCGCGCTCGCCTGCTTGCCCGGCGGGTATTTCTTGATGTGTTCGGCGATCTCGGCCTCGCTCTGCGCGTCGAAGCCGAATTCTGTCGGCTGGGACACGCCATCAGCGGTCGAGCCGTCGCCGAAATCCTCGGCACCTTTCTGCTCGAGCATCGGCCTACCTGTCGATCTCGCCGAACACCAGGTCGAGCGACCCGATGATCGCCACCGCGTCCGCCAGCATGTGGCGCTTGGCCATGAATTCCATCGCCTGGAGATGGGCAAATCCGGTCGGGCGGATCTTGCAGCGATACGGCCGGTTGGTGCCGTCAGCCACGAGATAGACGCCGAACTCGCCCTTCGGGCTCTCGACCACGGTGTAGGTGGTTCCCGCCGGAACGTGATAGCCCTCGGTGTAGAGCTTGAAGTGATGGATCAGCGCCTCCATCGAGCGCTTCATCTCCTGCCGGCGCGGCGGCGTGAACTTGCGATCCTGGATCTTGACCGGACCCGGCTTCATCGCCGCCAGGCACTGTTTGATGATGCGCACGCTCTCGCGCATCTCGACGATGCGGACGATATAGCGGTCATAGCAGTCGCCGTTGCGGCCGACCGGCACGTCGAACTCGACGAGAGGGTATTTGTCATAGGGCTGCGCCCGACGCAGATCCCACGGCACGCCGCTGGCGCGCAGCGGCGGTCCGGAAAACCCCCAGGCCAGCGCCGCTTCGGCGTCGACCCGGCCGATATCGACGGTGCGCTGCTTCCAGATGCGATTCTGCGTCAGCAGGCCTTCGAGATCGTCGATGAATTTCGGAAAGCGCTCGGCCCACTCGGCGATGCGTTCTTCCAGGCCGGCCGGCAGATCGCGTGAAACCCCGCCGGCCCGGAAATAGTTGGAGTGCAGCCGCGCGCCGGACGCCGCCTCGTAGAACTCCATCAGCACCTCGCGCTCCTCGAAGCCCCAGAGCGGGGGCGTCAAAGCGCCGACATCGAGCGCATAGGTCGTGACGTTCAGCAAATGGTTCAGCACGCGGGTGATTTCCGCGAACATGGTGCGGATCCACTGCCCGCGCTCCGGCGCCTCGATCTGCAGCAGCTTCTCGATCGCCAGCGCGAAGGCGTGCTCCTGACACATCGGCGAGACGTAATCCAGGCGATCGAAATACGGCATCGCCTGCATGTAGGTCTTGTATTCGATGAGCTTCTCGGTGCCGCGATGCAGCAAGCCGACATGCGGGTCGGCGCGCTCCACCACCTCCCCATCCATTTCCAGCACCAGCCGCAGCACGCCGTGCGCTGCCGGGTGCTGCGGACCGAAATTGATGGCGTGGCTGTCGATCTCGACGGTGCGCCGCCCGCTCGTCTCCTCGGGAACCGCGGTCTGGCTCATGGCTTGGCCTCGCCGGTCCGGCCCTCGGCTTTCCACGTCTCGTGGGCTTTCTCATCGCCCGGCAGGGAAGTCATGCCCTCCCACGGCGAGATGAAGTCGAAGCTGCGGAAATCCTGGGTCAGGCGCACCGGCTCGTACACCACCGCCTTGCGGTCCTCGTCGTAGCGCAGCTCGACATAGCCGGTGAGCGGAAAGTCCTTGCGCAGGGGATGCCCGTCGAAGCCGTAATCGGTGAGGATGCGGCGCAGATCGGGCTGGCCGGAAAAGACGATCCCGTAGAGGTCCCAGGCCTCGCGCTCCCACCAGGTCGCCGCCGGCCAGATGCCGCAGATCGAGGGAACCGGCGCCGTGCCGTCGGTGGCGACGATGACGCGCACTCGCTGGTTCAGCGACACCGAGAGCAGGTTGTAGACGACATCGAACCGCTCCGCCCGCTCCGGCCAGTCGACGCCGCAGAGATCCATCATCTGCTCGAAGGCAAAGCGGGGATCGTCGCGCAAGGTCGTCATGAGGCCCGGAATGGCGTCGCGCGCGGCGTGCACGATCAGCTCGCCGAGCGAGACAGAGGCGGCGGTCACCCCGGGCAGGGCGGCGACCGCCTGGCACAGCCGATCCGCCCCCATATCGGCTGCAGCCACGCCGGTGGTCTCAACCACGCGCGCCTCAGCCACGAAGGATGGTCCCGGTCCGGCGGATCTTCTTCTGCAGCTGCAGGATCCCGTAGACCAGTGCCTCGGCTGTCGGCGGACAGCCCGGCACATAGACGTCCACCGGCACGACGCGGTCGCAGCCGCGCACCACCGAGTAGGAATAGTGATAATAGCCGCCGCCATTGGCGCAGCTGCCCATGCTGATCACCCAGCGTGGCTCGGGCATCTGGTCGTAGACCTTGCGCAAGGCGGGCGCCATTTTGTTGCACAGCGTGCCGGCGACGATCATCACGTCGCTCTGCCGCGGCGAGGCGCGCGGGATCACGCCGAAGCGGTCCAGGTCGTAGCGCGGCATGTAGGCGTGGATCATCTCGACGGCGCAGCAAGCCAGGCCGAAGGTCATCGGCCAGAGGCTGCCAGTGCGGGCCCAGTTCACCAGCCGGTCGAGCCCGGCGACGACGAACCCCTTGTCGGTGATCTCGCCGGTGATGCCCTTGACGACGGCATCCTGCTCGGGGCCCGGCGCCAGCGCCGCGCGGTTCCACGCAAGCTCGGGGGTGGCAAGCTCGGGGGTGTCGCTGGCCGCGCTCATGATGCCACTCTCATTCCCAATCCAGCGCGCCTTTGCACCACTCGTAGATGAAGCCAACGGTCAGCACGGCAAGAAAGCCGACCATGGAAAGAAAGCCGAACATCCCGATGCTGCCCAGGCTGATCGCCCAGGGAAACAGGAACGCGACTTCCAGGTCGAAGATGATGAACAGGATGGCGACGAGATAGAAACGCACATCGAAGCGCCGGCGTGCGTCGTCGAACGGCTCGAAGCCGCACTCATAGGCCGACAGCTTCTCCGCATAGGGTCTCTGCGGGGCGGCCAGCAGCGAGCCGCCCACCATCAGGAGCGCGATGGCCCCGGCGATGACGAGGAAGACGACGATCGGCAGATAGTTGAACAGCATCAGCGGCCTGTTGCAGCGCAGCGTCGAGGCAGATTAGCGCCGGCGAGGCTGGCCCGCCAGAGCCGGTGGCGCGAGTGACGGGGCTCGAACCCGCGACCTCCGGCGTGACAGGCCGGCGCTCTAACCAACTGAGCTACACCCGCAGCGGCAGGCGGCAGCGTGTAGAGCGGCG
>JAFAYM010000159.1 GCA_019240395.1 Acidisphaera sp. | reverse complement strand
CTCGCGCGGATGCGGAAGATTGAGGAACTGGACACCGACGCCGCGACGCTCACCGTGCAGGCCGGTGCGCCGCTGCAGGCGATCCAGGAGGCCGCCGACGCGGCGGGGCTGCTGTTCCCGATGGACATCGGCAGCCGCGGTTCCTGTCAGATCGGCGGCAATCTCTCCACCAACGCGGGCGGCGTGCGCGTCTTGCGCTACGGCATGACGCGCGACCTGGTGCTGGGGCTGGAGGCGGTGCTGGCGGACGGCACCGTGCTGTCCTCCCTCAACAAGATGCAGAAGAACAACACGGGCTACGACCTCAAGCAGCTGTTCATCGGCGCCGAAGGCACGCTCGGCATCATCAGCGCGGCGACCCTGCGGCTGTTCCCGCTGCCGCACGCCACGGCGACGGCCTTCCTGGCGACACCCTCGCCGGCCGCCGCAGTGGCGTGGCTGCGCCGGGCCAGGACGATGCTCGGCGACCGCATCACCGCGATCGAGCTGATCGAGCGGCGCTGCCTGGAGATCGCGCGGCAGCACAATCCCGGCGTCCCCGACCCGCTGGCGTCGCCCTATCCCTGGTATCTGCTCGTCGAGCTCGCGGATCAGGACACCGAGGCCGACCTGACCCGCCGCCTGGAGGCGGCGTTCGAGGCCGGGCTGGAGCCGGGCGAGGTGGTCGACGGCGTCATCGCCTCCACCGGCGAACAGGCGGCGGCGCTGTGGCGCATGCGCGAGGGCATTCCCGAGGGACAGAAGCGCGAAGGCGTCTCCTTCAAGCACGACATTGCCGTGCCGATCTCCAAGCTCGCGGCGTTCCTCGCCGAGGCCGATGCGGCGTTGCAGGCGCGCTTTCCCGGCATCCGCTCCTTTTCCTTCGGCCATGTCGGCGACGGCAATATCCACTACAATCCGATACAGGCGGCGGGCGAGGCGGCTGCCGTGTGGGCGGAACGGCTGCCCGAGATCAACCGGATCGTGCATGACATCGTGCACGGGCTGGGCGGTTCGATCACCGCCGAGCACGGCATCGGCCGGCTGCGCGTCGGCGAGATCGCGCGCTACAAGCCGGAGTTCGAGGTCGAGATGATGGCGCGGATCAAGCGCGCCTTTGATCCGGACAACCTCTTCAACCCCGGCAAGGTGATCCCCGGCGCTTTCCTTGGCTGAGTCCGAAGGCGCGGGATTGCCTGGGTTGTATGGCCGAAGCTTATAGTGCCGGTCTGATCACGACAGCGCGGGGCGGAGGGGGATCGGCCATGAGCCAGTCGGTTGACCGGGACGATCGGCGGGAACCGGTGATGGATGTCGCGCATCTCGGCCACCTCGAAGTGCTGACGCCGACGCCTGAAGAGTCGCGGCGGTTTTTCGTCGATGTGCTGGGGATGACCGAGAGCGGGCGCGCCGGCGACAGCGTCTACCTCCGGGGATGGGACGACTACGAGCGCTATTCCCTGAAGCTTACCGGCGCTGCGACCTCCGGCCTCGGCCACGCCGCCTTCCGCGCGCGCAGCAAGCAGGCGCTCGAGCGGCGCGTCGCGGCGCTGCAGGAATCCGGGCTCGCCATCGGCTGGATCGACGGCGATGTCGGCCACGGGCCGGCGTTCCGCTTCCACGATCCCGACGGCCACGTCATCGAGCTCTATTACGAAACGGAATGGTACGAGGCGCCACCGGAATTGCGGCCCTATCTCAAGAACCAGGCGCAGCGCTTTCCGGCGCGCGGCGTCAACGTGCGGCGCATCGATCATTTCAACTGCCTGGCCGCCGACGTCCGCGCCAATCGTGTCTTCTTCGAGGATTACCTCGGCTTCCGCCTGACCGAGCAGATCGTCATGGATGACGGCCGCGAGGCCGGCATGTGGCTGACCTGCACCAACAAGAGCTACGACTTCGCCTACACCCATGAAGCGCACGGCGTCGGCGGGCGGTTTCACCACCTCACCTTCGCGCTCGACAGCCGGGAGGAGATCCTGCGTGCGGCCGACATCTTCCGGGAGAACGACGTCTTCATCGAGACCGGCCCGCACAAGCACGCGGTGCAGCAGACCTTCTTCCTCTACGTCTATGAGCCCGGCGGCAATCGCATCGAAGTCGCCAATGCGGGCGCCCGCCTGGTGCTGGCGCCGGACTGGAAACCGATCGTCTGGACCGAGGAGGAACGCCGGCACGGACAGGCCTGGGGGCTGAAGACGATCCCCAGCTTCCACACCCATGGCACGCCGCCGCTGCCCGGCGATCTCGCCGGCGGCGACCGATGATGCCGGCCGCCGTACAGCCGCTGCGCGTGGCGCTCGGCAACGCTCCGCGCGCCCGCGCCGTCAAGTCGGCAGCCCAGCCGCCCGGGGCGTCGCCCATCGATTTCGCCGACATCGTGCCGATCCACCGCGCCTTCGCGCCGATGGTGCGCGAGCTGCGCTTCGATCTCTGCGAACTGGCGATCGCCACGTTCCTGCAGGCGAAAGCGTTCGGCAAGCCGCTGGTGCTGCTGCCCGTCGCGGTGATGGCGCGGTTCCAGGAATCGGCGCTGCTGTGCCGGGGCGACGATGCGACGATCGCCGGGCCCGCCGACCTCGTCGGTAAGCGCGTCGGGGTGCGCGCCTACAGCCAGACCACCGGCGTCTGGCTGCGCGGCGAGCTGGCCGACGAGTACGGCGTCGCCGCCGACAGCATCCGCTGGGTCACTTTCGAGAATGCCCATGTCGCGGAATACGCAGACCCGCCCTGGGCCGAGCGGGCGCGACCGGGTCAGGACATGCTGGCCATGCTGCGCGAAGGCGAGCTCGACGCCGCCATCGGCGGCAGCGAGCCGCCCGACGATCCGTCGCTGCGCACGGTGTTCAGCGATCCGGACGCCGCCGCCAGCCGTTTTCAGGCGCGGCACGGCTTCATGCCGGTCAATCACCTGCTGGTGGCGCGGCAGTCGCTGGTCGAAGCCGAGCCTGAGCGGGTCGCGGCGTTTTGCGAAGCCCTGGTCGGGGACGGCGACGCTCTGCCGTCCGGCCGCGCCGCCTTGGACCCGGCCATCGGCCTGGTGTCGCGCTATTGCCTCGAACAGGGCCTGCTGCCGCGCCCGCTCAGCCTCGCCGAGGTATGGGAAGGCCTGCCGCCGCAGCTCCTGTCCCTCAGTCGCTCGGTGCGCCGGTGATGACCGGGACCAGCTTTCCTCGTCACCGCACCGGCACGTGAGCGCCCGCTCCGGACGACGGATTACGAACCGGGCGCTTGATTGTCTTTCGGTGAGCCTGGCACCGGAGCTTCAGGCGGCGCGGCAACGGGCGGCGCTGCCGGCTGCATCGGCACTTGGAAGTTGCTGGGGTACTGGTGCATCGCGCCAGTCATGGCATCGATGGCGATGCCGAGGAGGCCGCCTATCAGGAGGTTTCCGAGAGTCCATCCCTGACACCCCGAGGGAATGATCCCGGAACCCTCTTGCCAACCCGATTTAGCACAGTCGACTCTGATGTCATTCTTGCTTTTGGACACCGTGACTGAACCGGGCGATGTGAGGGTCCATCTGCCTTCTGTGCTGGCGAGCGTGCAAACAGCGCCGGTCGTCGGCGGGGTTGAGACATTGATCCGTTGCGTTGTTCCGGTCACGATCGAGGCGCATCCGGACAGCATGACGGCAGCGCCCATTCCGGCCAGCGCTAGAAGTGAAGCTTGCACCTATTCCTCCCCATTTGTCCGGTTATCACAACCGAGCCATCTCGACCCCGCTCATAAGAGCGCACCACGCCGCGCTCTCCGGCGCGGGACCGGTGGTGAGCAAACGAATCCCGCCGCCTCCGTCGGCGCGACCGATGGAGGCTGCCAGGACCGCATGGTGTCGCGCACGAGCAGCTCGAGCACCACGGGGGCAGCCGAGGCTTGCGGCAGAACCAGGCGGGCGTCGCCGTCGGTCCAGCGCCAGCGCTCGCG
>JAFAYM010000194.1 GCA_019240395.1 Acidisphaera sp. | reverse complement strand
CCACATCGATCGCATCCTGACCGATCGTGGCACCGAGTATTGCGGGGCTCACGATCGGCACGAATATGAGCTCTACCTCGCGGTCGAGGATATCGACCACACCAGGACCAAGGTAAAGAGCCCACAGACCAACGTAAGCGTACGCCTGACGCGCCGGTGTATTTGCTTGACGTGAGATTATGCGGCGAGCCTCTGGTCGAGCCTGAGGCGGATGCCCTGAATGTTCCAGGGCAGAAGCTCTGCGACGCGATTGACGGGATGATCGGCGATACGGTCGATGACGTGCCGCAGATAGGCCTCGGGATCGAGACTGTTCGCTTTAGCGGTTTCGATCAGGCTGTAGATCGCTGCTGCACGCAGCCCACCAGCATCGGAACCAGCAAAGGTCCAGTTGCGCCGCCCGAGGGCGATTGGGCGCATAGCGCGCTCGGCAGCTGAGTTGTCGATGCAGGCGCGTCCATCGCGCAGGACCAGCGTCAGTGCATGCCAGCGCTTCAGGCTGTAGCGGATCGCCTTCGCCATATCGCTGCGGCCGGAGATGCGCGCGAGGCTGGCATCCAGCCAGGCATGCATGTCCGCCATCAGCGGTGCAAGGTGTTGGGTGCGCACCCGCAGGCGCTGATCGGGTGGCTGCCCTCGAAGAGTATCCTCGATCTTGTAGAAGGCGGCGATGCGCTCCAGTGCCTCGCGGCTCAACGCGGAGCTGGTCTTCTCGTGCACATCCCAGAACTTGCGCCGTGCGTGCGCCATACAAGCGGCCTCAACGACCGCACCGCCCCGGTAGATCTCAGTAAATCCGCCATAGCCATCGGCCTGCAGGATGCCCTTGAAGCCGCGCAGATGCTCCTGCGGATGGATGCCTTTCCGGTCCGGCGAGTAACGGTAGAGGGTCGCCGGTGGATCGGCGCAGCCATAGGGACGTCCATCGCGGACGTAGGTCCACAACCGGGCTTTGCGCGTGCGACCAAGACCCGGTTCCAGCACCGGCACCTCGGTATCGTCGCCGTGCACCCGCTCACCGGCCATGACGTAGTGCGACAATGCATCGATCAGTGGCCGCACCAGTCCTGTAACCTGGCCGACCATATCGGCCAGCGTCGAACGGCTGAGGTCAATGTCTTCGCGGGCATAGATCTCAGCCTGGCGATGCAGCGGCGAATGATCGCAATACTTCGCCACCAGCACATGTGCCAGCAGACCCGCTCCGGCGCGGCCGCGGCGGACCGGCAGGCTGGGAGCCGGAGCTTGGACAATCGTCTCACACGCCCGGCATGACAGTTTCGGACGGACATGGCGGATGACGCGGAACGAGCCGGGTACATAGTCCAAGATCTCGGTGATGTCCTCGCCGAAGGGGCGCAGGGCGCCGCCACAATCCGGGCAGGAACACGGAGCGGGATGCTCGACGATGTCGCGTGGCAGAGCCTCGGGCAGTGGCCGGCGGGCGGGCTTGCGTGACGATATCTCGGCCGGCTCATCAGTGGGATCGTTGGCCGGCGTAATCTCACCTAGCATCTCGTCGATGTCTGCCGGCGTCAGCTCCAGCTGCTCGACCTGATCACGCAGTTTCTCTGATGACCGACCGAAGGTCATGCGCTGCAGCCGGGCAAGCCGCGACTTCAGTGCCTCGCCGCGGCCAACTCCGCTTCCTGCGCCTGGCGCAGAGCCCTGATCTCCGCCAACTCCGCAGTCTGTGCCAAGACCATCGCCTTCAGGCTGGCAACATCGTCGGGCAGTGCGGCTGCGGCATCTGGCATGCCGGTAAGATCACTGACGTATCCGCGCCGCCTCAAGCGAAAACCTGCCGCAGTCCGTTGTCCTTCAGCCCACCATCTCTGGCTGCCAGGTGCGCGCAGGCATGCGCCAATCGATCCCTTCCGTCAGCATCGACAGCTGCGCCGGCGTCAGCGACACCGCGCCTTCCTTGGCTTGCGGCCAAACAAATTTGCCGCGCTCCAGCCGCTTGGCATACAGCACCAGGCCTTGGCCATCCCACGCCAGGATCTTCAGCAGATTGCCACAGCTTGTTTCATTATGCAGCCCTCTTGTCAGAGTCCGGGCAGGCGAACGACCTTATCGTATTGATAGTCCTCGTAGAACTTTGGCCTGCGGGCGATCACGCGCTGCACACCTCGCCTCACAGCCTCCGACGTCAGCGCGGTGACTGGAACGAGCCAGGTTGACCCTGGCATGATTTGCTTGGCAGGCAACACGCCACGGAGCACGAGGCTCTTCGCTGAGCCGACGCAAATGCCCAGCCGCTCTGCGGCCTTCATCAGGCAGATCATCTGGTCATTGCTCTGGCGCGGGGCTTGCTCTGGAATGCCGAGACGCTCTCGCATCTCCCGAACACGCACCGTCGTCCAGGTTCCACCATCGCCAGTCTTGCAGCGCATCCGGTTGACGGAGATCGCGATCTCGTTATCGGGCAAATGGTCCGCCAGCTTCCGCAGCGCATCGACCGCGGCGGGTATCCTGTCATGGGGATAGCGGCCTGTCTTGACGCGAGGAAAGCGAACCTCGGTGTGACGGCCACCAGTCCAATGAATCAGCAGCACCGCTTCATTGGCCGTATTGTCGAGCTCGCAGATGACCTCCTGGATCAGCACACGGATCAACCGCTGTTTGGTTGCCATGTCAGTCGACGGCGCATTCCATGCAGCCGATAAGTCGCGTGCAAGCCGCATGAGCAGCTCACGATCAACCTCCGGGCGCTTCGTTGCGGTCGCACGCAGGTCCTTGATCCTCCGCTCAAGCTCCGTAACCCGCTCCAGGGCGCCGTTCCAGCGTGCCTCCAGTTCACGTGCGACATGTCGCTTGGCCGGATCGACCAGCTCATAGCGTCGCGCGGCTAGGGAGGCTTCGTAGTGTGCCGCTTCCAGATCACGTTCGACAGCGGCAATCATCTCGTCGCTGGCCGATGACTTCTGATCCGCGGCGACGATGGCGGCCTCAATCGCATGATCCGAGACCGCCTCAAGACACTGCAGCGCAACTGCCCGATCGATACGCACACCGCCGATACCGATGCAAAGCCCGGCGCCGACATGGCCATCATCACCGCGGCACTGATAGCGGTGCGCGTTACCCTTGCCCATGCCGTAGAACACCCGCATCATCCGACCACAGCGGCCGCAACGCATCAGACCACTGAGGAGCGCGCGCCCACCGCGCCCCGATTTACGCGCGCAGTTCTTCTTCATGTAGGCATTCTCGAGCAGCAGGTGCTGGTTCTCCTCGTATTCTCGCCATGTGATGTATCTGGGGTGGTGGTCCTTTAGCAGAACCGCCCATTCCGCCAGCGGCTTTCGATATCCATTCGTGGTACGTGCACGGTTATCCGCGATCCGCGTGCGCTGTCCCGTTCGACCGAATGCATAGGCGCCTGCGTAGAGTGGATTATGCAGGATCTGCACGACGCTGTGGTAGGCTGGCGCCTTCCAGATGACTTTGTTGATGTCGACGTTGCGTACAACGACCGGCATCCTGATGCTGGCCGCCCGCAGCCACAGGAACACCTGTCGGGCACTGCCGAGTTCGCGGAACTTGGCAAAGACTAGACGAATCGTCTCCGCCACGTGTTCATCCGGGTCGAGCTCGATCTGGCCGGCTTCGTTCCAGCAGAAGCCTGGTGGCAACATGAACCGGAACTCGCCGCGCCGTGCCTTCGAATCGCGCGCGGCAATCCCTCGCTGTCGCAACAAGCTTAGCTCATATTCCGACATCGTCCCCTTCAAGCCGAGCAGCAGTCGGTCGTTTACGACTCGGGGATCGTACACCCCGTCGGGGTCGATCACTAGCGTTCGGGCAAGAGCACACAGATCGATCAGGTGGTGCCAATCTCGCCCATTGCGCGCTAAGCGCGATGCTTCGATACAGTAGACAGCGCCAACGTCACCCGAGCAGACCATCGCGACCAGCCGCTCGAACCCAGGACGCCTCGCGCTACCCGATCCCGAACGTCCAAGATCGTCATCGATCACGGTCACAGAGGCGAAGCCGACCGCACCCGCGGCATGAGCGAGATCATATTGCCGGCGCTGACTTTCGAGGTTCCCCATAACCTGTGTCATGGTCGATTGACGGACATAAACGACCGCAGCCCGGCCAAGGTGGTCGGGCGTAATTTTACTGCTCATCCACGCCCCCGCTCTCGATCGCCGGCTTCTCCACTTCTGGCACAGCGGCCGCCGCCAGCAGCAGAGCGACCACGGCCTCGATCAGCCCCGGGGTGTCCCTGGCCACTGGTGGCACGTATGGATCGGTGTTCAGACCCAGCGCCTGTTGTGCCCACTCCTGCGTTCTTCTTCGCACCACGCTTCTCCTTCAAATCGCGAGAGGAGAATCGTGCGGCGCGCCTTCGAGTCTTCTTGAGCAGCGCCAGCAGTCTGCCAAGGTCATGAAGCGCTACCAGATTGACCTCTGGCAGACCCAGCGTCATGCCGCCACAGTAAGCCTCATCGAACATCCAGTTCGGCAGCTCACGGCAAAGGTCAGGCCGCTCCTTCGTGTAAATACACTTCAGATCCTTGCCGCGCCGGTAG
>JAFAYM010000129.1 GCA_019240395.1 Acidisphaera sp. | reverse complement strand
GCCAGCAGATAGGGGCTGCCGGCGGCCAGCATCCGCAGCCGGCGGACCTCCGGGTCGCGATCGACCTGTCCGTTGCACCGCGCCTGCATCGGGTCGCCGCCGCCACCGCCGCACGCTCCGAGCAGCAGCGCCAGCAGCCACCACGCGTGCTTTCGCGCGCCGCCGCCCGCCAACCCGGCGCGCCTCATGCGTGCGCCATCCAGTCCTCGATGAGCCGGCGGGCGATGCTGTCCGCGCGCGGCAGATGAAAGCCGTGCGCCTCGGGATGGCGCAGCTCCTCGCGGCCGAACCAGCGGGCATCGCGCAGCTCGTTGGGATCGATGGTGATCGCCTCGCTCAGCGCCTCGGCATAGAAGCCCAGCATGATGGAGGCCGGGAACGGCCAGGGCTGGCTCGAATGATACTGCACCCGGCCCACCCGGATGGCGGATTCCTCGAACACCTCGCGCGCCACCGCCTCCTCGAGGCTCTCGCCGGGTTCGACGAAGCCGGCCAGGGTCGAATACATCGTCGCCCGCGGAAAGCGCTGGGAGTGGCCGAGCAGCACCCGCTCGCCGCGCCAGACCAGCATGATCACCGCCGGATCGGTGCGCGGAAAGTGCGCGGCCTGGCACCCCGTGCACTGCATGACATGCCCGGCACTCGCCGGCACGCAGGCGGCGCCGCACACGCCGCAGAAGCGGTGCCGCGCGCGCCAGTGCAGCAGCCCGCGCGCGTGGGCGAGCACCGAGGCGTCGTCGGGCGCCAGGCCGCCGCCGGTGGCGCGCAGATCCTCGAAGGCGCCGAGACCCTCGGGCAGCAGAGACAGCGGCGCGTCCTCGGCGCTGAGATCGACGGCGAAGACCGGCCGCCCGCCCAGCAGGCCGAGGAACGCCCACGGATAGGCCTCCTCGGCCGCCCCCTCACCCGGGAGTCGCAGCCGGGCCGCGGTCTCCGCCGTGAGATAGACCGCCTCCGGCCGGCCCTCGGCCAGGCCGCGCAACAGGCTGCGCGCGCGCCAGACCGGCACCAGCAGGCGCTGCGGATCGGCATGCGCTGCGGCGATCCACGCCGCATCCTCGCGCCGCTCGCCGGCACGATCGAGGGGGCTGCCGGTATAGACGTTGGGGCGGCTGGCGAGGATCAGGGTCACGGTCGGTCCCGGGAGGCGGCCGACCCTGCCATGCGCCCCAAGCTGCGGCAACCGGGGCTGCGGCAACCTTGTCGCCCGGCCCCCGGCCCATGCTAGGATCGCCGCGGGAGGTCGGCGGCGGACGGGCGCCTCGCCAACCCGGTCAGGTCCGGAAGGAAGCAGCCGCAACGAGTTTCCGCCCGGGTCGTTCGTTCGGCCTCCCACCGCACCTCAGATTTAGGGGCCGCCCCGGCGGCTGGTTGCCGCCGCCATGGCCGATCTGCTCCACGAGCCTGTGCCGCCGCCGCAAGGGGCGGGCCTGTTCGGCGAAGACCCGCCGGCAGCGCCGGCGGCCGCGTATCGGGTTCTCGCGCGCAAATACCGGCCGACCGGCTTCGCCGAGCTGATCGGCCAGGAGGCGATGGTCCGCACCCTGCGCAACGCCTTCGCCCGCGGCCGCATCGCCCACGCTTTCATGCTCACCGGCGTGCGCGGCGTCGGCAAGACCACCACCGCCCGCATCATCGCCCGCGCGCTCAACTGCACCGGGCCGGACGGCACCGGCGGCCCGACCGCCGATCCCTGCGGCGTCTGCGCGGAGTGCCGGGCGATCCTCGCCGACCGCCACCCCGACGTCGTCGAGATGGACGCCGCCTCGCATACCGGCGTCGACGACGTGCGCGAGATCATCGAGGCCACCCGCTTCCGGCCGCTGCAGGCGCGCACCAAGGTGTTCGTCGTGGACGAGGTCCACATGCTGAGCCGCAACGCCTTCAACGCGCTGCTCAAGACGTTGGAGGAGCCGCCGCCGCACGTGAAATTCGTCTTCGCCACCACCGAGCTGCGCAAGGTGCCGGTGACCGTGCTGTCGCGCTGCCAGCGCTTCGACCTGCGCCGCGTCGGCGTGCCGGAGCTGGCGGCGCATTTCGGCCGCATCGCCCAGGCGGAGGGTGTGGCGGTCGAGCCGGAGGCGCTGATGCTGCTGGCCCGCGCCGCCGACGGCTCGGTGCGCGACGGGCTCTCGCTGCTCGATCAGGCGATCGCCCGCGGCCCCGGTGTGACCAGTGAGGGGCTGGACGGCGAGGCGCCGGTCACCGCCGCCGCCGTCTCCGACATGCTCGGCCTCGCCGACCGCGAGAGCGTCTTCGACCTGCTGGAGGCGGTGCTCGCCGGGCAGCCGGCGGCGGCGCTGGCCATCACCGACCGGGCGCACGCGCTGGGCACCGATCCCGGCCTGCTGCTCGGCGACCTGCTGGCGCTGCTGCACACGCTCTCCCGCCTGCAGGCGGTGCCGGCGCTGCGCGACTCCGCCGAGCTGCCGGAGGCGGAACGCACCCGCGGCGCCGCCCTCGCCGCCAGGCTCCCCGTGCCGGTGTTGGCGCGCGCTTGGCAGATGCTGCTCAAGGGGATCGGCGAGGTCGAGACCGCGCCCGACCCGCGCGCCGCCGCCGAGATGGTGCTGATCCGCCTGTGCCACGTCGCCGACCTGCCGCCGCCCGGCGAGCTGGTCCGCCGCCTTGCCGCCGACCCGGCGGCAGCCCCGGTCTCGGTGGCGCTGCCGGCTGCCGCGCCACCGCCGGCGCGCCCCCCCTCCGGCGGCCGCGCCGCCGCCGCCGTCGCCCCTGCCATCGCCGCCGCGCCAGTCCCTGCGCCCGCGCCGCCCCGGCTCGCCGGCTTCCGCGACGTCACCGCGCTGGTCGCCGAGCGGCGCGAGGCGAGCCTGCATGCCCATCTCGTGCACTCCGTCCATCTCGTGCGCTTCGCCCAGGGCGTGATCGAGCTGCGTCCCGAGCCGGCGGCGCCGCGCGACCTGGCGTCGCGCCTGGCCGCGCTGCTGCTCGAGGCGACCGGCGAGCGCTGGACCATCGCGCTCTCCGCCGCCGCCGGCGAACCGACGCTCGCCGAGCAGGCGCGTGCCGCCGACGCGGCGCGGCGGGGCGCGGCCGGCGAGCACCCGCTGGTGCGCGCCATCCTCGAGGCGTTTCCCGGCGCCCGCATCGACGCGGTGCGCGACAGCACGACCGACGCCTACGGCCTGGCGCCGGACGCCGCCGCCCCGGCGCTGGCCGGCGAACCCGTGCCGGCGGACCTGCCGCCCGATGACTTGCCGCCCGATGACCTGCCGCGCGGGGCGCTGCCGCCGGCCGACGACGCCGAGTTTGCCGATGACCCGAACACGCCATGGGAGCAGGACTGATGAAGAACCTCGCCGGCCTGATGAAGCAGGCGCAGCAGATGCAGAGCAAGATGCAGGAGATGCAGGCCCGGCTGGAGACCATGGAAATGGAGGGAGTCGCCGGGGCCGGCATGGTCAGCGTCACCCTGAACGGCAAGGGCGAGATGAAGCGCCTGCGCATCGACCCCAAGCTCGCCGATCCCGCCGAGATGGAGATGCTCGAGGACCTCGTGCTCGCCGCCCACGCCGACGCCAAGCGCAAGACCGAGGCGGCAGCGGCCGAGGAGATGCAGAAGGTGACCGGCGGCATGGAGCTGCCGGGCGGCATGAAGCTGCCTTTCTGAGGCCATTGCGGCGAGCCTCGGCGGGCGCGTGGGCGGGCCGGAGATCGAGCGGCTGATCGGGCTGCTGGCCAGGCTGCCCGGTTTCGGGCCGCGCAGCGCCAGGCGGGCGGCGCTGCGCCTGCTGTCCCAGCCGCAGACCCGCATGCTGCCGCTCGCCACGGCGCTGGCCGAGGCGGCGGCTGCGGTGCGGTCCTGCGCCCGCTGCGGCAATCTCGACAGCCGCGATCCCTGCGCCATCTGCACCGACCCGCAGCGCGAGGCCGGCCTGGTCTGTGTCGTCGAGGGGGTCGGCGATCTCTGGGCGCTGGAGCGCGCCGGCGTGCATCGCGGCACCTACCACGTGCTCGGCGGCACGCTCTCGGCGCTGGCCGGCACCGGCCCGGAGGACCTCAACTTGGCGCCGCTGCTGGCGCGGGTGGCGGAGGGCGGGGTGACCGAGGTGATCCTGGCGCTCGGCGCCACGGTCGACGGCGCCACCACGGCGCACTGGCTGGCCGACCGGCTGAAGCCGCTCGGCGTGGCGATCAGCCGGGTGGCGCAGGGCGTGCCGATGGGCGGCGCCCTCGACGTGCTCGATGACGGCACGCTGGGAGCGGCACTGCGGGCGCGGCGGGCCTTTTGATCCCCGGCCGACCGGTGCGCATCCGTTCACCCGATCGCGCTATGCTCTGTGGATGTCCGAGTCGCCTGCCGATCCGCCCCCCGGCTCCCCGGCGCCGATCCGCCTGCTGCCGGAAGCCACGGTCAACCGCATCGCCGCCGGCGAGGTCATCGAGCGGCCGGCGGCGGCGGTCAAGGAGCTGGTGGAGAACGCGCTGGATGCCGGCGCCGGCCGCATCGCCGTGGCGCTGGCCGGCGGCGGCATCGATCGCATCGAGGTCGCCGATGACGGCTGCGGCATCGCCGCCGACTTCCTGGCGCTCGCCGTGCAGCGCCATGCCACCTCCAAGCTCGCCGATGACAGCCTGGTGCGCATCGCCACGCTCGGCTTTCGCGGCGAGGCGCTGCCGAGCATCGGCGCCGCCGCCCGGTTGGCCATCACCAGCCGGCCGCGTGGCGCGCCGCACGCCAGCCTGATCCGCGTCGAGGGCGGCCGGGTCTTGCCGGTGTCGCCGGCCGCCGGGCCGCCCGGCACCCTGGTCGTGGCGAGCGAGCTCTTCTACGCGACCCCGGCGCGGCGCAAATTCCTCCGAATTCCCCGCACCGAAGCCGAGCACGCCGAGGCGGCGGTGCGGCGGCTCGCTCTGGCGGCGCCGCATGTCGCCTTCCGGCTGACCAGCGACGGCGCGACCGTCTTCGACCTGCCGGAGCAGGACCGGGCGGCGCGGGTGGCTTCCCTGCTCGGGCCGGAGGCCGCCGCTGCGCTGCTGCCGGTCGCCGCCGAGCGCGGCCGCTATCGCCTGTCCGGCTTTGCCGCCGCGCCGACGGTGACCCGGGCCACCGCCGCCGGCCAGGCGCTCGTGGTCAACGGCCGGCCGGTCGCCGACCCGGTGCTGAAGACCGCGGTGCGCGTCGCCTATCGCGAGGTCATCGCCGCGGGCCGGCACCCCGTGGTGGCGCTCTATCTCGACCTGCCGCCGGAGGAGCTCGACGTCAACGTGCATCCCGCCAAGACCGAGCTGCGCTTCCGGGACGCCGCCGCGGTGCGCAGCCTGGTGATCGGCGGCATCGGCCACGCGCTGGCGGCTCCCGCCGGCGCCGCCGCGCCCCCGACCGTCCCCTCCACCGGCCAGCTCCCCGGCCCTGGCCGGCCCCGCCTGCGCCTGGTGCCGAGCCAAGCCCGGCGACCTCCGGGCATGGCCGAGGCGCAGCTCGCCCTCACCGGGACGCCGCTGGCCCGCGCCCTGCCGGCGCCCGCCCCGTCGCCGCACCCGCTCGGCGCGCCGCTCGCCCAGCTGCTCGACACCTACATCCTCGCCGTCGCCGCCGACGGCAGCCTGGTGCTGGTCGACCAGCACGCGGCGCATGAGCGGCTGACCCACGAGGCGCTGCGGGCCCAGTTCGCCGAGGGCGGCGTGCGCCCGCAGCCGCTGCTGCTGCCGGCCGTCGTCGACCTGCCGCCCGCGTCCGCCGGCCGGCTGCTCGCCGAGGCGGATGCGCTGGCGCGGCTCGGCCTGGAGATCGAGGCCTTCGGCCGGGGTGCGGTGCTGGTGCGCGCCCTGCCGGCGGCGCTCGGCGCGCCCGATCCCGGGCCGCTGCTGCGCGACCTCGCCGACGAGCTCGCCGAGGCGGGCGAGGCGACGGCGCTAGCGGCGCGGCTGGACGCCATGCTGGCGCGGCTCGCCTGCCACGGCTCGATCCGCGCCGGCCGCCGGCTCGGCGCCGCCGAGATGGACGCGCTGCTGCGGCAGATGGAGGCGACGCCGCGCGCCGCCACCTGCAGCCACGGCCGGCCGACCTTCCTCAAGCTCAGCCGCGCGGAGATTGAGCGCCTGTTCGGGCGGCGCTGAACTCCTGCTCCGGCATGCCTTGCCGCATGGCACGCGGCGGCGGGATCGGCTATGGGGCGCCGCAGGTCTCAGGGGAAAGGCGGGATGCGCGGCTACAAGGACAGCAATTTCAACGATAGGAAGGAAGCCTCGGCGAAGGCGAAGCAGGCGATCCTGGAGAAGTTCCGTGCGCAGCCCGGGGCAGACGACCCGGCGGTCATCGAACGGCAGGCGGCACGCCAGAAGATCATCGAGGCCCGCGAAGTCCGCGCCGCCGAGCGCCGCGCCGCCCGCGAGGCGGAGGCGGCAAGGCAGGCCGCCGCGGAAGCCGCGAGACGCGCCGAGCAGGCCGCCCGGGAGGCCGAAGCGGCGGCCCGCGAGGCGGAACGCCGCCTCGCCGAACGGAAGCTGGAGGCCGAACGCAAGGCCGCCCGCGACCGCCGCTACGCCGCCCGCAAGGCCCGGCGGTAGATTTAGGCCCGTCGCCACACCACCAGCCGCGCCGCGCCGCGCGCGCGCTCGGCCAGGATCGCGCCCCGGATCGCGCCCAGGATCGCCCCGGGCGCCGGCATGTCTTCGTCGCGGCCCAGTTCGGCGACGATCAGCGCATCCTCGGCCAGCGCGCCGGCGGCCGACAGCGCGCCGATACAGCGCTCGACCAGCCCCGCGCCGTACGGCGGATCGAGGAACACCAGCCCGCAGGGCGGCATCCCCGGCGGCCGCAGCGCGTCGCCGGGGATGACCGTGCAGCGCGCCTCGGCCCCGCAGGCCGCGATGTTGGCGCGCAGCGCCGCCAGCGCCGCGCGATCGCGCTCGAGGAAGACGGCGTGCCCGGCGCCGCGCGACAGCGCCTCCAGCCCGAAGGCGCCGGTGCCGGCGAAGGCGTCGAGCACCCGCACCCCCTCGAGCGCCGCCGCGCCGCCCCAGGCCGCGTGCAGCAGCATGTCGAACGCCGCCTGCCGCACCCGGTCGGCGGTCGGGCGGGTAATGCGGCCGGCGGGGGCGGCCAGCGCCCGGCCGCGCCAGGCGCCGCCGACGATCCTCAAGCGCCGCTCAATCCCGCGGCAACTGCTCGCGCAGCACCTTCGACGGCACCTCGGCGACCGCGCCGCGCTCCAGATTGCCGAGCTGGAACGGCCCATAGGCCACCCGGATCAGCCGGGTCACCTGCAGGCCCAGATGCGCCATGACGCGCCGCACCTCGCGGTTGCGGCCCTCGCGCAGGGCGACGCTGAGCCAGGCATTGGCCCCCTTGCGCGCATCCAGCCCGGCCTCGATCGGCCCGTAGCGCACGCCGCCGACCGTCACCCCCTGCGCCAGGGCGGCCAGCGCGCGCTCGTCCGGGGCGCCGTGCACGCGCACGCGATAGCGGCGGATCCAGCCGGTCTCCGGCAGCTCGAGCTGGCGGGCCAAGCCGCCGTCATTGGTCAGCAGCAGCAGCCCCTCGCTGTTGAGGTCGAGCCGGCCGACGCTGACCACCCGCGGCAGCGTTTCCTTCAATTTGTCGAACACCGTGGGGCGGCCCTGCGGATCACGGTGCGTGGTCATCAGCCCGTCCGGCTTGTGATAGCGCCAGAGCCGGCGACGCTCCGGCGCCTCCACCACCGCGCCGTCCACCTGCACGATGTCGCCTTGGGTGACGAAGCTGGCGGGGTGGGTCAGCGCGGCGCCGTTCAGCCGGATGCGGCCCTCGGCCACCAGCCGCTCGGCATCGCGCCGGCTGGCGATGCCGGCCCGTGCAAGCCACTTGGCGATGCGCTCGCCCCGCGGCACCGCCGCCGCATCGGCCGCGGTCATTCCCGGCAGGCCGCGATCAGCGCGTCGAAGATGCGGCGGTCCCCGGGGTCGATCAGGAATTCGGGATGCCACTGCACGCCGAGGCAGAAGCGGTAGCGCGCATCCTCGATGCCCTCGATCACCCCGTCCGGCGCCACGGCATCGACGACGGCGAAGCGGCCGGGATCGGCCACCGCTTGGTGATGCGCCGAGTTCACCTGCATCGTCGGGCTGCCGACGATCGCGGCGAGGCGGCTGCCCGGCGTGACGGC
The DNA here is from genome assembly GCA_019240395.1 of Acidisphaera sp. Lineage (GTDB taxonomy): Bacteria > Pseudomonadota > Alphaproteobacteria > Acetobacterales > Acetobacteraceae > JAFAYA01. The sequence goes on along the minus strand of JAFAYM010000129.1, from coordinate 15,410 downwards.
GACGCTGTGGCCCGGCTCGTGGCGCGGGTTGACCTGCTCGTGCTCCAGCGCGCCCGCCACCGCGTCCGGGATGTGCTGCAGCAGCGTGCCGCCCAGCGCCACCGCCAGCAATTGCTGGCCGCCGCAGATGCCGAGCACCGGCAGGTTCCGCGCCAGCGCGCCCTGCACCAGCGCCATCTCGGCCGCGGTGCGGCCCTCTTTCAGGGTCACCGTGGCGTGGCGGTTCGCCGCCCCGTACAGCGCCGGATCGACGTCGAAGGCGCCGCCGGTGACCACCAGCGCGTCGATCCGGTCGAGATAGGCCTCCGCCAGCTCCACGTGATGCGGCAGGGCGATCGGCAGCCCGCCGGCGCCGGCGATGGCGTCGCTGTAATTCGCCCGCACGGCATACCAGTCGTAGCGGGAATAGCCGCCGGGCTGCTCGGCATCCAGGGTCACGCCGATCACGGGAGGGCGGTCGGGCATCCCGCGTTGCTAGACCGCGGACGGCGCGGCGACAATATCGGACCGATGGCAAAGCTGCCGCCGATGGATCTGGCGTTGGAACAGGCGCGCGCCGCCGCCATGCGCGGCGAAGTGCCGGTGGGTGCGGTCGTGCTCGGGCCGGATAGCGCCGTGCTGGCCAGCGCCGGCAACCAGACCGAGGCGCTCCGCGACGCATCCGCCCATGCCGAGCTGCTGGCGCTCCGCGAAGCCGCGCGCCTTCTGGATACGCCGCGGCTGGTCGGCTGCGACCTTGTCGTCACCCTCGAGCCCTGCCCGATGTGCGCCCAGGCGATCAGCCTCTTCCGCATCCGCCGGCTGATCTTCGGCGCCTATGATCCGAAAGGCGGCGGCGTCGAGCACGGCGCCCGGGTGTTCGACGCGCCGTCCTGTTCGCACCGCCCGGAGGTAGTAGGGGGAGTGCGGGAGAGCGAGGCGGGCGCCCTGCTGCGGAGCTTCTTCGCCGCGCGGCGGCTCTAGGATGCATGCCGGCCAGCTCGCCTTCGTCCAGGCGGTGCGGCAGGAATTCCCCGCGTGGTTCACCGACCGCCGCGTGCTCGAGATCGGCAGTCTCGACATCAACGGCTCGGTGCGCGTCTGCTTCGAGCGATGCGACTATACCGGCATCGACGTGGCACCCGGGCCGGGTGTCGACCTGGTTGCCGAGGGACAGGACTACGCCGCGCCGGACGGCAGCTTCGCCGTCGTGATCAGCTGCGAGGCGATGGAGCACAATCCGCACTGGGCCGCGACGTTTCGCAACATGCTGCGGCTATGCGCGCCGGGCGGCATGGTGCTGATCACCTGCGCGACCAGTGGCCGCCCGGAGCACGGGACACGGCGCAGCGAGCCACAGGCCTCGCCGCTGACAGTCGGCCTCGGCTGGGACTGGTACCGCAACGTGACCGCCGGCGAGTTCGCGGCGGCCGCCGATCTGCCCGGCTTGCTGGACGCCTGGTGCTTCTTTCGCGACATCGCCGCCAGCGACCTCTACTTCCTGGGTTTCCGGCACGGGGTGGAGCCGGCTGCGCTGGCGCCGGGGCCAAACCGGCTGCGCCGGACCCTGGCGCGCCGCAACCGCACCATGGCGGCATTGCGCAAGGCCGTGTCCCTGGCGCTGCTCGGCGAGCGCCGCTACCTGCTTCTGCCGCCGCTAACCCCGGCGTCGCTGCCACTGATCGGACGGGCGCTGCTGCGGCGATCCGGTTTTGGGCGGCGGTCGTGACGCCATCGGCGACGCCACGCGTTCTCGAAGTCGGCGAATCCTGCCTCTTCAAGCAGACCTGGCCCGAGACGACGAGGCTGCTGTATGCGGGGCCGGATCGTCGAGCGGTCGCCGGCCTGGCCGATCGCCTGTACAGTCCCACGGCGCGATCCCCCGGCGCGTTCGACATCACGGTCGTCTACCCGCCGCTTGAGCCGCCCTGGGCGCGCGACACGCTGCTCCGGCTGTTGCGTCGTCGCGAGGTTGCGGCGATGGCGGCGCTCGGCGTCGCTGCCTGGGGGATGGGTCGGCCCCGGGCGACGCCGCTGGCGGTGCTGGACATGCATGACGAGTCCGAGATCCCGCCGCACCGGTTTGGCCTGCTGCTTGCCTGCGACGTCTATTTCAAGCGCGAGCTGCCAGCCGACCCGCGGAAATGCGTGCGGCGGGCCTGGCGGAGTCCGCCGATCCTGGCAGCGCTCGATCGGGTGCGTCCGCTTTCGCTCGGCCTTCCTCCCCATGTCCTCGACTGCGTACCGCCGCCGCTCGGCAAGACGACCGACCTGTTCTTTGCCGGCGCCTCCGGCCATGCGCCGGCGATTCGTGGCGCCGGCATCGGTCAGCTGGAGGCGCTGGCCGCGCAGGGTGTTCGGGTGGACCTCGTGCGCGAGCGGCTGCCGATCGGCGCGTTCCTCGAACGTTGTGCCCGCGCCCGTCTCACCTGGTCGCCCGAGGGTCTCGGCTGGGATTGCTTCCGCCATTACGAGGCCGCCGCGTGCCGTTCGGTGCCGGTCATCAACCAGCCGGGCGTGCGCCGGTATCAGCCGCTGCGAGACGGCGAGCACGCGTTCTATTACCCGGTCGAGGGGGACGGCTTGGCCCGCATCGTGCGCGCCGCGCTCGCCGCCCCGGATCGTCTTGCCGCGATGGGCGAGGCCGCCCGGCAGCACGTGCTGGCGCACCACACGCACGCGGCGCTGTGCCGGCACGTCGTGCAGACCTGCCTGGCGGCTCGCCAGCCCAGAGCGTGATGCAGCTGCCGGCTTTCAGGCTACCGCTGCTCCGACGACCGCCGCTCCCGTATGCAAGCCGATGTCGCGGCGGAACACACCGTCGGGAAATTGCACCCGGGCGACCGCTGCGTAGGCGGCGGAACGGGCGGCCTCCAGGTCGGCGGCGAGCGCACAGACCGTCAGCACCCGGCCGCCGCCAGCGACGAGGCGTCCGTCTTCGAGCCTTGTCCCGGCATGGAAGATTCGCGCACCGGGCACCTGCGCGGCGGCCTCCCGGCCGCCGATCGGCCCGCCGGTCAGCGGCTCCTCGGGATAGCCGCGGGCGGCCAGGACCACGGCGACCGACGCCTCCTCGCGCCAGCGCAGGTCGAAATCGCCGAGTTCGCCGTCGCACGCGGCAAGCAGCGCGGCGAGCAGGTCCGAGCGCAGCCGCAGCAGCAGGCATTGCGCCTCCGGATCGCCGAAGCGGACATTGAACTCGATGAGCTTCGGGCCCTCGGCGGTCAGCATGAGCCCGGCGAACAGCACGCCACGGAACGGCGTGCCGCGCCGCGCCATCTCGGCCAGCGCCGGCCGCACGATCCGCTCCATCGCCGTCGCCTCGATCGCCGGCGTCAGCACCGGCGGCGGCGAGCAGGCCCCCATGCCGCCGGTGTTCGGGCCGGTATCGCCCTCGCCGATCCGCTTGTAGTCGCGCGCCGCACCCAGCGGCAGCGCCGTCGTCCCGTCGCACAGCGCGAACAGCGACACCTCCTCGCCCTGCAGGCACTCCTCGATGACCACCACGCCGCCGGAGCCCAGCAGCCGGACGACCGCCGCTTCCGCCTCCTCGGGCGTCGCCGCCACCACCACGCCCTTGCCGCCGGCGAGCCCGTCGGCCTTCACCACGATGGGTGCGCCCCGCCGGCGCACGAAGGCCCGCGCCTCGACCGCGTCCTCGAAGCGCTGCCATTGCGCCGTCGGGATGCCGGCGGCCTCGGCGATCTCCTTGGCGAAGCTCTTGCTGCCCTCCAGCCGCGCCGCCGCCGCACTCGGGCCGCAGCAGCGTATCCCGGCGGCTGCCATCGCGTCGGCGAGCCCGGCGACCAGCGTCGCCTCCGGCCCCGGCACCACCAGGTCGATTGCATTGTCCCCGGCGAAGCCGACCAGGGCGGCGATGTCCGTGGCGCCGATCGGCAGGTTCTCCGCGTGCTCGGCGGTGCCGGGATTGCCGGGCGCACACCACAGCCGGCTGAGCAGGGGGCTCGCCGCCAGCGCCCAGCACAGCGCGTGCTCGCGTCCGCCCGAACCGACCACCAGCACGCGCATCCCGTCCTCCTTCAATCGCGGCCGGCTCTAGCATAGCCTCCGCGGATGGACGACCTGCCCGCCGCTGCGATTTCCAACGTTCCCGAATTCACGGTCAGCGAAATATCCGGGGCGGTAAAGCGCACGCTGGAGGGCAATTTCGGGCGCATCCGGGTGCGCGGCGAACTCACCGAGGTGAAGCGCTATTCCTCCGGCCACATCTACTTCGCGCTGAAGGACGAGGGCGGCAAGCTCGCCGGCATCGCCTGGAAGCCGAGCGTCGCCCGGCTCGGCATGATGCCGGAGAACGGCGTCGAGGTGGTGGCCACCGGACGCATCTCAGCCTACGGCGAGCGCTCCTCCTACCAGCTCATCGTCGAGCGGATGGAGTACGCCGGGGTCGGCGCGCTGCTGGCGCGCGTGGAGCGGCTGCGCCAGCGCCTCGCCGAGGAGGGACTGTTCGATGCCGGCCGCAAGCGGGCCTTGCCGCTGCTGCCGGCGGTGGTGGGGGTGGTGACCTCGGCGCAGGGCGCGGTGATCCAGGACATCCGCACGACGATCGCGCGGCGCTTTCCGCGGCCGGTCCTGCTCTGGCCGGTGCCGGTGCAGGGCGAGGCGGCGGCTTCGCGCATCGCCGCGGCGATCGGCGGCTTCTGCCGGCTGCCCTCGGGCGGCGTCCCGCGGCCCGACGTGCTGATCGTCGCGCGCGGCGGCGGCAGCCTGGAGGACCTGATGGCCTTCAACGACGAGGCGGTGGTGCGCGCCGTCGCCGGCTGTCGCATCCCGCTGATCTCGGCCGTCGGCCACGAGACCGATACGACGCTGATCGACCACGTCGCCGACCGGCGGGCGCCGACGCCGACCGCCGCCGCCGAGCTCGCCGTGCCGGCGCGGGCCGAGCTCGCCTCCGACCTCGTGCACAAGGCGGCGCGCATGGCCGGCGGCCTCAATCGCCATGCCCAGAGCGGCCGGCTGCGGCTCGGCCGCGCACAGGCCGGGCTGCCGGATCTGCCCTCGCTGCTCGGGATGATCAGCCAGCGGCTGGACGATCGGGGGGCGCGGCTGCTGCTGGCGCTGCCGAACCTGGTGGCGGCGAAGCGGGCGGCGCTGGCGCGGGCGGAGCGTGGCGTGCCGGACCTGCCGAGCGTGCTCGCGGGGGCGCGGCAGCGCCTCGCTGACCGCACGCTGCGGCTGCGCCTGACGCTGCCGAACCTGCTCGCCGCCCGCGGCGCCGCGCTGGCGCTGCAAGGCGGCGCGCTGCGCGCCGCGTTGCGCCACGCCGTGGCCGGCCGGCGCGGCCGGGCGGATGCCATCCTCGGCCGGCTGAGCGAGGCGCCGCTGCGCGCCCGGCTGCGCGAGGCCGCCGCCCGGCTGGAGGGGGTCTTCGGCCGGCTGGAATCGGTCTCGCACGAAGCGGTGCTGAAGCGCGGCTACGCCCTGGTGTTTTCCCGCGCCGGCGTGCCGCTGACCACCGCCGCCGCGGTCAAGCCGGGGGCGTCGCTGCGCCTGCGCTTTGCCGACGGCGAGGTCGGCGCCCGCGCCGAGGGGACGCAAGGCGTGCTGCCCCTCTGAGGCAGCGTGGGGAGTAAAGCCCCTGCCTTGTCATCCCCTCACGAACGCCGCAAACGCCTTCAGCTGACCCGCAATGAACTCCCGCGTCGCCTGATCCGTGAGTTCGCCGTTGCCGTCCACCTTGGAGGCGACCTGGGCGACCATCACCTCGGGCCTGTTCAGCACGAAGGCATCGAGGAACACGAGGCTCTGACGGAGGTGGTATTGTGCCCGGGCGCCGCCGAGCATGCCGGGCGACGCGCTCTGGATCGCCACCTTCTTGCCGCCGAAGGGCTGGTTGGGCAGCCGCGACAGCCAGTCGATCGCGTTCTTCAGCACGCCGGGTATTGAGTAGTTGTATTCCGGGGTGACGATGATCACCCCATCGGCGGCGCGCACCCCCTCGCCCATCTCCTGCACGGCGGCGGGGAAGCCGTCGGTGTGGAGGTCTGCGTCGTAGAGCGGCAAGGTGCCCACCGAGGAAAGCGGTGCGATGGTGACGCCGTCAGGCGCCAGGGCGGGCAGAGCGCGAGCGATGGCGGCGTTATAGGAGCCGCGCCGCAGGCTGCCGAGCAGCGTGACGAAGTGAAGTGGCCGTGATGCGCTCACCGTGAACCTCCTGGTTTGCAATACCGGTCGGCAGGGTAGCCGGCCTCACTGCTTCGGCCAACGGCGGTGCATCCAGAGCCAACTCTCCGGGCGTTCGCGAATCCAGCGCTCGAGATGGGCATTCACCCGGCGGGTCAGGGAGACGATGTCGGCCTCGCGATCGCCGCTGTCCGGCAGCGCCAGCGGCGGCTCCACGATGAGGCGCAGGCGTGCCGGACCGAGGCGCTGCACATGGCAGGGAATGACCGGGCAGCGGAAGCGCAGCGCCAGGATGGCGAGCGAAGGCGAGGTCATCGCCGGCCGGCCGAAGAAGTCCACGGCGATGCCGTCGTTGAGCTTCTGGTCCATCAGCAGGCCGAGAATGCCGCCCTGCGCCATCAGCTGATACGCCGCCCGCGCCCCGGCGGCGCCCTTCGGGAACAGCCGAAGACCGGGCCCGGTGGCGCGGCGGCGCAGGTCGCCGATCATCGCATCGACCAGAGGATTGTCGGCGGCGCGATACACGCTCGACAGTTGGATGCCGTATTCCGCCGCCACCTTCGGCAGCATCTCCCAGTTGCCGATATGGCCGGAGAAGAAGATCGCCGGGCCGCCGCGCGCGGCGAGTTCGCGCACGATCGCCTCGTTGACGATCTCCCAGCCGGGACCGCTCGGCGTGCGGCCCAGCCGCGCCAGATGCGGCAGCTCGCCGACGGTGCGGCCGAGCATCTCCCAGGCGCCGCCGACGATCCGGTGCCGGGCTGACCCGTCCAGCTCGGGCATCGCAAGGCGCAGATTGGCGTCGGCGACGCGCGACACCGGCAGCAGCGGACCGACGCCGCGGGCGATTGCGCCGCTCAGGTCGGAGGCGCGAGCCGGACCAAGGGCGTGCAGCACGCGCAGGCCGGCGCGCACCAGGGCGGCCTCGAACCGGAACCACAGCGTTCTCATCCCCCGGTCACGCCATCCAGCAGTCGGTCGAGCGCCGCCTCGTCCTGCCAGGCCAGCGAGACGTCGATGGCGGTGACCCTCGCGCGCAGTTTCGCGGGGATCCGCACCGCGTCCTTTCTCGTCGTGAGCAGTACCGAGCCGAGCCGTGCGGCTTCCCCGAAGAGGCGATGCAGGCTCGCCTCGGTGTAGCGATGATGATCGGGGAAGCCGTAGCGGCGGATCGGCTCGACCCCGGCCTCCTGCAGGGTGGCGAAGAATTTCTCCGGACGGGCAATGCCGGCGAAGGCGATGACGGGTTTTCCCCGGAATGCCAGGGCGTGCGGGTCCGGCAGGAGCCGGGCGCGCAGCACCGGCAATCCGGCGGGGAGGGCGGCGGCGGCCCCGGCGGTGTCCTCGCCGATCAGCACCGCCGCGGCGCAGCGGGCGGCGGCGGCGGCGATCGTCTCACGCAGCGGGCCGGCCGGAAGCAGGCGGCGATTGCCGAAGCCGAATTGGCCGTCCACCACAAGAAGAGAAAAATCCTTCTGCAGCGAGGGGTTCTGCAGCCCGTCATCGAGGATGAGCGCCTTCGCCCCGGCCGCCACCGCCGCGCGTGCCGCCGCCGCCCGGTCGGCGCCGATCCAGGTCGGCGCGATCGCCGCCAGGAGCAGCGGCTCGTCGCCGACCAGGGCGGCGGAGTCGCTCACCGGGTCGACAGGCCGAGTGCCGCGCGCCCGCCCGCCGTAGCCCCGGCTCAGAAAGCCCACGCTGATGCCGCGCGCCGTCAGCCGGCGACCGAGATCGAGCGCCAGCGTGGTCTTTCCCGCGCCCCCGACCGTGACATTGCCGCAGCAGAGAACCGGCACCGGCGCGCGCCATCCCGGGCGCGCCATGCGCGACGCGGTAATGCGGGCGGTCAGCGCAGCGGCCGGCGCCAGCAGCCAAGGCAGCAGGCGGCCGCCATCGGCCTGCCAGAAATTCGGCGCGCGCATCAGCCCGGCTTGCCGTCGAGCAGGTCGAGCAGCGCGGCGGCGCTTTCCCCAGGCAGCTCTGCCCAGCGTCCGGCGGCGCCGCAGGCCGCCTCACCCAGCCGGCGGCGCTCGTCCGGGTCGCCGAGCAGGCGGTCCACCCAGGCGCCGAGCTGCGCTACGCCGTCGACGCGCTGCAATGCGCCGGCCTGCGCGAGGACGGCGTAGGCCTCGGCGAAATTGCCGGTGTGCGGGCCGGCGGCCACGGCGCAGCCGAGCCGTGCCGCCTCCAGCGGATTCTGCCCGCCGGCCCGGCGACCGAGGCTGCGCCCGATGAAAGCGATGGGAGCGAGCCGGTAGAGCAGCCCGAGTTCGCCGAGCGTGTCGGCGATCCACACCCCGGCCGAAGAGGGCGGGTCCTGCCCCGAGGCGCGCCGGGTCACCGCGAGCCCCTCCGCCAGCGCGGCGATGGCAGCGCCGCGCTCGGGATGCCGCGGCGCCAGGATGGTCAGCAGGCCGGGATAGCGCGGCGCCAAGGCGCGGTGCACGTCGAGCGCGACCTCGTCCTCGCCGCGATGCGTGCTGGCAGCAAGCCAGGCCGGGCGGCCGGCCAGCCAGGCGCGCAGGCGGGTCAGCTCGCCGGCATCGACCGGCAGAGGCGGGGCGGCGAATTTCAGGTCCCCTGGGACCGTCACGGCGCGGGCGCCGAGGGCGCGCAGGCGCGCCGCGTCGGCCTCCGATCGCGCCCGGATCGCCGCGAACCCCTCGAGCGTGGTGCGGGCCAGCAGCGGGGCGCGGGCCCAGCCGGCGTAGCTCCTGGGCGACAGCCGGGCGTTCAGCAGCATCAGCGGAATCCGCCGCCGGCGGCAGGCGGCGATCAGGTTCGGCCAGAGCTCGCTCTCGACGAAGCACGCCGCGTCCGGCCGCCAGTGATCGAGGAAGCGCGCCGCCCAGGCCGGCACGTCCAGCGGCACGAATCGGTGGGTCACCCGGGCCGCCAGCCCGCGCTCGGGCAGCAGCCGCGCCAAAAGCTCGGCGGAGGTGACCGTGCCGGTGGTCAACAGCACCTGTAGCTCAGGCGACCGCGCCGCCAGTTCGGTCAGCACCGGCAGGACGGAGACCGTCTCGCCGACGCTGGCGGCGTGCAGCCAAAGCAGCGCGCCGGGCAGCCGATGCCCCGGCTCGATACCGCGGCGCTCCTTGAGCCGCTCGGGGATTTCCTTGCCCCGCCGGGCGCGGAGCTGCAGCAGCAGCCGCAAGCCGGGCGCCGCGAGCGTGGCGGCAACCGCCCATAGTGCTCTCGCCCATTGGGCTCCCGCCCATCGCCCCATCTCAGGCCCCGCACAGCCGGTCGGCCAGCTCGGCAGCCTCGGTCAGCGCCTGCTCGATGGCCGGCAGCGCCTCCTGCCACTCGTCGCGCGCCACCGCCACCGGGGTGCCGCAGACGATCACGCCGCGCCCGAACGGCAGGGGCACCACCATGCGGTCCCAGGTCTGCATGACGCGCCGGCGCGTCGTCTGGGCGCCGCACGGCAGCACCGCCACGCCCGAGACGGCGGCGACCTGCGCTACCCCCGCGGCGGCACGGCGGCGCGGGCCGCGCGGCCCGTCCGGCGTGATCGCCACGTGCTCGCCACGTTCGAGCAGCCCGAGCATGGTGCGCACGCTGGTGGCGCCGCCGCGCGAGGAGGAGCCGTGCACGACCTGCAGGCCGAAGCGGCTGACTACGGCGCCGATGAAGCGCCCGTCGCGGTGGCGGCTGACCAGCACGTTGACCCGGGCGGAAGCGCCGCGGCGCCGGGCCTCGAACCATAGCACCGGCATCATCGGCAGGCGTTCGTGCCAGAAGGCGACCACCGCCGGATCGCCGGCGAAGTGCCGCGCCACGTTCTCCTCGCCGTGCAGCGTCCACCTCGTGGTGCGCAGCGCAACAGCGAGATAGCGGCCGAGCAGATGCGCCAGCGCGGCCTGCGGCCAGGGATGCTGGGACAGACGCTTCAGCATCGCGCCCGGGCCGGTCGGGGGGCCAACATGGGGCGGCGGGTAGCACGCGGGCAGCAGCGGCGGCAAACCAGGGCACGGCCAGGGACGCTACCTGCCGGTCGGCCCCGGGCCCCCTACCTGGGACGTTTCAGCGCCAGGTTGGCCAGGAACGTCTCGGCGCAGGCGCGCCAGCTGAACCGGTCGGCGTGTGACCGGCAGGCGGCCCGGTCCGCTCCGAGCGCACTGAGCGCCGCCGCTCGCAAGTCGAAATCCAGGGCGCCGATCGCGCCTTGGGCGCCGGCCATCACGTCACGCGGGCCGGTGACCGGGAAGGCCGCCACCGGCGTGCCGCAGGCCAGCGCCTCCAGCACCACCAGGCCGAAGGTGTCGGTCAGCGAGGGGAACACGAACACGTCCGCCCCGGCATAAGCCCGCGCCAGCGCCTCACCGTAGCGCGGGCCGGTGAACAGCACCTTGGGATACCGTCGACGCAAGGCCGGCAGCAGCGGTCCGTCACCCACGACGAGCTTGGACCCGGGCAGGTCGAGGTCCAGGAAAGCGCTGAGATTCTTCTCGACCGCTATCCGCCCGACATAGGCGAAGATCGGCCGCTGCAAGGGCCAGTCCTCGGCCGGCTGCGGGCGAAAGAGCCCGAGATCGACGCCGCGTGACCACCTCAGCAGATGGCCGAAACCCCGCCCCGCCAGCTCGGCCCGCAGCCCTTCCGTCGCCACCATCGTGCCGCGAGCGAAGCCATGGAAGCGGCGCAGCCAGGCGTAGAGCAGGCCCGGCGGGAGGCCGGTGCGCGCCCGAACGTATTCGGGAAAGCGGGTGTGGAAGGCCGTGGTGTAGGGAAACTCGTGCCGGCGCGCCCACCTGGACGCCGCCAGGCCGAGCGGTCCCTCGGTCGCGACATGCAGCGCGTCCGGGTCGAACCCCTCGATGATGCGCGCCAGCCGGCGACGCGGCAGGATCGCCAGCCTGATGTCCGGATAGGTCGGGCAGGGCAGAGTGGCGAACCGGTCCGGGCCGATCACCTCGACGGCGTGACCCATTGCGGTGAGTTCCTGGGCGACGGTGGCGAGCGTGCGCACCACGCCGTTCACCTGCGGCCGCCATGCATCCGTGACGATGAGGATGCGGCTCGGCCGGATCTGCCCCGCGCTGGCGGATGGCAGGCGAGCGACTGGCGGGCTGGCAGGCGGCGGGAACGGGGCGACCTGGTCAGGCAGCTTGCGGCAATCCGGCGCCCACCGAGGCGTAGAAGGAGAGGCCGTTCAGCGCCGCCCAGTCCACCAGCTCGAGCCGGCCGTCATGGTGTTCGACCAGCGCCGTGCAGCTTTCCACCCAGTCGCCGTCGTTGACATAGAGCACGCCCCCGACGTCACGCATCTCGGCGTGGTGGATATGGCCGCAGACCACGCCGTCGAAGCCGCGGCGGCGCGCCTCGGAAGCGAGCGCAATCTCGAACCGGCCGATCGCCTTCACCGCCTCTTTCACCTGTCGCTTCATCCAGGCGGAGAGCGACCAGTAGGGATAGCCGAGCCGGCGCCGCACGACGTTGAACCAGCGATTGAGCGTCAACGCGAGCGTGTAGGCCCCGTCACCCAGCAGCGCCAGCACGCGGGCGTAGCGCACCACGCTGTCGAACGCGTCGCCATGGGTCACCAGCAGCCGCCGGCCGTCGGCGGTGACATGGGAGGCCTCCGGCATCAGCCGGATGCCGGCCACCTCGAGCCCCCCCGGGAACAGCGGCGGCAGCCAGGCGCGGAACATCTCGTCGTGATTGCCGGGAATATACGTCACCTCCGTGCCGGCGCGGGCGTGGCAGAGCACCAGGCGCACCACCTCGTCGTGCGTCGCGTCCCAGTACCAGGATTTGCGCAGTCGCCAGCCATCGATGATGTCGCCGACCAGGAACAGCCGCTGGCAACTGATCCGTGCCAGGAAATCGGCCAGGAAGTCGCTGCGGCAGCCACGGGTGCCGAGATGCGTGTCGGAGATGAAGACGCTGCGATAGCTTTCCGGTCCGGCGTTGGCGTTCATCAGAAGCTATGCTGCGTGCAAGTATTGGGATGCATCGCGGCGCAGCAGATACGATGCCGATCGCGTCGGCTCAGTGAAGTTTGCATGACGCGCCAGCGAATCCGGCGAATAGGTGAATATCATGCCGCCGACTCGGCAGTGTCATCGCCATGCAATGCCGGCGTGCAATATTGAAAGCTTGTCAGCATGATTTTGCCGGCTCTCTCACCCGCCGATCGTCTTAACGTTTGCTGATCGTCTACAACCCGACGGCCGGCGGTCGGGCGCGCTCGCTCCGCGCCCGGGGCCTCTGGCAGGTGGTGGACCTGCTGCTGGCAAACGGCATGCGGCTCGACCTTGCTGAGACGCGCTCTCCGGGCCACGCCGCGATGCTGGCCCGCGAGGCGGTCCGCGGCGGCGCCGAGCAGGTGGTGGCGGCGGGGGGTGATGGCACCATCGCCGAGGTGGCGAGCGGGCTGCTCGGCAGCACCGCGCGGCTCGGTATCATTCCCCTGGGCACCGCCAACGTGCTGGCGCGTGAGCTCGCCCTGTCCTTCGCGCCCTACCCGATCGCCGCCGCCCTGGCTTTCGGCCGCACCTGCCGGCTCTGGCCGGGGCTCGCCCGTTCCGAGCGCCTGGGGGAAGCAGCGAGAGAGCGGCTGTTCGTGCAGATGCTGGGGGTGGGCTTCGACGCCCAGGTGGTGCACCGCCTGTCGCTGCCGCTGAAGCGGGCGATCGGCCGCGGCGCCTACGTCCTGCAGGGCTTTCGCGAAATGGCGCGCTACGCCTATCCGGCGATCCGCATGCGTGTGGACGGGGTTTCCGTCGAAGCGGGCAGCGCCATCATCAGCAAGGGGCGCCTGTATGCCGGACCTTACACGCTCGCGCCCGATGCCACCCCTGGGGAACCCGGCTTCTGCGTGGCGCTGTTCGAGCATGGCGGTGCTGCGGCGACCCTGATGTACGGCGCGGCACTGCCGCTGAACCGGCTGCATCGGGTTCCGGGCCTGCGCCTGCTGCGCGCTCGATGCATCGAGTTGCTGGACAGCCCCGGCATTCCTGCCCAGGCGGATGGTGACCCGGCCGGTCACACGCCGCTGAGCGTGACCGACGCCCCGGAGCCGCTGAGCGTGGTGATCGGCTGAGCCAGGGGCGCTGGCTGCACCGCGGCGATCGGTCGCACACCGCGCCGACGCAAAGATGATCGGGGCTCGTCAGCTCCAACCCGCTGCCCGCCGCATCGTCAGTGCCTGGCGCCGACCTCCGCGCCGGGCGGGGCGCAGGCCGAGGCCCGAATTCCAGCCATCCCGATGAACGGAAGCTTATCCATTCAATGGAAAGCTACCGGGGATCGCAAAGCGAGAGCGGCGCCGGGACCGGCGAACGAAGTCGGCGCACTGCTGGCGCCGCAACTTTGCCCGATTGGCTGTTCAAATCGTGTCTGGTCCAACCGTGTCTGGCCGGCAACACGGGAAACCCTAAACCGTTGTTCTTGGTGTCGCCCGGCCATCGAAGAAGTAAGAACTTATTAGGCTCGCCGTATGCTACACTTGGGTTCGAATCCGCGGCGCTCGGGATGCCAGCAGCCGGTGGGCGGTCCAAGGGGCGGGACGTCCGGCCGCCCGAAAGCGTTCGCAAGCCATGCCGTACACGGCGAAAGAGCGGACCGGGAACGGGGGCGGATCGACAGTCGGGGGAGCCGTTGACGCAAAGGGTCGCGCGCCGAGATCAGCCGATGCAGCCGCCCAGGACGGCCGGGTTCTTGCATCTGTTCGTCGCACCCGCTCGTTCACGCCTAGGAGAGTCTCGACACCCGTGCTGAAGGCACCGCCTTCCCCCGCCTGGTTCGGATCGATGCGATCGCCCTCGCAGCACCGTGACCGCGCGGCACAGCTCTATTCCCCGTCGGACCGCCATCTGCACGCTTGTGCCGGAGCGGCGATCAGGCCAGAACAAACAAAGAACAGCACAGGCCGCCTCGAGGGTGCGCAGCTCAACCGAACGCGATCACCAAGGACGCGATCCGGAAGCCCTCGTCAAAGCCGTCATGGAGTCACCGATGAGTGCCATTGACGAGTTCCTGTCCCGCACCAGGCGGAGCTTCGAGGGTCGCCGGGAAAGCGAGATGTCGCTCTACCAGTATCTCGAGCTCTGCCGCAGCGAGCCGATGGCGCACGCGACGGCGGCGGAGCGCATGGTGGCGGCGATCGGCGAACCCGAGATCGTCGACACGGCCAAGGACGCGCGCCTCGGCCGCATCTTCATGAACCGGACGATCAAGACCTATCCGACGTTCGAGGAATTCTACGGCATGGAGGAGACGATCGAGCGGATCGTCAACTTCTTCCGCTACGCCGCCCAGGGCCTCGAGGAGCGCAAGCAGATCCTCTACCTGCTCGGACCGGTCGGCGGCGGCAAATCCTCACTCGCCGAGCGGCTCAAGCTGCTGATGGAGAAGCTGCCGATCTACGTGCTGAAGGCCGGCGACAAGATCAGCCCGGTGTTCGAGAGCCCGCTCGGCCTGTTCGACCCCGACGAGATGGGTCCCGAGCTCGAGGAGCGCTTCGCCCTGCCGCGGCGGCGCCTTACCGGCCTGCTCAGCCCATGGGCGGTGAAGCGGCTCGACGAGTTCGGCGGCGACATCACCCGCTTCACTGTAGCCAAGATCTACCCGTCCCGCCTGCGCCAGATCGGCGTGACCAAGACCGAGCCCGGCGACGAGAACAACCAGGACATCTCGTCGATGGTCGGCAAGGTCGACATCCGCATGCTGGAGCTGCACAGCCAGGCCGATCCCGACGCCTACAGCTTCTCCGGCGGCTTGAACCGCGCCACCCAGGGGCTTCTCGAATTCGTCGAGATGTTCAAGGCGCCGATCAAGATGCTGCACCCGCTGCTGACGGCGACGCAGGAGGGCAACTACGTCGGCACCGAGAACATCGGCGCCATTCCCTTCCAGGGCGTCATCCTCGCCCACTCCAACGAGGCGGAGTGGCAGACCTTCCGCAACAACAAGAACAACGAAGCCTTCATCGACCGCATCTGCGTCATCAAGGTGCCGTACTGCCTGCGCGTCACCGAGGAGCAGAAGATCTATCAGAAGCTGATCCGCGGCAGCGATCTCGCGGCGTCACCCTGCGCTCCCGGCACGCTCGAGATGCTGGCCCGCTTCGCCGTGCTGTCGCGCCTGCACCCGCCGAGCTCGGGCAGCCTGTTCTCCAAGATGCGCATCTATGACGGCGAGAGCCTGAAAGAGACCGATCCGCACGCCAAGTCGATCCAGGAGTACCGCGACACCGCCGGCGTCGACGAGGGCATGGACGGCATCTCCACCCGCTTCGCCTTCAAGGTGCTGTCGGCGACCTTCAACTACGACAC